>NZ_JAEVHM010000189.1 GCF_016802865.1 Micromonospora parastrephiae | reverse complement strand
GCGCGCCGCCGAGGCGGGCCAGCCGGTCGACCAGGTCGCCGGCGCCGACCGGCGCGGTGGGTGCCGGGGCGGCGCCGAGCGCGCCCCGGACGGTGTCCAGGTGTGCTCGGGCCCCCCGTGGGCGGTGACCGCCTGCCCGTACGCCGACGCGAGCCTGCCCACGCTGTGCCTCCCACGCCACGGCTGTCCGGTTCGCGGAAACCCTAACGGACAGCGGTGACACCGGGACAGTACCGACCCGCGCATTCGGGTCGCGGCGGCCGACGGCCCACGTCTGGACCGTCGGCGCCCGACGTGATGGTGCGCGTCAGCCGGTGACGGCGTTCAGCGCAGGCAGATAGCCGTAGCGGTAGCCGTCGGCGTCCGGGTGGTACGCCTCGACGATGCCGGAGATGTCGTTGATCCACGGGTCGCCGGCGCAGACGCCGTGCCCGGCGAAGGCGCCCCGGGTGTCGGCGAAGGTGGCGCCGGCCGCGGCGGCCCGGCTGGCGGTGACCGAGGCGAGCACGTCGGCGGCCTCGTTGAGGATGGTGCGCTTGTAGGTGCTCATGGCCAGCCAACCGCAGGAGGTCGTCTCGAACAGCCGTGGGTAGCCGAGGACGATCAGTCGGGCGTTGGGCGCCCGGTTGCGGATGGCGGCGTACGTGGCGTCGAGCCGGCCGGGCAGCGTCGAGGTGGCGAACGCCTTGGCGGTGTTGACGGCGTTGGTGCAGGACGAGGTGCTGCCGAACCGGCAACTGGTGATGACGTCGACGAAGCCGGCGTCGTTGCCGCCGATGGTGATGGTGACCAGGGTGGTGCTGGCGCTGAGCGCGTTGACCTGGTCGTTGAGCACGTCGGCGGTGACCGCGCCGCCGCACGCCGGGAAGCTGAAGCTGGTCACGCCGTGGGCGGCCGCCCAGAGCGGGGCGTACGACTTCTGGCTGCGCAGGCAGCCGGACCAGTCGTACGGGCCGGCGCCGACACCGGAGGAGTACGAGTCGCCGAGCGCGACGTAGTTGACGGCGGCGGCCTGGGCGGTGCCGGGGACGAGCACGGCGCCGAGGGCGGCGGTGAACGCGGCGACCAGCGCGGCCAGGGCGCGGGCCAGCGGGCGGTGGGGCATGACGGACCTCCACAGTGACGGGGTGGTGGGATCCTGCGACCGCGCGCGTGGCCAGGGGTGGAACATTTGTTACCAGGCGGTAATGCTATCGAAACACTTAGATCATTGGAATAGCCGACCCGGCCGCGCGGCGGGCCGGCAAGGTTCACCGTTGTCGATTAGGTTGGCGAGGCGTACACCCGATGGAGGGAGTCCACCTCGTGCGACGAGTCCTCACGGCGGCCACCGCCGCCCTGACCCTCACCACCGCCGGCACCATGCTCGCCGGCACCGCCGGCCAGGCCGCCCCGACAGGCTGGGGCCGGCCCACCGTCACCGTCGCGCCGCAACCCGGTGCGCCGGGCCTGGGCGACACCTACTTCCCCGACTACGGCAACGGCGGCTACGACGTCGAGCACTACGACGTTCGGCTGCGCTACGACCCGGCGACCGACCGGCTCACCGGCACCACCACCATCCTGGCCACCGCCACGCAGGATCTCTCGGCGTTCAACCTGGACTTCCTGCTCGACGTCGAATCGGTACGCGTCAACGGCTGGGAGGCGAGCAGCAGCACCGCGGGTGCGCACGAGCTGGTGGTCACGCCGGCCCGCACCATCACCCGGGGCCAGCAGCTCACCATCGTGGTGCGCTACGCCGGCGTCCCGTCGGAGACCCTGGTCAATGACTACACCGGCTGGACGCGTACCGCCGACGGGGCGCTTGCGGTCAACGAGCCCGAGTCGGCGTGGTGGTGGTTCCCGAGCAACGACCACCCACTGGACAAGGCCACCTTCGACATCTCCGTGTCGGTGCCCACCGGCGTCGAGGTGATCAGCAACGGCGTGCAGCCCCGGCCGCCGGTGGCCGAGGCCGGCAACCGCACCCGGTGGATCTGGCGGACCACCTCCCCCACCGCCACCTACCTGGCCTTCATGGCCATCGGCCAGTACGACATCGTCACCGACACCACGCCCAGTGGCCAACCGGTCGTCAACGCGTACAGCACCTCGCTGGGCGAGCTGGGGCCGGCCGCGCGGGCCAGCATCGAGCGGACCGCCGAGATCGTCGACTGGGAGAGCGGGATCTTCGGCCCGTACCCCTTCGAGGCGCAGGGCGGCGTGGCCGGGCCGGTGGACGGCATCAGCTTCGCGCTGGAGACGCAGACCCGACCGGTGTACGGGCCGGGTTTCTGGCGGCGTGGCGCCAACACGTACGTGGTGGCGCACGAGAACGCGCACCAGTGGTTCGGAGACTCCGTCTCGGTGGCCGAGTGGCGCAACATCTGGCTCAACGAGGGCTTCGCCTCGTACGCCGAGTGGCTCTGGTCGGAGGAGCAGGGCGAGGGCACCGCGCAGGAGGTCTTCGACTTCACCTACGCCAGCTACCCGGCCGACGACGAGTTCTGGCAGGTGCTGCCCGGCGACCCGGGCGCCGATCGGGTCTTCGACAACGCCGTCTACGACCGGGGAGCGATGACCCTGCACCAGTTGCGCCTGGCCGTCGGCGACGACGCGTTCTTCGAGATCCTGCCCGCGTGGACCGCGGAGCACCGGTACGGCAACGGCACCATCGCGCAGTTCCAGGCCCTCGCCGAGCGGATCTCCGGTCTGGACCTGGACGAGTTGTTCACCACCTGGCTGTTCACCGCGGGTCGGCCCGACGTGGCCAGCGCCGCGCGTAAGGCCGCACCGCCGGCCGAGCCGAAGTCCTGGGCCAAGATCCGCGAGAGCCACCACCTGCTGTCGCACTAGAGCCAGGCATCACCCGGAAGGCCCGTCGCCCGCGCGGCGGGCCTTCCGGCTGTCCGGGGCCGGCCCCTGTCCCGACGCCCGACGATCGGTCCGGGTGGTGGCTCAGGACGCCGAGGCCCCGCCCACCGCCACCGGGGCGCCCGCCGGCTCGGCCGTGCTCGCCTCGACGGCGCGGATGTGCCGGTAGGCGAACCAGAGCGGCGGGAAAGCCCCGACCGCGAAGGACAGGTCGACGAGCGTCCAGAACCAGGGGATGTCCCGGATCGGGCCGCAGATCAGCGCCAGCGGGACGATCCCCGCGCAGGCGATCATGCCGACCTGCACCACCCAGACGTTGCGCACCGGGTCACGCAGCGGCCCCCAGAACGCCACCGCCAGCACCAGGTGGGCGAAGGCCAGCCAGTCGGTGCCGTACAGCAGGAACGGGTAGTCCTCGCCCGCCGTGACGAGTCCGGTGTGGACCCGCTCGATCCAGTTGACCAGCGCCGGCAGTTGGCCGGCGAGGGGGTCCAGTGCGCGCAGCAGCCAGCGCACCTCGATCTCCAGCGGAAACGCGGTGACGCCGCTCAGGAAGAGTCCGATCAGCACGACCCACAGCCAGCGACGGGTTCGCCGTAGCCGCTCCTCGATGTCCATGACCGCAGCGTAACGATGATCTTCGTGCCGGTCGGTCCCGCACGACGGCCGCCGGGGGTGACCGCTGTCTCAGCGGCGAGCGGCCTGCCCGGCGGTGGCCGAACTCCCGCACCCGGGTCGAGCCCGGAACGGCCCGGCCGGCGGACTCTCAGCGAACGGCGAGCGGCTGCGCGGCCGGGCGACCGGCGCCGGCAGCGCCCCCGGCGCCGCCCAGGTAGCCGTGGATCGCGGCGGCCGCCGCACGCCCCCTCGGCGATGGCCCAGACGATCAGCGAGGCGCCCCGGTGCATGTCGCCGGCGACGAACACCCCGTCGGCGTCGGTCTGCCAGTCGTCGCGGGCGTCGATCGCGCCCCGAGGGTTCCGGGTCACCCCGAACTGCGCCAGCAGCGGCTGCTGCTCGGTGCCCTCGAAACCGATCGCCAACAACACCAGATCCGCCGGAAGCTCCCGCTCCGAACCCGGCACGACGGTGACGACGCGCCGGCCGTCGCGCTTCTGGACGGTCACCTCGGCGATCCGTACCGCCCGCACCTGGCCGGTGCCGTCGTCCACGAACTCCTGCACCGCGACGGCGAAGACCCGCTCGCCGCCCTCCTCGTGCGCCGGGTAGCTGCGCAGGATCCACGGCCAGGTCGGCCACGGGTCCCGCGCCTCGTCGCGCTCGTGCGGCGGTCGCGGGTACAGGTCGAGCTGGTGCACGCCGCAGCGCCCTGCCGGTGCGCGACGCCCAGGCAGTCCGCCGCCGTGTCCCCGCCACCGATGATCACCACGTGCTTGCCGGCCGCGTCGATCGGAGTGCCGTCCGGCAGCACCGCCCGCGCCGGTCGGCCCGCGCCGGTCGCTGCGACGCCGGGCCCGTCGCTGGCCGCCGTGGCGACCGCGCGATTGGCCGCGACCAGGTGCGCCATCGCCTGGTGTACGCCCCGCAACGGCCGCCCCGGGGTCTCCGGAGTGTCCCGGCCCTGCAACGCGCCGCAGGCCAGCAGCACCGCGTCGTGCTCGGCGCGCAACTGCTCGGCGGTGACGTCCACCCCGACGTTCACCCCGGTGCGGAAGCGCACCCCCTCCGCGGCGAGCTGGGCCAGCCGGGCGTCGATGTGCCGCTTCTCCAACTTGAAGTCGGGGATGCCGTACCGGAGCAGACCGCCGATCGCGTCGTCGCGCTCGTACACCGTCACCGCGTGACCGGCGCGGGCCAACTGCTGGGCGGCGGCGAGACCGGCGGGCCCGGAACCGACGACGGCGACCGAGCGGCCCGACGGCGCCGGGACGGGGCTGGGGGTGAACCCGCGCGCCGCCGCGGCGTCGGCGATCTCCACCTCGACCTGCTTGATGGTCACCGGCTGGCCGCCGGCGATGCCCAGCACGCAGGCCGCCTCGCAGGGCGCCGGGCAGAGCCGGCCGGTGAACTCCGGGAAGTTGTTGGTGGCGTGCAGCGACTCCACCGCGGCGTCCCAGTTGCCGGTGCGGACCAGGTCGTTCCAGTCCGGGATGCGGTTGCCCAACGGGCAACCGTCGTGGCAGAACGGGATGCCGCAGTCCATGCAGCGGGTGGCCTGCTCACGGACAAGGTCCTCACCGGCCGGCGGGTACACCTCACGCCAGTCGCTGATCCGCACCGGCACCGGGCGGCGGGCCGGCAACCGCCGGTCGTAGCGCAGGAAACCGTTCGGGTCAGGCACGTGCCACCTCCTGGGCCGCCACCCGCGGAGCGGGCGGCACCGGCATCGCCGGCACAGCCGGTGCGGTCAGTTCTTTCATGACCGCGTCGTCGACGTCGCGGCCGGCGGCTTCGGCGGCCCGCATGATCTCCAGCACCCGGCGGTAGTCGCGGGGCACCACGGCGGTGAACTCGGTCACCGCATCCGGCCAGCGCTTGAGCAGCTCCTCGGCGACCGCCGAACCGGTCTCGGCCACGTGCCGCTGGACCAGCTCGTGCAGCAGCGTCTGCTCCTGCTCACCGAGCGGCGCCAAATCGACCAGCTCCGCGTTGACGCGGGAGCGGTCCAGGTGGTGCACGAACGCCGTACCGCCGGACATGCCGGCGGCGAAGTTGCGACCGGTCGCGCCGAGCACCACCACCGTGCCGCCAGTCATGTACTCGCAGCCGTGGTCGCCGACACCCTCGACGACGGCCACCGCGCCGGAGTTACGCACCGCGAACCGCTCCCCCACCCGGCCACGCAGGAAGACCTCGCCCGCGGTGGCCCCGTACAGGATGGTGTTGCCGGCGATGATCTGGTCCTCCGCGCGCTGCCCCGGCTCGGCGTCCGGGTCGAGGAACGGCGCGGCGGCGTCCGGGCGGACGATCAGGCGACCGCCGGAGAGGCCCTTGCCCACGTAGTCGTTGGCGTCGCCGTGCAGCCGCAGGGTCACCCCGCGCGGCAGGAACGCGCCGAACGACTGCCCGGCCGTGCCGTGCAGCACGAACTCGATGGTGTCCTCGGGAAGGCCGCGCGCCGAAGCGGCGGGTCACCTCGCCGCCGAGCATCGCGCCGACGCTGCGGTGCTCGTTGCGCACCGCCACCTCCACCCGTACCGGTGCGCCCTCGGACAGCGCCGGACGGGCCAACGCGATCAGCTCGTTGTCCAGCGCCTGCTCCAGGCCGTGGTCCTGCGCCCGGACCCCGCGCCGGGCGGCGCCGGCCGGCAGCTCGGGCAGGTGCAGGACGGGCGCCAGATCCAGCCCGTGCGCCTTCCAGTGCGTCACCGCCGGGACGACATCGAGCAGCTCGGACTGCCCGATCGCCTCCTCGATGGACCGCAAGCCCAACTCGGCCAGGTATCCCCGGACCTCCTCGGCGAGGAACAGGAAGAAGTTCTCCACGAACTCCGGGGTGCCGGTGAACCGCTCCCGCAGCACCGGGTTCTGGGTGGCGATGCCGACCGGGCAGGTGTCCAGGTGGCACACCCGCATCATCACGCAGCCGGCGACGATCAGCGGCGCGGTCGCGAAGCCGAACTCCTCCGCGCCGAGCAGCGCCGCGATCAGCACGTCCCGGCCGGTCTTGAGCTGACCGTCGACCTGCACGGTGACCCGGTCGCGCAGCTTGTTCAGCAGCAGCGTCTGCTGGGCCTCGGCCAGCCCCAGCTCCCACGGGGTGCCGGCGTGCTTGAGCGAGTTCAGCGGGGACGCGCCCGTGCCGCCGTCGTGGCCCGAGATGAGGATGACGTCGGCCTTCAACTTCGCCACGCCAGCCGCGACCGTGCCGACGCCGACCTCGCTGACCAGCTTGACGTGCACCCGGGCGGCCGGGTTGACGCACTTCAAATCGTGGACGAGCTGCGCCAGGTCCTCGATGGAGTAGATGTCGTGGTGCGGCGGCGGCGAGATCAGGCCGACGCCCGGAGTGGCGTGCCGGGTCCGGGCGATCCACGGCCAGACCTTGTTGCCGGGCAGTTGGCCGCCCTCGCCGGGCTTGGCCCCCTGCGCCATCTTGATCTGGAGGTCGTCGGCGTTGACCAGGTATTCGCTGGTCACGCCGAACCGGCCGCTGGCGATCTGCTTGACCGCCGACCGACGCAGCGGATCGTGCAGCCGCTCGACGTCCTCGCCGCCCTCGCCGGTGTTGGACTTGCCACCGAGGCGGTTCATGGCGACGGCGAGCGTCTCGTGCGCCTCGGCGGAGATCGACCCGTACGACATGGCGCCGGTGGCGAACCGCTTGACGATCTCGGAGGCCGGCTCGACCTCGTCGAGAGGCACCGCCGGACGGACCCCGGTACGCAGGGTGAACAGCCCGCGCAGCGAACCGGCCTGCGCCGCCAGCGCGTCCACCTTCGCCGTGTACTGCCGGAACACGTCGTACTGCCGGCTGCGGGTGGCGTGCTGGAGCAGGAAGACCGTCTCCGGGTTGAACAGGTGCAGCTCACCCTCGCGGCGCCACTGGTACTCGCCGCCGACCTCCAGCCGGTCGGAGTCGGCGGTGCCCGCCGGCGGCCACGCCAGCGCGTGCCGTGCGGCCACCTCGGCGTGCACGCCGGCCAGCCCCACCCCGCCGATCCGGCTGGGTGTGCCCCGGAAGTAGCGGTCGACCAGCCGGCTGTCCAGGCCGACCGCCTCGAAGACCTGCGCACCGCAGTACGACGAGACCGTCGAGATGCCCATCTTCGACATGATCTTCAGGACGCCCTTGCCGAGCGCCTTCGCGTAGTTGCGCACCGCGGCGGCGGGCTCCACGCCGGCCAGCGCGCCCGTGGAAATCATGTCCTCCACCGACTCGAACGCCAGGTAGGGGTTGACCGCCGCCGCGCCGTACCCGATCAGGACCGCCGCGTGGTGCACCTCCCGGCAGTCGCCGGACTCCACGATCAGCGCCGCCTGGGTGCGGGTCTGCTCCCGCACCAGGTGCTGGTGCACGGCGGCGGTGAGCAGCAGCGACGGGATCGGCGCCAGGTCGGCGTTGGAGTCCCGGTCGGAGAGCACCAGGATGCGGACGCCGTCCTCGATCGCCTCGGAGACGTGCCGGCAGATCTCGGTCAGCCGCGCCTTGATCCCGGCGCGCCCTCCCGGATGCGGTACAGCCCGGAGACCCGGACCGCCTTGAAGCCGGGCAGGTCGCCGTCCTCGTCGATGGAGAGGATCTTCGCCAGCTCGTCGTTGTCGATGATGGGGTGCGGCAGCACGATCTGCCGGCAGCTCGCCGCGCCCGGGTCGAGCAGGTTGCCCTCCGGCCCGATGGTCGACGCCAGGCTGGTGACCAACTCCTCGCGGATGGCGTCCAGCGGCGGGTTGGTGACCTGGGCGAAGAGCTGGTGGAAGTAGTCGTAGAGCAGCCGCGGCCGGGTGGACAGCGGCGAGATCGGGGTGTCCGTGCCCATCGAGCCCAGCGGCTCCGCGCCGGTACGCGCCATCGGCGCGAGCAGGATCTTCAGCTCCTCCTGCGTGTAGCCGAAGGTCTGCTGGCGGCGACGCACCGAGTCGTGGGTGTAGACGGTGTGCTCGCGGGCCGGCAGGTCGTCCAGCTCGATCAGCCCGGCGTGCAGCCACTCGCCGTACGGCTGCGCGGCGGCCAACTCGGACTTGATCTCCTCGTCGTGCACGATCCGACCGGCGACGGTGTCGACCAGGAACATCTTCCCCGGCTGGAGCCGCCCCTTGGCGACCACGTGGGCCGGGTCGAGGTCGAGCACGCCCGCCTCGGAGCCCAGCACGACGAGGCCGTCTTCGGTCTGCCACCAGCGCCCCGGGCGCAGCCCGTTGCGGTCCAGCACCGCGCCGACGATGTCCCCGTCGGTGAACGCGACCGACGCCGGCCCGTCCCACGGCTCCATGAGGCTGGCGTGGAAGCGGTAGAACGCCCGCTTGTCCGGCTGCATGCCGGGGTCGTTCTCCCACGCCTCAGGGATCATCATGAGCACCGCGTGCGGCAGGCTCCGCCCCGCCAGGTGCAGCAGCTCCAACACCTCGTCGAAGTTCGCCGAGTCGGAGGCGCCGGGGGTACAGACCGGGAAGACCCGCCGGATGTTGCCCGGCACGTGCCCGGCGGCGGTGGAACCGCCGCTGAGCATCGACTCTCTGGCCTGCATCCAGTTGCGGTTGCCGCGGATCGTGTTGATCTCGCCGTTGTGCGCGATGAACCGGTACGGGTGCGCCAGCGGCCAGGACGGGAACGTGTTCGTGGAGAAGCGGGAGTGCACCAGCGCGATGGCGCTGTCCACCCGCTCGTCGCGCAGATCCGGGTAGAACGCCGGCAACTGGTCGGGGGTGAGCATCCCCTTGTAGACCATCGTGCGGCTGGACAGCGACGGGAAGTACGCCGGCACGCCCCGCTCGGCGGTCTCCCGCTCGGCCTGCTTACGCAGGCAGAACGCCACCCGGTCCAGGTCGATGCCGCGCAGCGCGGAACCGGCCGGACCGGCGGGCGAGTCGGTGAGCCGACGCGCGGCCACGAAGAGCTGCCGGACCCGGGGCATCGCCGCCAGGGCGGTCTCGCCGAGCCCGTCCGGGTCGATCGGCACGTCCCGCCAGCCGAGCAGGTCCGCGCCCTCGACCAGCGCGTACTTCTCGACGACCCGGCGGGCGCGGGCCTCCGCGGCGTCGTCGTCGGGGAGGAAGACCAGACCTGTGGCGTACTCACCGGCCGGGGGCAACGCCACGCCGGCCACCGCGCGCAGGAACGCGTCCGGAACCTGGATCATGATGCCCGCGCCGTCGCCGGTGTTGGGCTCCGCGCCCCGGGCACCCCGGTGGTCCAGGCGGCAGAGCGCGCCGAGCCCGTTGGCGACGACCGCGTGCGAGCGCCGGCCGTGCAGGTCCGCCACGAAGGCCACCCCGCAGGCGTCGTGCTCCTGCGCCGGGTCGTAGAGGCCCTGGGCGGACGGGCGGGGGCCGGGCGTAGGGGACGCCTGCGGGCTGTGCGGGTACGGCTGTGTCTTGTCCGCGTACGGCTGAGCCACCGGGCCTCCTGTCGTCACTCAGGTTGGATCATGGTGGGGACGACGTCGGCCCGTGGGTCTGTTGAGTCTACGTTAGGGCCGGGGCCACAAGGCCACTCCAGATTGATCACACCGTCCAGACTCTGGGACGTGTAGTCTCGCGCGGTGGATCCGCTGCATCGGGACGTCTTCGACCGGTTGGAACGCTTCTACGACGCGGTGCCCCGCGACGTCGCCGGCGTGGAGGGGCATGGCGGGCTGGTGTTGTTCGTCCGCGAAGGCGCCGGCTGGCCCTTCTACGCCCGGCCCCGCATCGACGCCACCGAACCGCCGTCGCTGGCCGACGTGGCCTCCGTCCGCGAACGGCAACGGGAGCTCGGCCTGCCGGAGGCCTTCGAGTGGGTGCACGAGAGCACCCCGCAACTGCTGGCGGTGGCCCGCTCGGCGGGGCTGAACGTGCTGGAGGCGCCGCTGATGGTGCTCGACCCGGCCGCGCTGCCCGACCCGGCGACGCTCTCCGACGTACCGGTGCGGGTGCTGGCGCCCGAGTCGCCCGACTTCGCCGCCGACGTGGCCGCCCGCCGGGCGGTCGCG
>NZ_JAEVHM010000188.1 GCF_016802865.1 Micromonospora parastrephiae | reverse complement strand
GGGGCGGGGCGGGGGGTTAGGTTGGGTTTGAGACTTGGTAGTGGGTGATTAGCCAGGTGTTGTCTTGCCGGCGCAGGAGTACGCCGAGGTTCACCGTCAGGGGCGGCCGGTCGGTGAAGCCGAACTCCACCTCCAGGTAGCCGAGGACCAGATCGTCGGAGAGACGGCGGGTCTCCCGGATGTCGTACGCGGCGGTCAGGCCGAGCGGCTGGGCGGCGTAGTACGCGGCGACGCCGGCCGGGCCGACGGAGTACGGGTGCAGACCCTGGAAGATCGCGTCGTCGGTGAAGTACGACGCGACGCGATCCGGCTCGTGGGCGTCGACCGCCGACTTCCACCGGTCGAGAACGGTCCGCAGGATCTGAGCCTCGGCACTGGACATGATGATCTCCCTGCTGATCGGGTGGGAGTGACGAGCCCACGCGGGCTCACCGAACCGGCTGACCCGGGTCGTTCGGGTGCGGTGTCAACGGGGTCACCGTCTCGCGCCGCCAGGCGCGCAGCGGCATCGACGTGAGGACCGCCTCCAGCTCGTCCGCGTCGTCGGCCTGGAAGAGCCCCCACGTACGCCACTCCCCCGGCGCCAGCGGCGGCCGCCACAGTCGAAGAAGACTGCCCTGCGCCGTCAGCTCGGCCGAGCGTGCCGCCTCACGGCGGCGCATGTCGGCGACCTCGTCCTCCGACGTGCCCTCCGGCACCGTCGTCACCATGTCAACCAGAAACTCCACGTGCCCATACTCCGACCGCCGGCGCGGCGGCACGCCAGGAACCCCGTTTCGGGTGGCGGTCGTCTCTGGCCGGCGCCGCCGACCGCCGGGTCAGTCGGGGGCCGGGTCGCGCAGGCGGATCCGTACCGCTCGGGCCGCGGCCACCGCCGCGACCAGCACCGACCGCCGGGGTCAGTCGGGGGCCGGGTCGCGCAGGCGGATCCGTACCGCTCGGGCCGCGGCCACCGCCGCGACCAGCACCGCGTGCCGAGGCTCCGGCACGTCGAGCAACCGTTCGGCCCGCAGCGGCACGAGCGGGGACAACCGCCGGTCGGCCAGCACACTGTCCACCGCCCGTCGGTCGCCGCCGCAGACCACCGCGGCGAGCCTCGCCGCCTCCGGCAACAGCAGCCGTACGGCCAGCTCCGCCGCGTCACCCAACGCCGCCTTGGCCTGGTTGTCACGCCGCCGGGCGAACCGCTGCTGCGACCATCCCCCCGCGGCGGTGCGCCCCTGCACGTACCGGGTGTCCACCTTGGAGACGACGAGATCGGCGCCCTCGGCCACACCGACGGCCACGGCGCCCTTGCGGGCCAGCAGCAGACCGATCCGGCGGGGCGCGACGGCTGAGGTCACGAACCCGGCCACGTCGACGCCGGCCGGTGAGCCCGGCGGGGCGTACAGCTCGGCGGTGGTCCCGTCGGAGGCGGTGAGCAGCAGGCCGTACTCCCGCGCGGTGGTGGTGTGCGGGCCGTGCCGGTCGGCGAAGCCCTCGACCCAGCGGCCGACGCGGGCCGGGTCCACCTCGACCCACCGGCCTCCCCCGGCTGCGGGTCGACTGGTCACCGCCCGACCGTACGGCACGGCGCGCCCGGCCGGGTGGCCGGGCGGTGACCGCTCAGCCCGGCAGCAGCGCGGCCACCGCCAGCGCGGCGATGAGCGAGCTGGACACCAGGCCGGTGACCAGTCGGCCGCGCGGCCCGGTCAACGCCCGACCGACCACCGTGCCGCCGCCGGCGATGAGCAGCTGCCAGCTCGCCGACGCCAGGAACACACCGGCCACGAACAGCGCCGCGGGGATCGCGCCCGGGTCGGCCGTGTCCCGACGACCGAGCACCAGCGCGGCGAAGTAGAGAACCGTCGTCGGGTTCAGCAGGGTCAGCCCGAGCAGCGCCGCGTAGGCCCGCCCCGGAGTGCTCATGCCCGGACCGGTGCGCGCCGCCGGTGGCCGCCCCGAACGGTGGACCGACCAGGTACGCCAGAGGCCGTGCGCGGCGAGCCCCAGCAGAACCACGGCGGCGACCACCCGCAGCGGGCCGGCGGCTGGCGCGATGAGCTTGGCCAGGCCGCGCCGCCGAGCGCGGCGACCGCCGCGTAGAGCCCGTCGGCCGTCGCCACGGCGAGCGCGGCGGCGGCGCCGACCCGGAACGAGGTACGGGCACTGAGCCCCAGGACGAGGACCGCGATCGCGCCCACGGGGATGGCGACGCCGTAGCCGGCCACCAGGCCGGCCAGGAACGCCCCGCTCACGGACGTCGGTGCGGCGTGGAGGCCCGTCCCCGCACCGGCCGCTGTCGACGCACGGCGGTCGCCGCGCGGACAGGGACCTGCATCGGGTACGCCTCAATCACCAGCACATCGTGCGCGCCGGAGCCGCGCAGCGCCACCGGATTTCCGCGCCCGCGCCCCGCGCACCCCGCCAAGATCGTGCTCGATCCTGGTTGTGGTGGCCTCACCCACTCGCCGATGCCACCCGATCCTGGATCGAGCACGATCTCGCAGAGTGGGCGCAGCGCGGCGCGCCGCGATACGCGTCGAGCGCGGCACCCGTCGGGTGCCGCGCTCGAGGAGATCCGACCAGGTCAGACGTTGAAGCCGAGGGAACGGAGCTGGTCCCGACCCTCGTCGGTGATCTTGTCCGGGCCCCACGGCGGGAGCCACACCCAGTTGATCCGGATGTCGTTGACCAGACCGCCGCCGGGGCCGGTGGTCAGCGCCTGCCGGGCTTGGTCCTCGATCACGTCGGTCAGCGGGCAGGCCGCCGAGGTGAGCGTCATGTCCAGGGTGGCGACGTTCTCGTCGTCGACGTGCACGCCGTACACCAGGCCGAGGTCGACCACGTTGATGCCGAGCTCCGGGTCGACGACGTCCTTCATCGCCTCCTCGATGTCGGCGATCATGGCCTTGCTGGCGCCGGCCGTCGGGGTGGCGGCGTCGCCGGCACCCGGCGTCGCGGCACCGTCGGTCGTCACGGCGTCGGTCTGCGGCGCCGCGGTGGCGTCACCGGCCTCCGGCGTCGCTGCGGTAGCGGTGTTCTCGCTCATGCCTTCACCTCCGGGCTCACGCCCACACCGGCGCGTGCCGCGGCGTCCTTGAACGCCATCCACGGCAGCAGCGCGCACTTGACCCGGGCGGGGTAGCGGGCGACACCCGCGAAAGCAACCCCGTCACCGAGTACGTCCTCGTCCGGCGTGACCTGGCCACGTCCGGACATCAACTCCACGAACGCCTCGTGCACCTGAAATGCTTCCCCGGCGCCCCGGCCGCGCAGCAACTCGTGCAGGACGCTCGCCGAGGCCTGGCTGATCGAGCAGCCCATCCCGTCGTACGAGATGTCGTGCAGCACGTCGCCGTCGGTGGCCACCCGGACGGTGACCTCGTCGCCGCAGGTCGGGTTGACGTGGTGCGCTTCCGCGACCTGGTCGCCCGGGTCGTCGGCGTCGCGCAGGCCACGCCCGTGGGGGTGCTTGTAATGGTCCAGGATGATCTCCTGGTAGAGCTGGTCGAGCTGCATCAGTCGAACACCTTCCGCACCTGCTCCAGACCGGCCACCAGAGCGTCGATCTCCTCGGTGGTGGTGTAGAGGTAGAACGAGGCCCGGGTCATGGCCGGGACGCCGAACCGGCTGCACACCGGCTTGGCACAGTGGTGACCCACCCGCACCTGCACGCCGAGCGAGTCGAGCACCTGACCCACGTCGTGCGGGTGCACGTCGCCCAGCGCGAACGAGATGGTGCCACCCCGGCCGACCGGCACGGTCGGGCCGAAGATCCGCAGGTCGCGCACCGAGCCGAGGGCCTCCAGCGCGTACGCCGTGAGCTCCTTCTCGTGCCACTGAATGGCCCGCATCCCGATCCCGGTGAGGTAGTCCACCGCCGCGCCGAGCGCGACCGCCTCGGCGATCGGCGGGGTGCCCGCCTCGAACCGGGCCGGCGGCGCGGCGAACGTCGACCGGGCCATGGTGACCGTCTCGATCATCGAGCCGCCGCCGAACACCGGCGGCATGGCCGCGAGCAGCTCGCCTCGGCCCCAGAGAACGCCGATGCCGGTCGGGCCGCACATCTTGTGGCCGGTGAAGACGATGTAGTCGGCGTCCAGGTCGACCACGTCGATGGGCAGGTGCGGCACCGACTGGGAGCAGTCCAGCAGCAGCAGCGCGCCCACCTCGCGGACCCGCGCGGTGATCCGGGACGTGGCGTTGACCGTGCCGAGGATGTTCGACATGTGCACCAGCGAGACGATCTTCGTCCGTTCGGTGACCAGGTCTTCCAGGCCCGACTCGTCCAGCCGCCCCTGGTCGGTGACCGGGAACCAGCGCAGGGTCGCACCGGTGCGCTCGCACAGCAGCTGCCACGGGACGATGTTCGAGTGGTGCTCCATCTCGGAGATCACCACCTCGTCGCCCGGGCCGAGCCGGAACCGGGGGTCACCGTCCGGGCGCAGCGAGGCGTTGGAGAACGCGTACGCCACGATGTTGATCGCCTCGGTGGAGTTCTTCGTGAACACCACCTCGTCGGTGCTCCGCGCGGAAATGAAGGCGGCGACCTTCGCCCGCGCCCCCTCGTACGCCTCGGTGGCCTCGGTGCCCAGCGTGTGCACCGAGCGCGACACGTTGGCGTTGTGCAGGGCGTAGTGCTCCCCGAGCACGTCGAGCACCTGGCGGGGCTTGTGCGAGGTGTTGGCGCTGTCGAGGTAGACCAGCGGGTGCCCGTTGATCTCCCGGTCCAGGATCGGGAAGTCGGCGCGCACCCGGGCCACGTCGTAACGCGGCACGTCGTCGTACTGCGGCATCCCCGGCGGGATCGCGATGCTGGTCATCTCGGCAGCGCCTTCCCGACTCAGGCCTTGGCCGTGCCGGCCCCGGCGGCGTACCGCTCGTAGCCCTCGGCCTCGAGCTTGTCGGCCAGCTCCGGGCCGCCCTGCTCGACGATCCGGCCGGCGACGAAGACGTGCACGAAGTCCGGCTTGATGTAGCGCAGGATCCGCGTGTAGTGGGTGATCAGCAGCACGCCGGTGTCGCCGGTGTCGCGGACCCGGTTGACGCCCTCGCTGACCACGCGCAGCGCGTCCACGTCGAGGCCCGAGTCGGTCTCGTCGAGGATGGCGATCTTCGGCTTGAGCAGCTCCAGCTGGACGATCTCGTGCCGCTTCTTCTCACCGCCGGAGAAGCCCTCGTTGACGTTGCGCTGGGCGAACGCCGGGTCCATCTGGAGGCGCTCCATCGCACCGCGCAGCTCGCCACCCCAGGTGCGCAGCTTCGGCGCCTCGCCGTCGATGGCGGTCTTGGCGGTACGCAGGAAGTTCGCCACCGACACGCCGGGCACCTCGACCGGGTACTGCATGGCCAGGAAGAGGCCGGCGCGGGCACGCTCGTCGACCGTCATGGCCAGCACGTCCTCGCCGTCGAGGGTCACCGAGCCGCCGGTGATCTCGTACTTGGGGTGACCGGCGATCGAGTACGCCAGGGTCGACTTGCCGGAACCGTTCGGCCCCATGATCGCGTGGGTCTCACCGGAGCGGACGGTCAGGTCGACGCCGGCCAGGATCGGCTTGAGCTCACCCTCGGGCAGCTTGACCGACACCTTCAGGTCGCGGATCTCCAGGGTGCTCATTATCGGGTCACTCCATTACTCGGCGTCAGGCTGAGGTAGATGTCGCCGTCGCGGACTTCGACGGGGTAGACGGGTACGGGTTCGGTGGCCGGCAGCCCGGTCGGCTCGCCGGTGCGCAGGTCGAAGCGCGAGCCGTGCAGCCAGCACTCCAGCGTGCAGCCGTCGACCTCACCCTCGGAGAGCGCGACCGCGGCGTGCGAGCACTCGTCGTAGGCGGCGTAGAAGGCGCCGTCCTCGCCGTGCACCAGGGCGATCGGGGTGCCGTCGACGTCCGCGCTGATCGCGGTGCCCTTCGGCACGTCCTCGGTGGAACAGATCCGGATCATCAGGCGCCAGCCTTGGCCAGCCGGGCCTCGATCGCGTCGCCGAGGTGCTCGCGCAGCTCCTCCACCGGGATCTTGTTGATCAGCTCGGCGAAGAAGCCGCGGACCACCAGGCGGCGGGCCTCACCCTCCGGGATGCCCCGGGCCATCAGGTAGAACAACTGCTCGTCGTCGAAGCGGCCGGTCGCGCTGGCGTGGCCGCGCCGGCGATCTCGCCGGTCTCGATCTCCAGATTGGGTACGGAGTCCGCCCGCGCGCCGTCGGTGAGCAGCAGGTTCCGGTTGATCTCGTACGTGTCGGTGCCGGTCGCCTCGGCCCGGATCAGCACGTCGCCCACCCAGACGGTGTGCGCGTCGTCGCCCTGCAGGGCGCCCCGGTAGCCGACGTAGCTGCGGCAGTCCGGCACCGAGTGGTCCACCAGCTGCCGGTGCTCCAGGTGCTGGCCGGAGTCGGCGAAGTAGACGCCGTACAGCTCGGCCTCGCCGCCCCGGCCGGTGTATTCCACGCTGGTGAACTGTCGGACCAAATCGCCGCCGAGGGAGACCTGGATGTGCACGACCCGCGCGTCCCGACCCAGCTTGATCTTGAGGTGCTGCGCCTGGACCGCGTCGTCGGCCCAGTCGGCGACCGTGACCAGGGTCAGCTTCGCGCCGTCGGCAACGGCGACCTCGACGTTGTCGGCCAGGGTGGCCGACCCGACGTGCTCCAGGACCAGCGTCACCTCGGCGAAGCGGCCCACCTCGACGAAGGTGTGACCGAACGTCGGCTGACCGGCGTTCTCGCCGACCACGCGCAGGCGCACCGGCGCGCCGAGCACCGCGTCGGGGTCCACCCGCACCAGCAGAGCGTCGGCGGCGGCGCCGAAGGCCAGCGCGCTGACCCGGTCCACCGGCGTGAGCACGCTGCCGATCCGGGCGTCGTCGCGGCCGACCCGTGCGACCGCGACACCCTCGGGCAGGTCGGCGTACTCGTGCCGGACCGCGCCGGTCGCGGCCGGCGCCTCGTCCGACGACTCCAGCTCGGCGCGGCTGGCGCCGCGCAGCGACCTGGAGCCGTCGCCAGCCAGGCCGCGGAGGCGCTTGAGCGGGGTGAACCGCCACTCCTCCTCCAGGCCGGTGAGAGCCGGGAAGTCGGCGACGTCGTACGAGCGCAGCGCCTGCGACTTGGTGCTGGGCGGCGGCGCGGAAGCCTGGGTAGTCATTTCTTCCTTGGTCTGTTCTGCGACGACGGTGTCAGGTCGGCCGGAGGGGACGGGCGGCGTCAGCCGACCGCGCCCTCCATCTGGAGTTCGATCAGCCGGTTCAGCTCCAGGGCGTACTCCATCGGGAGTTCCTTGGCGATCGGCTCGATGAAGCCACGGACGATCATGGCCATCGCCTCGTCCTCGCTCAGGCCCCGGCTCATCAGGTAGAAGAGCTGGTCGTCGCTGATCTTGGAGACGGTCGCCTCGTGACCCATCGACACGTCGTCCTCACGGATGTCGACGTACGGGTAGGTGTCCGAGCGGGAGATGGTGTCGACCAGCAGCGCGTCGCACTTGACCGTGCTGCGGCTGTGGTGCGAGCCCTCCAGCACCTGCACCAGACCCCGGTACGAGGTACGGCCGCCGCCGCGGGCGATCGACTTCGACACGATCGTCGAGGAGGTGTGCGGCGCGGCGTGCACCATCTTGGCGCCCGCGTCCTGGTGCTGACCCTCGCCGGCCATCGCCACCGAGAGCACCTCGCCCTTGGCGTGCTCGCCGGTCATGTAGACCGCCGGGTACTTCATGGTGACCTTGGAGCCGATGTTGCCGTCGACCCACTCCATGGTCGCGCCCTCGTGGCAGACGGCGCGCTTGGTGACCAGGTTGTAGACGTTGTTCGACCAGTTCTGGATGGTCGTGTACCGGCAGCGGGCGTTCTTCTTCACGATGATCTCCACGACCGCGCTGTGCAGCGAGTCGGAGGAGTACAGCGGCGCGGTGCAGCCCTCGACGTAGTGCACGTACGCGCCCTCGTCGACGATGATCAGCGTCCGCTCGAACTGGCCCATGTTCTCCGTGTTGATCCGGAAGTAGGCCTGCAGCGGGATCTCCACGTGCACGCCCTTCGGCACGTAGATGAACGAGCCACCGGACCACACGGAGGTGTTCAGCGCGGCGAACTTGTTGTCGCCGACCGGGATCACCGTGCCGAAGTACTCCTTGAAGACGTCCTCGTGCTCGCGCAGCGCCGTGTCGGTGTCCAGGAAGAGGACACCCTGCTCCTCAAGGTCCTCACGGATCTTGTGGTAGACGACCTCGGACTCGTACTGCGCCGCCACACCGGCGACCAGCCGCTGCTTCTCCGCCTCCGGGATGCCCAGCCGGTCGTAGGTGTTCTTGATGTCCTCGGGCAGGTCCTCCCAGCTGGTGGCCTGCTTCTCGGTGGACCGCACGAAGTACTTGATGTTGTCGAAGTCGATCCCGGTGAGGTCCGCGCCCCAGGCCGGCATCGGCTTACGACCGAACAGCCGCAGACCCTTCAGCCGCAGGTCGAGCATCCAGGCCGGCTCGTTCTTCTTGGCCGAGATGTCCCGCACCACCGCCTCGTTGATGCCGCGCTGGGCGATTGCCCCGGCGGCGTCCGGGTCGGACCAGCCGTACTCGTAGCGACCCAGGGCGGCGAGCTGCTCTTCCTGGGTCAGGGGCTGGACGATCTGCTCGGTCATTTAGGTGTCCTCACAGTGGTGACGGGATTACCGGATTGGGCGCGGGTCGGCTGGGTCGGAATGTGCGTGGTGCACACCCCGTCGCCGTGCGCGATGGTGGCCAGGCGCTGCACGTGGGTGCCGACCAGACGGGAGATCACCGCGGTCTCGGCCTCGCACAGCTGGGGAAACTCGGCGGCCACGTGCGCCACCGGGCAGTGGTGCTGACAGAGCTGGCCGCCGGAGGCGATCGTGGTCGCGTTGGCAGCGTATCCCTCGGCGGTGAGCGCTCCGGCGAGTGCCTCCGCCCGCGCGAGGGGGTTGTCGCCGGCGTCCTCCATGGCGGCCCGACAGCGGGACTCCAGGGCGGACACCTGCTCGGTGGCGAACGCCCCGACCGCCTCCGAACCGCCGCTACGGGCGATCCAGCGCAGCGCGGCGGTGGCCATGTTGTCGTAGTGATGGGTGCCACAGCGGACCCGCGCGGCCTCGGTCAGCAGGAAGACCTTCGCCGGACGCCCCCGGCCACGGCCGCCCTGCACGGTCTGCTCGCGGGCGAAGACGTCACCATCGGCGAGCATCGCGTCGAGGTGCCGCCGGATCGCCGCCGGGCTGAGCCCGAGCGCCTGACCGAGCTGCGCGGCGGTGGTGGCCCCCCGCTCCAGCAGCAGCTGGGTGACCCGGTCCCGGGTGGAGGCCTCGGCCGCCGCGGAACCGGCGGAACCGGCGGAACCGGTCACGACGGGCGCGGACACGGACGCGCCGACGGCCACAGCGGCCGTCGACTGCTGCCCGGAGAGCGCCGCCGCGTTTTTCACAACACCAACGTTACGTAATTACCCGGAGGGTCGCAAACCCGGGCCCCGGTGATCCGAACCACCGACCCGACGGAGTCGGACGAACCTCGATCACTACGGTGCGTAGGATTTGCGCCGTGAACCGTATCGTCCGTCCGGTCTCCGGCACCCTGCTGCGCCGCCTCGCGCTCGCCTCGATCATCTCGAACGTGGGCATCGTCGTCACCGGCGGGGCCGTCCGGTTGACCGCCTCGGGCCTCGGCTGCCCCACCTGGCCCCGGTGCACCGACGACTCGTACGTCGCCACGCCCGAGATGGGCATCTACGGGGTGATCGAGTTCAGCAACCGGATGCTGACCTTCGCGGTGGGCCTGATCGCGCTGGCCACCGTACTGGCCGTCCTGACGTACCGGCCGCGCCGGCCCGGCCTGCTGGCGCTCGCCGTCGCGGTCTTCCTGGGCATTCCCGCCCAGGCGGTGGTCGGTGGCATCACCGTGCTCACCAACCTCAACCCGTGGGTGGTCGGGCTGCACTTCCTCGCCTCGATGGCGGTGATCGCCGCCGCGTACGCCCTCTGGCGGCGGATCGGCGAGCCGGACGGCCCGACGGTGGCGGTGGTGCCCACGCCGCTGCGCGCACTGGCCCGGATCACCACCGGCGTCGGCGTCGCGGTGCTGGTCATCGGCACCTGGGTCACCGGCAGCGGCCCGCACGCCGGCGACCAGGGTGCCGCCCGCAACGGGCTGGACCCGGAGTCGATCTCCCAGGTGCACGCCGACGGGGTGTTCCTGCTGATCGGCCTCTCGGTGGCGTTGATCTTCGCGTTCCGCGCGGTAGGCGCCCGGCGGGCCACCCGGGCCGCGATCGTCCTGGTCGCCGTCGAGCTGGGTCAGGGCCTCATCGGCTTCGTGCAGTACTTCACCCACGTGCCGGCGTTCCTGGTCGGCGCGCACATGCTCGGCTCCTGCGTGGTGCTGCTCGCCACCCTCTCGGTGCAGTGGTCCACCCGGGAACGCCGCCCGGTCGCTCCGGCACCCCAGACCATCACCGCGGACGCCGAAGCCGCTCCCGGCCCACCGCCTGAC
>NZ_JAEVHM010000187.1 GCF_016802865.1 Micromonospora parastrephiae | reverse complement strand
GCGGACCGGTGCGGCGGTGGCAGCTCGTCCGGGCGGGCAGCGACGCGGTGCCGCCGTCGACGCGCCGGTTCATGGCCCGTGCCCGGCAGCGCCGGATGCGCGCGGCGCTGCCGTGGGCGGTGGCCGCGGGGGTGCTGGCGTTGGCCGGGCTGGTCGCGTGGACGGTGCTGGGCACCGGGTTGCTCGGTGTCCGTGAGGTGCGGGTGGAGGGTGCCGGCCTGGTCAGCCCGGTACAGGTGCGCGACGCGGTCGGGGTGTCCGACGGGGTGCCGCTGGCCCGGGTGGACCTGGCCGCCGCCGCCCGTCGGGTCGGCAAGCTGGCACCGGTGGAACGGGCGACGGTCTCCCGGGACTGGCCGGGCGCGTTGGTGGTCCGGGTGACCGAGCGGACCCCGGTGGCGGCGGTGCCGCAGGGGGAGGCGTTCACGCTGATCGACCGGAGCGGAGTGGCGTTCCGGACGGTGGCCCGGCGGCCGGCCGAGCTGCCGCTGGTCAGGGTGGCGCGGCCGGCCGGCGACGACCCGGACACCCGCGCCGCGCTGGAGGTGCTGGTCGCGCTGACTCCGCAACTGCGCGCCGAGCTGGTGGATGTGACCGTGGAGGGGCTGGCCAGGATCAGCCTGCGGCTGCGCGGGGATCGGACGGTGGTCTGGGGTGATGCGACCCGGGGTACGGACAAGGCCCGGGTGGCCACGGCGCTGCTGGGTGAGGAGACCGACCGGATCGACGTGAGCGCACCGGACGTGGTGACCTTTCGCTGACCGGGCAGCGTGCGCCGGGGGTGACGAGTCGCGCTCCGGGCGGCGACACGCCGGCCGGGTCCTTGGCTCATCGCGCGGCGGCGCTTACGTTGCCCCGAAGAGGATCAGTGGTTGACATAACTGTAAGCCTCTAGTAGAGGGTGAGGGTTCACCTCTGATCCTCGCTGGTGACAGCTGTCGTCGGCCGCTGGGCTGGCCACGCCGTACCCGGTCGGCCGAAGCCAATCTCGAAGGGAAAGGACCGGAGATGACACCTCCGCACAACTACCTGGCGGTCATCAAGGTCGTCGGCATCGGGGGTGGCGGCGTCAACGCCGTCAACCGGATGATCGAGGTTGGGCTCAAGGGCGTCGAGTTCATCGCGATCAACACCGATGCCCAGGCGCTGCTGATGAGTGACGCCGACGTCAAGCTCGACGTCGGCCGTGAGCTGACCCGTGGGCTGGGCGCGGGCGCCAACCCGGACGTCGGCAAGAACGCCGCCGAGGACCACCGCGACGAGATCGAGGAGGTGCTCAAGGGCGCCGACATGGTGTTCGTGACCTGCGGTGAGGGCGGCGGCACCGGCACCGGCGGCGCGCCGGTGGTGGCGAACATCGCCCGCAAGCTCGGCGCGCTGACCATCGGCGTGGTGACCCGGCCGTTCTCCTTCGAGGGCAAGCGCCGCCAGGTGCAGGCCGAGTCCGGGATAGACGAACTGCGCAACCAGTGCGACACCCTGATCGTCATTCCGAACGACCGGCTGCTGGCGCTTGGCGACCGCAACATCAGCATGATGGACGCGTTCCGCACCGCCGACCAGGTGCTGCTCTCCGGTGTGCAGGGCATCACCGACCTGATCACGACCCCGGGTCTGATCAACCTGGACTTCGCCGACGTCAAGAGCGTGATGAGCGGCGCCGGCAGCGCGTTGATGGGCATCGGCAGCGCCCGTGGGGAGAACCGCGCGGTCGAGGCGGCCGAGGCGGCCATCTCCAGCCCGCTGCTGGAGCAGAGCATGGACGGCGCGCGCGGCGTGCTGCTCTCCATCGCGGGTGGCTCCGACCTGGGCCTGTTCGAAATCAACGACGCGGCGCAGCTGGTCACCGACGCGGCCCACCCGGACGCCAACATCATCTTCGGCGCGGTGATCGACGACGCGCTCGGCGACGAGGTGCGGGTGACGGTCATCGCGGCGGGCTTCGACGGTGGCACGCCCGCGTACAAGGCGGCCGAGCCGGCGCGCAAGACGAACACCAACCAGCCGGCGCCGCAGAGCGCTCCGGTCGCGGCGCGACCACCATGCCGGCGCCGACCCAGTCGCCGCGTCGGGTGCTCTTCGACGACGTGGACGTGCCCGACTTCCTCAAGAACGGGTCCTGAGCTCCGCCGATGACCGACAGCTCAGCCACGGTACGACCGGACCGGCGCGCCGAACTCGCGGCCGGCCTGGCCCAGGTCCGGGCGCGGATCGCCGACGCCTGCGCCGACGCCGGCCGGGATCCCGCCGAGGTCACGATGATCGCGGTGACCAAGACCTACCCGGCCGGGGACGTGCTGGCGTTGGCCGGGCTCGGGGTGACCGACATGGGGGAGAACCGCGACCAGGAGGCCGCCGGCAAGGCCGCCGAGGTGGCCGCGGCCGGGGCCGGCCCGCGTTGGCACTTCATCGGCCAGTTGCAGCGCAACAAGGCCCGCTCGGTGGTCCGCTACGCCGACGTGGTGCATTCCGTGGACAGCGTCCGGCTGGCCCGGGCGCTGGCCACTGCGGCCGCGGACCGGGAGCGGCCGCTGGAGGCCCTGGTGCAGGTGAGCATCGACGGCGACCCGGCCCGGGGTGGGGCGGTGCCCGGTTCGGCGGACCCGGACAGCGGGTTGGAGCCGGTGGCCGAGGCGGTGGCCGGCGCGCCGTCGTTGCGGTTGGCCGGCCTGATGGCCGTGGCGCCGCTGGGTTGGCCTCCGGAACGGGCCTTCGAGCGGCTGGCCGAGGTGGCCGAGGCGTTCCGGACACTCCATCCGGGAGCGAGCGCCCTGTCCGCGGGAATGAGCGGCGACCTGGAAATCGCGATCCGATACGGCGCGACACATGTCCGCGTCGGTAGCGCGTTGCTCGGAATGCGCTCCACGCTGCGGTAGCCTGACCGCGAGACAAGCAAATTACATCAGTGTTGTTTCAGGAACGGCGTCTCCTTGTCGGGGGGTCGTGACATGCGACGCGAATCGCGTGTCAGGGGATTGCCGTTCCGGTCCGATGGGCATGGTTGTCCACTCGCGACGGGCGACATGGCACGGGGGCGCGTGCCGCACGGCGGACGGAAGGGCGCGGGATGGGTGCACTGCGCAAGGCGGGGGTCTGGCTCGGTCTGGTCGAGGAAGACGACGAGCGGGCCTACGACGACGGTGGCTACGACAAGGGTGGCTACCGTGACTCGCGGTACCGGCAGAGTCGGTACGCCGAGGAGTTCGCCGACGAGGACGACGACACCGAGGAGCCGCCGGCTCCCCGGCCGCGCAGCAGTGAGCGGGGTCGGCTGTCCGAGCGGGCGAACGGGCGGGTCAGCGAGTCCGACCGCGGTGACGGTGAGCGTCCGGAGCGGGTCGAGCGGTCCAGCGTGCGGTCGATCACCCGGTCGTCGGCCGGTGAGACCTCCGGCGCGCTGACCTATCACACCCGGGACAATCTGGCCCTCGCGCCGCAGGCCACGACCCGTGAGCGGGTGGTGGTGCCGGAGGAGGAGCAGCGCTACCAGATCACGACGCTGCACCCGACCACCTATCGCGAGGCGCGCACCATCGGTGAGCATTTCCGCGACGGGGTCCCGGTGATCATCAACCTCACCGAGATGGACGAGGCCGATGCCCGCCGTCTGGTGGACTTCGCCGCCGGACTGGCGTTCGGGCTGCGCGGTACGATCGAGCGCGTGACCAATCGGGTGTTCCTGCTCTCACCGGCCAATGTCCAGGTCACCGCTGAGGACAAGGCCAAGATCGCTGAGGGCGGCTTTTTCAGTCTGAGTTGATCCCGCCCGACCCGAGGGACGTCGCTGACCGTGTTGTCGATCTTGCTGCAAGTGTTGTACCTGATCCTTTATGTCTTCCTGCTGCTTCTTCTGTCCCGGTTCGTGCTGAGCGCCGTCCTGCAGTACGGCCGCCGGTGGCAGCCGGGGCGTGGAGCATCGGCGGGATTGGAATCCGTGTGGAGCGTCACTGATCCCCCTCTCAACGCGTTGAGGCGTGTGATCCCTCCGCTGCGAATTGGTACCGTGAGCATCGACCTGGCCTCCCTTGTGCTCCTGGTTATCCTGTTCGTGCTGATGGAGTTCGTGTTAGGGCCGTCGATCAGGGCATCTGCCTGATGACCGACGCGCTTTCGCGGCCGCAACTGACCCGAGGAGTTTCGATGCCGCTGACCCCGGCCGACGTCCACAACGTCGCCTTCAAAAAGCCGCCGATCGGCAAGCGGGGGTATGACGAGGAGGAGGTCGACGCCTTCCTGGACGAGGTCGAGCGCGAGCTCGCCCGTCTCATCGAGGAGAACAACGAGCTGCGCGCCCAGGTGGAGCGCGGCGGCCGTGGCGGTGCCCCCGCCGGCCCCGGCGGCGACGCCCGACTGGCGGCGGAGCTCAACGACGTCAAGGCTCAACTGGACCGGGTGCAGCGCGACAAGTCGGCGGCCGAGCAGGCTGCCCGCGCGATGCAGGCCGAGCTGGAGCAGGTCCGCGCGACCGGCGGCCCGGCCGGTGTCACCGGTGACGGTGAGCAGCAGGCCCTGCGGGTCCTGATGATGGCCCAGCGCACCGCCGACGACCACGTGTCCGACGCGCGCCGCGAGGCCGACCAGCTGCTGTCCGAGGCTCGCAGCAAGGCCGAGGAGGTGACCCGCGAGGCTCGCGCGAAGGCCGACGCTCTGGAGCGGGACGCCCGCCAGCGGCACCAGGAGGCCATGGGCGGCCTGGACGCCAAGCGCACGGCGCTGCAGAAGCACATCGAGGAGCTCAAGCAGTTCGAGCGCGAGTACCGCACCCGCCTCAAGGCCTACCTGGAGAGCCAGCTGCGCGACCTCGACGGTCGCGGCCAGGGCCTCGAGGCCGAGATGACCCGCTCCGAGGCGGGCCGGGTCGCCGGTGGCAACGGGCTGGCCGCCGCGGGTCTCGCCGGTTCGTACGGCGGCGGGCGCTCCGGCGCCCTCGAAGCCGGACGCTGAGCACCGGCCGGCGATCGCGTCCGCCAATGGTGACGGTCGCCGGCCCCGCCTGGACGGTACGAAGCGGCGGGGGTGAGCCGTGATAGTCGCGAGTCTCCTGCTCATCCTCGTCGCGGTGGTGCTGCTGGTTCTCGGCCTGGCCGGGGGCTCCAGCATCATGTTGATCATCTCCATCGCGGCCAGCCTGCTGGCGCCGTGGCGTTGGTGGTGGGCGCCGCCAGGCAGCCGCCAACCGCGCCATGGCGGCTCCGAGCCGGACCGGCCGGCGCACCGCCGCCGCACCCCGCACGGCCAGCCAGGCCACGTCGGGTGTCGCGTACGGGCCGCCGCTGGTCGAGCCGGACGTGCCGGTGCAGCACATGCCTTCGACGGTTGGTTCCGGCGGCACCGGGTGGCGGCAACCACCCGAGCCGCCGGCCGACCACGCTTCACCTTTCGACGCGTCGGTCGACCGGGATGCACCGTTCGTGCACCCGGCCGACGACGCGTCGTCGTCGTCGCGGCCGGTGAGTCCGGCGCCGTCGGACGCGGCATCGGCCGTCGACGCGTTGAAAGACGAGCCGGCCGCCCAGCCGGTCACTCCCGCCGAGGCGGCCCGGGTGGCTCGGCTGCCCGATCCCGTCGAGGTGGTGGACGGCCGGCCTCGCTACCACCTCGCCCGCTGTCCGCACCTGGTCGGCCGGGTGGCGGAGACGCTGCCGGTCGCCGAGGCGGTCGAGCTGGGCTTCACTCCGTGCGCGCGCTGCACGCCGGCCACCGTCCTGCTCGCCGACGTCCGACCGATCTGAAACGGCGACCGGTGCCCGCCCAGGACACGCTCACCGTGGCGGTACGGGTGAAGCCCGGCGTGTCCCGGGACCGGGTGGGTGGCCGCTTCGACGGACCACACGGCCCGGCTCTGGTGATCGCCGTGCACGCGCCGGCGGTCGACGGTCGGGCCACCGAGGCGGCCCGTCGGGCCCTCGCCGGCGCGTTGGGTGTGCGGCCGGCCGCGGTGTCGTTGCGTGCCGGCGCGGCCAGCCGGGACAAGCTCTTCCTCGTCGACCGGCCCGGCCCGGAGGCGTCCGGGCTGCTCTGCCGACTGCGCGACGGATCCGTCGAGTGAGGAACGTTCGGGCCGGGCAGCGGTGACACCGGGGCTGGACATCGCGCTGCTGCTCGGTGCGGGCGTGCTGCTGGTCGCGGTCGGCGCGGTTCGGCTCTCCACCCGCCTCGGGGTGCCCAGCCTGCTGGTCTACCTGGCGCTGGGTGTGGCGATCGGCGAGGCCGGGCTGGGTATCCGCTTCGACGACGTCGAGCTGACCCGGACACTCGGGTTCTGCGCGCTGATCGTGATCATCGCCGAGGGCGGCCTGACCGCCCGGTGGAGCACCTTGCGTCCGGTGCTCGGACTGGCCTCCGCGCTCTCCACGGTCGGCGTGGTGGTCAGCATCCTGGTCGTCGGTGTCGCCGTACACCTGCTGTTGGGTCTGGACTGGCGGCTGGCGTTGCTCTACGGCGCGGTGCTCTCGTCCACCGACGCGGCGGCAGTGTTCGCGACCCTGCGTCGGCTGCGCCTGCCGCCGCGGCTGGTGGCCACGTTGGAGGCCGAGTCGGGCATGAACGACGCCCCGGTGGTGCTGCTGGTGGTGTTGCTGTCCCATTCGGGGTGGGCGCACCCGTGGTGGTACGAGGCCGGGCTGGTCGCCTACGAGCTGGCGGTCGGGGCCGCGGTGGGCGTGGGCGCCGGCGTGGCCGGGACGTGGGCACTGCGCCGGGCGGCGCTGCCGGCGGCCGGTCTGTACCCGATCGCGGCGGTGGGCATCACCGTGCTGGCGTACGCGGCGGGCGCGGTGCTGCACGCGTCGGGGTTCCTCGCCGTCTACGTGGCCGGGGTGCTGCTGGGCAATGCCCGGTTGTCGCATCGGCGGGCGATCCTCGGCTTCGCCGACGGGTTGGCGTGGCTCGCGCAGATCGGCTTGTTCGTGCTGCTCGGATTGTTGGTCTCGCCGGGTCGGCTGGACGCGGCGGTGCTGCCGGCGGTGGTCGCGGGGTTGGCGCTGGTGCTGCTGGCGCGACCGTTGTCGGTGGCGGCGTCGGCGGTGCCGTTCCGGGTGGGCCTGCGCGAGCAGACGTTCCTGTCCTGGGCCGGGCTGCGCGGGGCGGTGCCGATCGTGCTGGCGACCATTCCGCTCTCCGAGCGGGTGCCGGGCGCGGAGCGTCTCTTCGACGCGGTCTTCGTGCTGGTGGTGATCTTCACGTTGGTGCAGACCGGGACGCTCGGGCCGTTGGCCCGTCGGTTGGGGATCACCGCGCCGGCCGAGGCCACCGAGATCCACGTGGAGACCGCCCCGCTGGAGCGGATGCGGGCCGACCTGCTCCAGCTCGAGGTGCCGCAGGGCTCCCGGTTGGCGGGGGTGCACGTCGACGAGTTGCGGTTGCCGTTGGGCGCCTCGGTGACCCTGGTGCTGCGCGACGGGGTGGGCTTCGTGCCCGGCCCGGACACCCGTCTGAAGACCGGCGACAGTTTGTTGATCGTCGCCACCGCGGGGGTGCGCGACGCCGCCGAACGGCGGTTGCGGGCGGTCAGCCGGCGAGGTCGGCTGGCCCGATGGTTTGGTGAGTACGGGGAGGACTCCGACGGTTGATCTGCTAGCGTTCCTTTTGCCCCAGTTAGGCAGGGCTCGGGGCACTTAAACGGGACGACGGTGCGGCACGTTGTCGGACGCCTGTACGTTCCGTATTCTTGCCAACCTCCGGAGTGCGCGGCCATCGTCGCCGTGCGCCCCTTTTCGTACATAGGGGACGCCCTTGGTTGGCGCCCCCTGACCAGGAACCGCGGACCACGCGGTTCCGCGGCCGAGGGAGCGACCCATGGCGAAGCCAGCCGACACGAGGACCGCCGGCCGCAAGCCGGTGGCCAAGGCCACCCGCAGCGCGGCGGAGACCGAGAAGATCCGCGCGGCGCTGGCGGCGCGGCGGGACGAGCTTCGCGCCGAGTACGATCAGACGCTGAGCGAGATCACCGAGCTGCAGCGCGATCGGCTGACCGACTCGGCCGGGGACGACCAGGCCGACACCGGCACCAAGACGTTCGAGCGTGAGCAGGAGATCTCACTCGCCAACAGCATTCTGGAACGGATCACGCAGGTCGAGCGCGCCCTCGAGCGCCTGGACGAGGGTGGTTACGGCTGGTGCGAGCGGTGCGGCAACCCGATCCCGGTCGAGCGCCTCGCCGCCTTCCCGTCGGCCACCCTGTGTGTGACGTGCAAGCAGCTGGAGGAGCGGCGCTGAGGTCCGCTCCCCGGCGGCGATGAGACGGTGAGCGATCACCGCCGAGACTGTCGATGGGGAGCGCATGACCGCAGTACCGTCCGCCGAACCCGGCCGCAGCGAGCCGGGCGGCGGGAAGCCCCGGCCCCGGGCCGTCGCGATCCTCACCGGGGTTGCCCTGGTGGCCCTGCTGGCCGACCTGGTCACCAAGCACCTCGCGCTGGCCGCGCTGACCGACCGGGAGCCGGTCCGGCTGCTCGGCGGGCTGGTCTACCTGAGCCTCACCCGCAACAGCGGTGCGGCGTGGAGCATCGGCTCGGACCACACCTGGATCTTTCCGTTGATCACCATCGGCGTGGTGGGCTGGATCGTCTGGATGGCGCTGCGCCTGCGCTCGCTGCCCTGGGCGGTCTCCCTGGGCCTGGTGCTCGGCGGCGCCCTGGGCAACCTCGTCGACCGGATCTTCCGGGCACCCGCCCCGTTCCACGGACACGTGGTCGACATGATCAGCCTGTTCGACCCGTACGGCCAGGTGTGGCCGGTGTTCAACCTGGCCGACAGTTCGCTGGTCTGCGGCGTGCTGCTGGCCGTACTGCTGGAGCTGACCGGCCGCCAGCGTGACGGCCGGCGCGCCGGCCGCGACGGCGACCCGACCGACGCGGAGGCCACCCAGGCCGCCGCCGACCAGCGGGAGCGGGCATGACCTCCGCGTTCGCCGCCGGCGGCGACCACCGTTCCCTGCCCGTGCCCGACGGCCTCGACGGGATGCGCCTGGACCAGGCCGTGTCCCGCCTGTTCGGGCTCTCCCGTACCGCCGCGGCGGCCCTGGTCGACGCCGGGGACGCGTTGGTCGACGGCGCCGTCCGAGCCAACTCGCACAAGGTCAAGGCCGGCTCCTGGCTGGAGGTCACGCTGCCCGCCCCGGTCGCCCCGCCGACCGTGGTGCCGCAGGCGGTGCCCGGTCTGCGGGTCGTGTACGCCGACGACGACATCGTGGTGGTGGACAAGCCGGTGGGCGTGGCCGCGCACCCCAGCCCCGGCTGGACCGGCCCGACCGTCATCGGCGCCCTCGCCGCCATCGGGCACCGCATCTCCACCAGCGGCGCCGCCGAGCGGCAGGGCGTCGTGCACCGCCTCGACGTGGGCACCACCGGGATCATGGTGGTGGCCAAGAGCGAGCAGGCGTACACGGCGCTGAAGCGGGCCTTCAAGTACCGCGAGGTGGACAAGGGCTACCACGCGGTGGTGCAGGGGCACCTCGATCCGCTGCGCGGCACCATCGACGCGCCGATCGACCGGCACCCCACCCACGACTACCGGTGGGCGGTGGTCTCCGGCGGCAAGCCGAGCATCACCCACTACGACACCCTGGAGGCGTTCCCGGCGGCGAGCCTCGTCGACGTGCGGCTGGAGACCGGCCGCACCCACCAGATCCGGGTGCACTTCTCCACCCTGCGGCACCCCTGCGTGGGTGACCTCACGTACGGTGCCGACCCCACCCTCTCGGCCCGTCTCGGACTGGCCCGACAGTGGCTGCACGCTCGCGAATTGAGCTTTCTGCACCCCCGAACGGGGGACGAGGTCCGGTTCGTCAGCGACTACCCTGACGACCTGGACCGTGCGCTTCAGATCCTGCGCGACTGAGCGGCGACCGCCCGACACCGACCCGACGAGGGGATCCCGCCCGTGCGCGCCGGCGACCTGCTGCGGCAGTTGGACCAACGGCTGCTGCCGCCGCTGACCCGCGGCGTGGCACGGTTGGGTGACCGGTCGGGCCGGTCCGGGGTGCTCACCTGGGCCGCGCTGTTCTCCATGGCGGCGGTGCTGGGCACCGCCGTCTGGGCCACCGACGACGCCCCGGTCGGCGACCGGACGGTGGGCGAGGTGACCCGGGTCGGGGTGGCCGACGGCGACTCCGTCCCCGGCTACCTGCGCTCGGCGGCGGCGGACCTGGCCGCGCTGTCCACCGCGGCCCCGGCCGTCGGTGCCGACACCTACGCGCTGGTCACGCTCGACGCGTACCTGCCGCCGCAGCGACTGGCGGAGGTGCTCGGCGACGTTCCGGTCTCGACGGTCTTCGGCCGGGTGCCGCTGCCCGGCCGCCAGACCGAGATCGTCAGGATCCCCGCGCTGCGGGTGCCGGACGACGTCGTCGCCGGGATGGCGGAGGTCGCTGCCCGTAAGGACACCGAGGCCGCCGACTACCGGGCGCGGGCCGCCGCGACGACCGGCGACGGCGCCGACGAGCGGGAACTGCGCGTGCGGTACGCCGACGGGGCCGAGGTGGCGGCCGCCGAGGCGGCGGCGTACCGCACCGGCTGCGCCTGCGTCTACGCGGCGGTCGTCCGGGCGGCCCCCGAGGTGCTGCGCGGTGTGGCGGCCC
>NZ_JAEVHM010000186.1 GCF_016802865.1 Micromonospora parastrephiae | reverse complement strand
GACCTGCGTCAACGGCTCGCGCACCACCGTGCCGGTCAGCGGGGTGGAGGTCGCCACCGCCTTGGTCATGGCCGTGCTCGCGATGAGCGCTCAACTGCTGGTCGGGCTGGCCGGGCAACCACCGCTGGGGCAGGCCGTTGAGCTGACGTTTCCCCCCGGTCCGACAACCTGACGGGCCGCCCGCCGCGTCCATACGACGTGCGGCTTGACGAGCTCGAAGGCGCGGTGCGGGAGACCCTCTCGCGCCACGTCGGCGTTGCCCGTCCGCTCGGCGCCGACCCGGCCGGTCAGGCCATCCGTCGTGCGAACCGGATCCGGCGCCGGCGTACCGCGGTCGGCCTCTCCCTCGCGGCCGTCGCCACCGTCGTGGTCAGCACCGGCATGGCGCAGTTCGGCCCGGGCTCCGACCGGCAGGGCTCACCCATCGTCGTGATCGGCGACCCCGACCCGTCGGTCCGGCCGCTCCCCACGGCCACCGTGCCCGCACCCATGCCCTCGCCCGGAACGTCCGCGGACCTGCTCGTCGGCGGCACGTTGATCAGCGCCGACGGGGAACGGCTGGACCTGCCCAGCGTCGGGCCGGCCGAACGCGCCCGACCGCTGCCCACCGGCGGAGGGTTGCTGGTGATCGGCGCGCCGACCACCGCCGGCCGTTCCCTCTGGGTCGCGCAGAACGACGGGTTGGTGCAGGTGCTGCTGGCCGGCGCGGGTCGGATCGTCCTGGCACCCGACGGTCGTCAGGTCGCCTGGCGCGACGGCAGCGACCTGCTGGTGGCAGGAGTGATCGGCACCCAGCTCATCGGGTCGGTACGTACGCCGGCGCCGGCCGGGGCGGAGCCGGTCCAGTTCGTCGGCGACAACGTGCTGGTCCGGCTCGATCCGAACGCCCCCGGCCACACCCTGTGGCGACCGGGCGCGGACCGGCTGACCGCGGGCGGCGACCACAGCACCCTCAACGTCTACGGCACGCTGCCCGACGGCCGGTTGATCGGCCAGGTGGTCACGAGCGATCCGCGCGGCACCTGCCTGGCCGTGCTCGACCCAACGCCCGCCCTGAAACGGGTACGCACCGGCTGCGGCCCCCAGCTGAGCCCGGACGGCGCCGGTGGGGTCTCACCCGACGGGCGGTGGCTCCTGGTGAACGGGCGGGTCGGCAAGGTCAGCCGGTCCCTGCTGATCGACCTGCGCCGGCTCGGGCCGGACACGACGGCCGTCTCGGCCGGCCCGCCGGTGACCGGCGCGGTCGCCTGGACGACCGACTCGGACGCCTCCTACCTCGACAGCGCCGGTCAGCTGGTGCGGATCGACGTCGATCAGACGCGGGCCGGGAATCCGGCCGAGCCGACCCCCGTCGCCGACGTGCGAGCCGGCGACCGCCCGGTCCTGGTCACCGGTTCCTGACGGTGGTGCTGATCCACGTCCGACCGTGGTGGGCATCGTCGCGGTCGGGTCGACCTCCGGCAACCCGGTCGGTGCTTCCTCGGTAGCGTCGGGCCGTGACCTCGCGTACCGGCCCGGCGCCCCGGATCGACCTGCACACCCACTCGACGGCCAGCGACGGCACGCTGAGCCCGCCCGAGCTGGTCCGCGCGGCGTCCCGAGCCGGGCTGGACGTACTGGCGATCACCGACCACGACACCACCGCCGGCTGGGAACCGGCCGTGCGGGCGCTACCGCCGGGGTTGCGCCTGATCAGGGGAGCGGAGCTGTCCTGCCGCTGGTCCGGCGTGCAGCCGGCGGTGCCACTGCATCTGCTGGCGTACCTGTTCGACCCGGACCATCCAGAGCTGGTCGACGAGCTGACCCGGGTCCGCGCGGCCCGCGAGGAACGCGGCGAACGCATCGTCGCGCTGCTGCGCGCCGACGGCATCGATGTGCACTGGCCGGACATCCTGGCCGGCGCGGGCGGTGGCACCGTGGGCCGCCCGCACATCGCGCAGGCGCTGATCCGGGCCGGCCTGGTCGGCAGCACCGGGGAGGCGTTCGGTCCGGACTGGCTGGGCGAGCGGTACCGGCTGCCCAAGGAGGACATCGACGTGTTCCACGCGGTCCGGCTGGTCCGGGCGGCCGGTGGGGTGCCGGTCTTCGCCCATCCCCGAGCCACCCGACGCGGCCGGGTGGTGCCCGACGAGCTGATCGCCGAACTGGCCGCAGCCGGGCTGGCCGGGCTGGAGGCGGACCACGAGGACCACAGCCCGGCCGAGCAGGCGCACGTACGTGCCCTCGCCGCCGAGCTGGGCCTGCTGGTCACCGGCTCGTCGGACTTCCACGGCACCCACAAGACCGTCCAGCTCGGCGCCTTCACGACCGGCGTCGAGGCGTACGAGCGGATCGTCGACGCCGGGGTGACCGAGGTCGCTTCGGGCTGATCCGAGTATTTCGTCCACCGTGGCGCGGCTACGTTGCTCACGTGGATCTGAAGCTGTTCGGCGAGGTTTTCGTGACCCTGCTGGTGATCACCGACCCGCCGGGCATGATGCCGATCTTCCTGGCGCTGACCGGCCCGCTGCCCGCCCGGGACCGCAACCGCGCCGCCTGGCAGGCGGTCGCGCTGGCGCTCGGCGTCATCGTGATCTTCGCGGTGGCCGGGCAGACCCTGCTCGACTACCTGCACGTCGACCTGCCGGCCCTCCAGGCCGCTGGCGGGCTGCTGCTCGTGCTGGTCGCCCTGGAGCTGCTGACCGGTAAGGCCGACGACCCGAGCCAGCAGGTCACCTCGAACATCGCGCTGGTGCCGCTGGGCACCCCGCTGCTGGCCGGCCCGGGCGCCATCGTGGCCACCATGCTCTTCGTCCAGCAGGCCGACGGGCTGGGCGAGTTCACCGCCATCGCCGTGGCGATCCTCGCCGTGATGGTCGCCGTGTGGATCGTTCTCCGCTTCTCCGGCGGAATCGTGAAGATCCTGCGCCCCGGTGGCATCGAGGTGCTGACCCGGATCGCCGGCCTGCTGCTGGCCGCGATCGCCGTGCAGCTCATCGCGGACGCCGTGGCCGCCTTCGTCACCCAGTACGTGAACATGGCCTGACCCGGAGCACCCGCCCTGTCGGGGGTGGATGGCAGGATCGCAGGCGTGCGACGAGCCTCCTCAGCCGGACGACCCGCCGCCGGCGGCGGCCGGCCCCCTCAGCAGCGCGCCGGTGGCGCCGAGCAGCTCGGTTTCGAGGGCATGCCGGAGCGGCTGTTCGTCTGCACCCCGAGCAAGCTCGGCGCGTACGCGGACTGCCCACGCCGCTACCGGTACTCCTACGTCGACCGGCCGACCCCGCCGAAGGGGCCGCCGTGGGCGCACAACTCCCTCGGCGCCAGCGTGCACAACGCCCTGAAGAACTGGTATGCGCTGCCCACCGAGCGGCGTCGACCCGAGGCGCTGGCCACCCTGCTCAAGGGCACCTGGGTGCGCGAGGGCTACCGGGACGACGACCAGGAGCGCGCCGCGTTCCGGCGGGCGTTGGGCTGGCTGGAGGCGTACGTCGAGACGCTGGAGCCGGAGGCCGACCCGCTGGGTGTGGAGCGGGTGGTGGCCGTCAAGACCGCGGTGCTCGCCTTCAACGGCCGGACCGACCGCATCGACTCCCGCCCCGGCCCGGATGGCCCGGAGTTGGTCATCGTCGACTACAAGACCGGCCGCACGGGGCTGGACACGGACGACGCGCGGGGTTCGCAGGCGCTGGCGCTCTACGCGTACGCGGCCGAACGGGTGTTCCGCCGACCGTGCCGTCGGGTGGAACTGCACCACCTGCCGACCGGCACGGTCGCCGGCCATGACCACACCGTCGAGTCGCTGGCCCGGCAGTTGACCCGTGCCGAGGAGACGGCCCGCGACATCATGGCCGCCGAACGGGCGGTTGCCGACGGCGGCGACGCGGATGAGGCGTTCCCGACGGCGCCCGGCCCGCGTTGCGGCTGGTGCGACTTCCGCCGCCACTGCCCGACCGGCGCGCAGACTCCCGGCAAGGAGCCGTGGGCGGCCGTGGACCGTCCCGCCGACGGTTGACCTGAGACGATGCGGGGTCGGTCAGCGGGCCAGTGACGCGCCCGCCTGCCGTTCGGCCCTCTGCTTGGCCGCCTGGATCAGCGGCCCCTCGAGGTAGCGGCGGGGCACCGCGGCGAACGCCAGACGCAGGGCGCGCACGGTCAGGTCCGCCGACAGGGCGGTGGTGGGCAGTCCGAGCCCGCCGTACATCCGGCGGGCCCACGCCGGCAGCAGCGCGAGCGCGGTGCCGGCGATCCCCAGGTACGCCCAGCGCGGCGGGCCGAGGGTGAGCCCCAGTCGGGCGGGCAGGCTGAGCTTCCACGGCAGCGGCGGGGCGGTGAGGAAGAGCGCCGTCTCGGCGGCCTCCCGGGTCATCCGCAGTTGCGGCCGCACGGCCTCGTAGTACGCCGCCACCTCGGCGGCGGTGCCGGGGACGGTTGCCGGGTCCAGACCGACGAGCTCGGCGGAGCGGCGCTGCTCGGTGTAGTAGCCGTCCACCTCGTCGTCGGTCAGCGGCAGCCCGGCCCGCCGGGCCGTGCTGAGGAACGACTCGACCTCGGTGACGTGCACCCAGCGCAGCAGGTCCGGATCGTCGATCCGGAACTCCTCGCCGGTGAACGGGTCGGTGGCGCGAAGGCGGTCGTGCAACCGGCGCAGCCGGGCACCGGCCGCCTCCGCCTCGGCGGTGGTCCCGTAGACGGTGGTCGCCACGTAGCTGGCGGTGCGGACCAGGCGGCCCCAGGCGTCGGTGCGGTAGTTGCTGTTCTGCGCGACCCCGGCCATCGCCTGCGGGTGCAACGCCTGGAGGTAGAGCGAGCGCAGGCCGGCGACGATCAGGATCGGCTCCTCGTGCACCTTCCACGTGACCGAACCCGGACCGAAGAGGCCGAGGTCATCGGAGTCCACCGCCCAAGAGTGCCACGCTCGTGGCGACCTCGCTGGTCACCGGCGGGTGCTCTGCGGTGTCGTCAGCGGTCGGCGGACCGGCGGGACTGACAGGCCGGGCAGAGACCCCAGAACGTGACTTCCGCCTCGTCCACCTCGAACCCGTGGGAGGCGTTCGGCTCCAGGCAGGGGGCACTGCCGATCGCGCAGTCGACGTCGGCGATCTCGCCACAGCCCCGGCAGACCACGTGGTGATGGTTGTCGCCGACACGCGCCTCGTACCGGGCGGGACTGCCGGCGGGCTCGATGCGGCGGGACAACCCGGCTCGGGACAGCGCCCCGAGCACGTCGTAGACGGCCTGGGTGGAGACCGAGTCGAGGCGTTCACGGACCCGCCGGGTGATCTCGTCGACCTCCAGGTGACCACCATCGGCCAGCACCTCGAGCACCGCGAGGCGCGGTCGGGTGACGCGCAGACCCCTCGATCGGAGCAGCTCCTCGGTACCGGACATGCGCCAATGACAGCACGTACGACCAGCATCGACAACCGGCGTACGGCCGGGGTGGCCGCGCGCACAGCCGAAGTGCGGGATCGATTGATGAACCCGAGCCTGCCGCCGCGCGTGTGTCCGTTCGAAAGCTCGTAGCCGGCCGGCCGACCGTAGGCTGGCGCTCCTGTGACCGTGATCCACCTGGAGGGTTCGATGTTCGAGGAGATCCTGGGTCTACCGGTCCACGTGCTGGTGATCCACGCGGTGGTCCTGTTCGTGCCGTTGCTGGCGGCGCTGGCCATCGCGTACGTGGGTCTGCCGCGGTGGCGGCACCGGCTGGACTGGGCGCTGGGCCTCCTCGCCGTGGCCGCCCCGGTGACCACCTTCGTGGCGGTCGAGTCGGGTGAGGCGTTCACCGACGCGCTCGTCGCCCGAGGCTTCCAGGGGCCGATCCTCGACCAGATCTTCGAGCACTCCCGCTACGGCGACATCCTGTTCCGGATCGTGGTGCCGCTCGGGATCGTGGCCATCCTGCTGCTGGTGGCGACCAGCGGGCATCCGCGGGTGCCGAGGCTGCCGGCGTTGGTGACCCCGGTGCTGGCGGTGGCCGTCGTCGCGCTCTCCATCGCCGCGCTCGTCTACGTCTACCTGACCGGCCACTCCGGCGCCGAGGCGGTCTGGGGCACCACCCTCTGACCCTTCGGTCAGAAGACGATCCGCGAGCAGAGCAGGCAGACCACCATCACCAACACCACCCCGGCCGCCGCACCGAAACCGTAGGTGACCCGCTGTGAGCGCTGTTCGGCCGCGTCGAGGCCGGCCATGTCCTGCGCGGGCAGCCGTCGGGGCGGTGTCGCCTCCAGGTGCACCGGCGGACGCCAGCCGGCCGGGGGCGGCGTGCTCGGCGGGGGGCCCGCGTACCCGCTCGTCGGCGCGGGCCGCCGCCCGGCGGAGGGCTGGTCCGTCGCGTCGCCGTCGCCGGTCGCGGGCCGCCGCCAGTAGTCGTCCGGGGTGCTGCCACCGCTGGGGGTCTCACGCCGTCCGACGCTACCAACCAGGCCGGCTGCCCGGTCGCTTCTGGCCGGCGCGACCACCGTCGGCTGCGCTAGTCTTGCCGCTCGTGAGCACCGAGGACCCCGGCACGCAGGGCACGCGCGGCGACGACGACCGCACCGTCGACCTGAGCGACGACTTCGTGGTGCTGCCCGAGCAGACGTCCGACGACACCGATCGCGGCTGGGGCGAGCGGGCCGACGGCAACGACGACTGGCTGCTCTCCCAACGCCCCCCGCACTGGGACTGACCCCGGTGGCCCTCTCCTTCTCCTCGGGATGGGGCGTCGCGCTAGCCGCGGATGACGATGGCGAAACGGCTGCCCTCGGGTAGCCCGACGGCGCGTTGCGCCTGGTCGGGGCGAAGCGCCAGGTAGAGCGCCGAAGAGCCGTCGGTCGCGCCGCCGCCCAGCACGTCCAGCACCAGCGCTCCGGCCGCGAGCAGGGCCACCTCGGTGCCCGTCCCACCGGGCGGCGCCGCGAGCAGGTCGACCCGGGCGCCCGGGCGGACCACCGCCAGCGCGGCCGGCTCCGCCAACCGGACCGGCACCCCGACCGACCCACTGGGCAGCGGCAGCGGGCCGACTCTGCCGCCCGCGTCGGTCGGTGGCCGTCCGTCTCTGCCGCTGCCGTCGGTGGAGCCCGTCCCGGCCGGTCCGGCGGTGCTGGATTCGCTCGCCGCGTGCCCGTCGACCCGCGTGTCCGGACCGGTCGGTCCCGCCGGGGACGGCACGGCGTGGGTGGCTCCAGGACAGCCGGTCGGGGTGTCCAGGACGGCGGCGGCCAGGCCGAGCAGCACGGCGACCAGGGCGGCCCGGAGCAGGGTGGGCCGGCCGGGCAGGGTGAGTCGGCGCAGCGGACGCAACGCCCGCGCGGAGTCTGGATCGCCCATCGGCCCTGCCGCCTCCCGTCGGGGCGTCGCGGCGACACCCGTCGGCGGCAGGTTAGGCCGGTCGAGGCCCGGTCGGCCGCCGTCCGGACGTGCCTGTGGACAACCGGCCGGCCTGTGGACAAACGCAGCGGAGGGCTGGACCTGCTATGGAGACCCGGCCCTCGTGGGGCCGGGTGCCCGCGTGGGACCGGGTGGGCGGTCAGGAAGCGGAGCTGGCCGCCGGGGCCTTGCCGCCGCTCGACCCGCCGGACGACGACGACCCGGACGACGAAGATCCGGACGACGAAGATCCGGACGACGAGGACGACCCGGACGAGGACGACGACCCGGAATCCCCGCCCGAGGACGACGAGGACGACTCGGACTTGGCCGGCTTGCTGGCCGTGCCGCCGGCCGAGGTCTCGGACCCGGAGGCGCGGGAGTCGGTGCGGTAGAACCCGGAGCCCTTGAAGACGATGCCGACCGAGTTGAAGACCTTGCGCAGCCGCCCCTGACACGCCGGGCACTCGGTCAACGGCTCGTCAGAGAAGGACTGCACCGCCTCGAGCTGGTGACCGCACGCGGTGCAGGCGTACTGGTACGTGGGCACGTTCTCCTCCGGATCTGGGCTCGGCCAGTTGGCACTCGACGTATTCGAGTGCCAATGGTGCGTCATTCGCCCCGGGTTCGTCCAGCGGACGTGTGGGGCGCGACACCACGCGCCGTACCCGGGCCGCCGTCAAGCGTACGCACCCCGTCGGCGGGGGTGACCACCGCGCGGACCGGGCGGTCGTGCGGCTCCACGGGCAGCGCCTCGACCAGCTCCCCGTCGTGCAGCGGGACCACGGTCAGCGTCGCCACCGGCACGCGGGCCAGCGCCCGGTCGTACGAGCCGCCGCCGCGGCCCAGCCGCCGGCCGTGCCGGTCGACGGCGAGCGCCGGTACGAGCACCAGGTCGGCGCCGGCCACCGCGGTCACCCCGAACCGGGGTCCGTCCGGCTCCCGGATACCCCGACCGGCGGCGAGCAGACCCTCCGGCCCGGTGTAGGCGGCCCAGTCCAGATCCAGGTCGGGGAGGAGCACCGGCAGCAGCAACTCGGCGTCGGCGGGCAGCGCTGCCCGCACCACCGCCGGCAGGTCGGGGCCGCCCGGCTCGGAACCCACCGGCACGTACGCGGTCACCCGGCGGGGGCGGAGCCGGCGTACCAGGGCGACCAGCTCGGCCTGGACGCGCCGAGCGGCCGCGGCCCGGGCTGGGGCGGACATCGCCCGGCGGCGGGCGAGCAGCTCGACCCGGGCGTGCCGCTTCGCCACCCGGGCCACTTCCGCTTCATAAGAAAAATCCGGCACGCAACACTCCTGACGCAACGCCTCCACCACGGTCGCTCTGTGTCAGCATCGCAAGCAACGGAGGCGGAACTTCCGGGGGGACGAGTGACGCTACGCGGGCGGTTGACGGCAGCCTTCCTCGTGGTGGTGCTCGGCCCCGTCCTGCTCGGCGCGCTCTTCGTCGCGTCCACCGCCACCGCCGTGGACCGCAGCCGCTCCACCGAGCGCCTCGCCGTGGCGGCGTCCACCGTGCGTACCTCGGTCGACGCGCTCTGCCAGCAACTGCGCGCCACCGCCGACGCGGTGGCCCTGAACGGCGACCCGTCCGCCGCCGCCAACCAACTGGTGAGCCGAGGGCTGGCCGCCGGTGTGCGGATCACCGACGTGAACGGTCAGGTCACGTACGCCTCGGCCGGTGCGCCGTCGCCGCCCTGGCGGGACTGCTCCGGCACCGCCGAGCCGCAGCCCGAGCCGGTCCACGCGCTGGCCGCGCGGGTCGACCTGCGTGACCGGGCCGGCGCCCTGCTCGGCACGGTCGCCGCCGCGCAACTCGTCGACCCGGCCTTCGTGGCCCGGCTGGCGGCGGTCACCGGGGTGGCGGTCACCCTGCTCGGCGGTACGAGCAGCGACCGGGTCACCCACACCACCGAGTCCCGGGACGTCCGCGACGCGGTGCTCGCCGCCGCCAGCGCCGTCGACAGCGAGCGGGTCACCGAGACCACCGAGGGTCGGTACGTGCGCAGGATCGGCCCGTCCACCGGGCAGCCGCTCCCGCTGGTGCTGTCTGTGCCGAGTGAACGGCCACCCGGGCTGCACGTCACGTTGATCGGTGCGGTCGTGCTGGCCGGCCTGCTCGCCGTGCTGACCGCCTGGCGGCTGGCCCGGGTGACCACCCGACCGCTGGTGGAGCTGGCCAGCGCCGTCGACCGGGTGGCCTACGGCGACCTGACCGCCCGGGTGCCGGTCCGCAGCCGCGACGAACTGGGCCGGCTGGCCGCCGCGTTCAACCGGATGACCCGGGAGACCGGCTCGTACGTCGCGGCGCTCACCAGCAGCCGCGACCAGTTGCGCGGGCATCTCGCGGTGCTCGGCGACACCCTGGCCAGCACGCACGACCTGCAACGCATCCTGCGGGTGATCCTGCACAGCGCCATCGCGGCCACCGGCGCGCGGGCCGGCGCGGTGCTGCTCGTGGAGGCCGGCGGCATGCTCGCCGCGCAGTGCACCGAGGGACTGGACGGGCGCTGGCCGGAGGACGATCCGGACGGGCCACAGACGCTGCGGGTGCCGGTGGGCGTCGGCGTGGTCGGCGCGGTGGCCGCCACCGGCGAGCCGCAGCGGGGGCGGGTGGAGCCGACCGACGTCCTCGCCGGTGAGCCGCGCTGCCGCACGTACGTCGCCGTGCCGTTCGCCACCCCCGGCGGGCCCGCCGTCCCGGCCGGTACTCCCGGACCCGGCGACGAGACCGTTACGCCGGCGGCGGCGCTCGGCGTACTGGCCCTCTACGACCGGGTGGGCGCGGACGAGTTCGACGACGACGACCTGGTCACCCTGCGCACCTTCGCCGGGCACGCGGCGGTGGCGGTGGAGAACGTCCGGGTGCACGAGGAGGCCCAGCGGCTGTCGCTCACCGACCCGCTCACCGGACTGTGGAACTACCGCTACCTGCGCGAGTCGATCCGGCGGGAGGTGGAGCGGGCCAGCCGGTTCGGCCGGATGCTCAGCGTCCTCGCGTTGGACCTGGACCGGTTCAAGGACGTCAACGACACGTACGGGCACGCGGCGGGGGACACCGTGCTGGCCGAGTTCGCCAGGCGGGTACGCGGCGAGATCCGCGAGGTCGACCTGGCCTTCCGGCAGGGCGGAGAAGAGTTCGTCCTGCTGTTGCCGGAGACCGACGCCCGGGGCGCGGCGATCGTGGCGGAGCGGTTGGGCGCGGCCGTGCGGGACACACCCATCGCCGTCGAGGCGTACGCCGGGCCGGTCATGGTGACCGTGTCGGTGGGCATCGCCGTCTACCCGGACCACGGCAGCACCGGACGGGAGGTGCTGGAGGCCGCCGACGACGCGCTCTACGGCGCGAAGGCGGCCGGCCGGGACACCTACCGGGTGGCCGAGGTACGCCCCGACGTGCCGACCCGGGAGTTGCCCGTGCTGGCCGGTGCGGTCAGCCCACCGGACGGGCTGCCGCGCGCCGGCCGACCCGTGCAGGCCCACCGGGAGCCGGGCGGGCCCGCCCGGTCGGA
>NZ_JAEVHM010000185.1 GCF_016802865.1 Micromonospora parastrephiae | reverse complement strand
CCCTGCACGCTCAGGGCGTTGCGGGTGGCGGCGGGACCGCAGTAGTAGAAGTTCGGCTGGGCCTCGTAGCGCACGCCCAACTCCCGCTCACCGCTCTTCCGATCACCCTGCGACTGCGACATGGGCTTCGCGTCCGACGCCGCGTAGGCGGTGGTCACGGGCCCGGCGATGGCGCCGCCGGTGAACGCGAGTCCAGCAGCGGTCAGCGCGGTCTTACGGATCAGATCGGTACGCATGATGGCGTGCTCCTCTGCATCAGGGGGATACCGCGCGGTACCAGGGGGTGGCGACCGTGCGGGAAAGTCGTGGGGGATCTGCCCGGCAGCCCCCGTCAAGGGGGCCGGCGTCGGGACAGGGTGTAACGGTTCCGAGCGGCGGATCATTCCACCGGGGAAGTCAACCCCGTGCTGCTCGGCCGTGCGGAGATGTAACCGCGGCGGCCGGGCCGGTGTTCCCGACGACCGCCGCCCGCCACGAGCTGGCAGTCGCGGGGGGCGTGCCGGGTATAACGACCCCACCCCGGCCCCGATTCCACCGCCCGGATGCCCCGATCACAGGACGCCACCGGTCAGACCCGACAATCGGCGCGGCTGGGGAAGCCGGCACGCGGGACGAGGCGGGCTGATCGACTCGGGTTCGCCGATATCGCGGTGTCCGGTGGCGGCGGATACCCCGACGTCGCCGAAATTGTGTCGATCACAAGACCGTCAGGCACCGAGGAGGGCACAGCGGACAACCGGACCGACCGGCCTACGAGCGTCCACTGGCGGCCGCGACCTCGCGCCGTGGCCGACCGCGTCGAGGACACCGCACCCGCCGAAGATCGTGCGCGAACCAGGAAACAGGCCCCTCACCGCCCGGACGAGGGCGCGACAACAAGGATCGAGCACGATCATGCGAGAAGGTCGCCCGCACTGCCGCCGGCGACCGCCGCGAACCACGACCGTGCTCGCTGATCCGCGCACTGTCTCCGAAACTGCTGCCTCACCTCACCGCGAGGCAGCACCTTCCCCGAAACTGCTGCCTCACCTCACCGCGAGGCAGCACCCTCCCCGAAGCTGCCCGACCTCGGCCGGGGCAGCGGGCCTGGACGTGCAGGTGGGGCAGCCCGGATACGTTGGGCTGCCCCACCTGTGGCGCGACGGCGAACTCAGAACCCGAGGGCGCCCCGCCCGCCGACGATCGGCAGTCGCAGCTCACTGTCGTTCGGTGCGACCCGCAGTTCGGTGCCACCCAGCGGCAACAGGGTGTACTCCTGGTCGCTGGAGAACACGACCACGCCGATCCGGTGGCCCGCCGGGAAGATGTAGTCCTTCGGCTCCATGGTCCACCGGTAGTCGTACAGCTTGCCCTGCTTCACCGGCTCGGTGCGCGCGGCGCTCTTGCGGTTCTGCGGGTCCATCCAGCCGCGCGTCACGACGGTCGGCGCGGCGGTCGACCCGGTGGGGCCGTAGTCGACCAGGTACGCGGTGAGGTTCGCGTCCGGCTTGTTCTCGATGGCCATCCGCAGCCGCATCTCCGGGCGACCGGAGACGCGGACGTCCCGGGCCAGCGTGGGGGAGCGGTACGCGAGTCGGTTGGCGCTCGCCGTGTCCGGGTTGGCCACCAGGGTGTCCGGGTGGATCGTCCGGCCTTCGTCGACGAAGCTCTGCTCGACCTTGGCCTTCGGGGGCTTGCCCGTGGTGAGGGTGCCCGGCGCGGTGGCGTCGGTCGCGGCGAGGTTCAGTTCGACGTCACGCGCGCCCGGGTCGGGCCAGTTGGCGTACGTGGTGTACGCCCGGTCCTCCCGCTGGATGACGGCGGTCGGCTCGTCCATGATGCCGTTGCGCACGTTCCACAGCCAGAAGTCGAACCAGCGGTTCTCGGTCTGCTTGTAGGTCCAGGTGCGGCCGTCCGGCAGGGTCACCGATGCGCTGCTGCCGGGGCCACCGTGTCCGCCCTGGTGCAGCCAGATCTTGCGCGGTACGTCCCGCTTGGCGAGCTCGTCCCACCAGCCGGCGAAGTGCTCGGTCTTCACGTTCCAGTCGTTGAGGCCGTGGACGACGAAGACGCTCGCCCGCACGTTTCGCGCGTCGAGGTAGTCGCGGTCCCGCCAGAACGTCGAGTAGTCGCCGGTCGCCCGGTCCTGCTTCTCGGTGATCTCGGCGATCTCGTCGGCGCAGGGTCCCTCGGCCCGTGCCTGTCCGGCCGTGTACTGGGCCAGGATGTCGAGGTCCTCGCCCTGGAACGTCCCGGGGGCGACGACCAGGCCGTTGGCCCGGTAGTAGTCGTACCAGCTGCTGATCGCGGAGACCGGCACGATGGTCTTCAGTCCCTCGACCCCGGTGGTGGCCACCTGGTTGGGCAGCGTTCCGTTGTAGGAGACGCCGGTCATGCCGACCGCGCCGGTGGTCCAGCCGGCGGTGACCGGGGCGCCGTTCGCGTCGTACCCCTTCGCCCGGCCGTTGAGCCAGTCGATGACGGCCTTGGTGCCGAGCGTCTCGGCCTGGTCGCCGCTGGTGGGGCAGCCGTCCGAGTCGCCGGTGCCGATGCTCTGGCCGAGCACCACCGCGTATCCGCGCGGCACGTAGTAGTCGTCGAGCGAGCCGGGCAGGTTGGCCTTCGCCTGGGCCCGCTGGGCGTCCGCGTCGAGCGCCGGAGGCCGGACCGGTGGGTCAGGCCGTTCTGCGGCAGGTCGTCGACCAGCACACTGGGGTACGGCACGTCGCCCCAGGTGTCCTTGCGGTACGGGCTGTGCTCGAAGATGACCGGCACCTTGAAGCCCTGCGTGGCGGTCTCCCGGGGTCGGGAGATGTCGATCGCGACCCGGTCGGGTCGGCCGTCGTGGTCGCTGTCCACCGGGGTCTGGACGAACACCCGCTCCTCGATCGCGTCGGCGAGCGAGAACACCGGTTGGGTCATGCCGTCGCTGACCACGATGCCGGTGGGCGTGGTGGTCGTGGGCGGGGCCGCCGCCGCGGTCGGGGCGGCACTGAGAACCAGGGCGCCGGACACGCCGACGCTCAGGAGTGCCAGATGGCGGGGTCGACGCATGTGCGTCTCCCTTCGGTCGGGCTGGTTGCCGGGTTTCGGCAGGGACGAACGTCGAAGATCCATTCGTCGTCATGCTAGGTGCGAGTCGACGTCGCGTCGATACCTTCGGACGGGCATGCGGCTTTCGTTCACATTGGAAAGCCGTCTTTCCGTACTGGGGAAGCGGCGGAATTCCAGGTCAGGTCGGCGGAAATTGCTGTGTCGTGGGCCCCCGAAGATCAGGTATGCACACATATGATCTTGCAACTAGTCGCCCAAGAGGCGCATTAGTCCACCTGAGACAGGGAGCGAAATGCTCAAGAGAACGCGCTGGCTGCTGGCCGTCGCCGTCACCGCCACGGCGCTGACCGCCGTGCCGGGCGGCACCGCCACAGCCGGCCCCAGCGGTGCCGCCCCGCCCGACACACCCCACACCTCCGCCGGCGGGAAGACCCACACCGTCACCCTGCTGACCGGGGACGTGGTGACCGTGCGGAGCAACGGATCGGGATGCCCACAGGCCACGGTGCGACCGGCGGACGCGAACGCGGTGATCCGCCAGGCCTGCGGCCCCGACGGCCACCTGCACGTCGTCCCCGCCCGCGTCGCGTCCCAGATCGGCTCGACCCTCGACCCCGACCTCTTCGACGTCACCGCCCTGATCGCGGACGGGTACGACGACGAGAGCACCACGCAGTTGCCGGTCATCGTGCAGCCCGCAACCGCCTCCGTCCGGGTCGCCGCGCTCGGCGACGTGTTGGCGCTGCCCAGTATCGGAGCGGTGGCCGGCCACGTACCCAAGAAGAGCCCGGCGACCGCGAAGCTGGCGACCAACTTGCTGCTCGCCGGCGCGAAGAAGGTCTGGCTCGACCGCAAGGTCCGCGCCACCGCGCTGACCGGCGATGGTCAGCACGGCGACCTGGACCGCAACCTGGGGCAGATCGCCGCGCCGGAGGCGTGGAAGGCCGGGTACACCGGCAAGGGCGTCCGGGTCGCGGTGCTCGACACCGGCGCCGACTTCACCCACCCGGACCTGGTCGGCCGGGTCGCCGACCGGGCCGACTTCACCGCCGAGGGCGGTGACGCCGTCGACCACAACGGCCACGGTACGCACGTCGCCTCGACCATCGCCGGCACCGGCGCGGCCGCACACGGTCAGCGTCGCGGCGTGGCGCCCGACGCCAAGCTGGTGATCGGCAAGGTTCTCGACGACCACGGCTCCGGCGCGGACTCCGGGATCATCGCCGGTATGGAGTGGGCCGCCACCCGGGCCGACGTCATCAACATGAGCCTCGGTGGCAGCGACGCGGACGACGGCACCGACCCGCTCTCGCTCGCCGTCGACGGCCTGAGCAGGCAGACCGGCGTGCTGTTCGTCATCGCCGCCGGCAACAGCGGCGGCGCCATCTCCTCGCCCGGCTCCGCCGCGAGCGCCCTCACCGTCGGCGCGGTCGACCGTGACGACAAGCTTGCCGACTTCTCCAGTCGCGGTCCGCTGGTCACCAGCCACGTGGCCAAGCCGGAGCTGGTCGCACCCGGTGTCGACATCGTCGCCGCCCGGGCCGCCGGCACCAACCTCCAAGCGCCGATCGACAGGTACTACGAGGCCATCAGCGGCACCTCGATGGCCAGCCCGCACGTGGCGGGCGCCGCCGCGCTGCTCGCCCAGCGGCACCCCGACTGGACCGGTGAGAAGATCAAGGCCGCGCTCGTCGGCGCCGCCGACCCGCTGACCGGCATCGACCCGTACGCCGTCGGCGCCGGCCGGCTCAACGCGGCCCGGGCCCTCGGCGGCCCGACCAGCGACCAGCCGGTGGTCAACCTCGGCACCTTCGCGTACCCGCAGTCCGGAACCAGCGGGACGACGCTGAGCTGGACCGGCGGGCACACCCCGGCGACGACCGTCCTCGACCTCGACGTGTCGATCGTCAACCACGACGGCCAGCCGGTGCCGCGCGGCGCGGCGTCGCTGTCGACGGGCCGGGTGACCCTCAAGGGCGGCGCCACGGCGGGAACGACGCTCCGCGTCGACCGCGCGGCGCTCGCCAGCCGGCCGGGCTTCTACCTGGCCACCGTCACGGCCCGCGCCGGCCGCAAGCTGATCTCGACCACCCCGGTGAGCTTCTACGTCGAGCAGCCCAGCTATGACCTGACGATCCGCACGAAGCCGCTGCCGGGCCTGAAGGACGGCGCGGAAACCTGGGTCAACCTCATGGTCACCAACCTCACCGACCCGCAGATCTACTACGACGGGGCCTCCGGCACGCCCGGAGACACCTTCACGCTGCGGGTTCCGGCCGGACGGTACACCGTGCTCGGCGCCTCCATCGCCTACTACGTCGACAGTGACGTGCTGGAGACCACGCTCGCCGGCGAGGCCGACCTGGACGTGCGCGGCGCCCGGAGCGTGACGCTCGACCCGGCGCGGGCCAGGCCGGTGACGGCGACGGTCGACGGGGTGCCCACCACTCCCACCCGGGTCGACTTCACCAACGTCCAGACCGCGCCGAACGGTCTGTCCTGGTGGCACCAGGTCAGTGGGTACGGGGCGACGACGACGGTCCGTACGACCGCGCTGCCGCAGCCCAGCGTCGGATCGCGGCGTACCTGGGCGGCCGTCAACCTGGACTCGCCGGCCGGCACGGCCAACCCGTACCGGTACAACCTGGTGCACGAGTACGCCGACGGCGTTCCGGCCGACCCGGCGTACCGGGTGACCAGGGCGGAGCAGGCCAGGCTGGCCCGGATCGACGAGCGGTTCCACCAGACGGACTCGCCGGAAATGTTCACCCAACTGGTCCGTACCGGCCTCACGCGCGACGGGGTGGGGGTGACCCAGACCCACGAGGGGAATTTGCCGCCGTACCGGACCGACTACCTCTCGCCCGACATCGTCTGGGCCGACCAGGGTGTCTACGGTGGACTGGCCGCGGACGAGGCGCCCCGCAGCTACCAGCCGGGTAGCCGGCAGACGAAGATCTGGGCGCGTCAGCCCCTGCACTCCGGCTGGTACGACGACCCCGCCGGTGCCGGCTGGAGCTGCGCCACCCCGCCGTCGCGGACGCGGGGCAACCTGCACCTCGACCTGGTGTCGCTGACCGACCAGCACCAGCGGGCCGACTGCCTGCAGGGTGAGGCGATCGGCGTGAAGCGCACACTGTCGCTGTACCGCGACGGCAAGCTGGTCGAGGCGCGGCAAGGCCCGTTCGGCGACTTCACCGTCCCGCAGTCGATGGCCGACTACCGGGTGACCCTCGACGTCGACACGAGCCTGATCCTGCCGATCTCGACCAGGGTCGACACCTCGTGGACGTTCCGGTCCGCCGGCCCCGACGGGACCGGGAGCGTGCCGCTGCCGCTGCTCGCGATCGACTACGCCCTGCCGATGGACCACAACAACCACCCGGTCGACGGAACGGCCGAGCTGGCCGTCCGGCAGGCGCACGGCGTGAAGACGCAGAAGGTGACGTCGTTCCAGGTCTGGACCTCGACCGACGACGGCGCCACCTGGAAGGCGGCCCGGGTCACCGGCAGCGGCGACGGCTACCGGGTCGAGCTGCCGAAGGCCACCTCCGGGCAGGCCGTGTCGCTGCGGGTGAAGGCCGCCGCCAACGGCGGTAGCGGCATCGAGCAGACCATCATCCGGGCGTACCACGCCGGCTGACGGACATCGCGGTGGTGCGGCCCGACGTCGGCCGGGCCGCACCACCGATCGTCACTGGCCCTCCCAGACCGCCTTCGCGCCGGAGTCGCCGGTACGGACCACGTAGTACACGGCGATGCCGGCGGCCACCACCGACAGCGCCTGCAACGCCAGGGTCAGCGCACGACCGGGGCGTACGCCCTCGGCGGTGCGCGGCGGGACGAACCAGACCAGTGCCAGCGCCACGACCGCCAGCCCGATCGTCGCGTAGAGGGTGAGGTCCCCCAACTCCTGGTGCGCCTCCAGCTTCGGAACGAACTCGGGCGTGACCCGGTTGGCCGAGCGCATGCGCTCGAAGAAGGCGTCACCGGAGAGCTTCGCCAACAGGGCGAAGATCGGCGCACCGAGGGCGACCAGCCCCAGCACCCATCGTGTGTGCGGCCGGACCGCCGCGACGAGCGCGTAGCCGATCGTCAGCAGGGCCAGCAGCGGCACGAAGACGACCGCGGCGTGCAGCACGAGAGGGTGGGCGGGAATGCCCATGAACTCCTCGAACATCGGCGTCTCCTCCGCGCGCTCGGGTGGACGTCGATCGTCCGGCATGGACGCTAGCGGCACACGTCGGGCGTGTCAGCCCCCAAGATTGCCGTCCGGCCGGCCAGCACCGTGACCGGCCGGAAGGCTCAGCGGTCGCAGCGCAGAGCGGTCAGGTCGACGGCGTCGGCCATCGCCTGCATGCCCTTGTCGTTCGGGTGCAGGTGATCCCCACCGTCGAAGAACGGCAGGAGCGCCTGCGGGTCGTACGGACTGCGGGTGATCCGGTCGAGGTCGACCACCGCGTCGAACGTCCCGCTGTGCCGGATCCAGTCGTTGACGCCCTGTCGCACGGCCTCACCCGCGGCGTCGTACTCGGACCAACCCTTGTACGGCATGACCGTGGCGCCGACGACGCACCTGCCCGCCGCGTGCGCCCGGTCGGCGATCTGGCGGTAGCCGGCGGTCAGGTCGTCGACCGTGACGCCGGTGTGCGCCTTGATGTCGTTGATGCCTTCGAGGACGATCACCGTGCTGACGCCGGGCTGAGACAACACGTCGCGGTCCAGCCGGCGCAGCGCGGCCTCACCGGCGCCGTCGGCGAGCACCTTGTTGCCCGAGATGCCCTCGTTGGCCACTCCCCGCACCGGGCTGCCGGCGGCGTCGAGCCGCCGGGCCAGGTAGTCGGGCCAGCGCCGGTTGGTGTCCGACGCCGACGCCCACCCGTCGGTGATGGAGTCGCCCAGGGTCACCACCGACGTGATCGCCGTGGACGTCTGCACGCTGACGGCGTCCAGCCAGTACCAGGAGCCGATCGGGTCGGTCCAGTTGGTCGCCGCCTCCTCGGCGGCGTGGTCGCCCGCGGTCGCGTAGGACGTCTGCATGGCCATGCCGTGCCCGGTCGTGGGCCCCTGCGCGCCGGTGACGTACAGGCTGACGACGAGGTCGCTCTGGGCGGCCAGGCTCCCGGGCAGCGGGTCGCTGAGGACCGTCTGCCCGGGCGGAACGGTGACCGACGTCTGCCCGCCGAACGCCAACCGCCGGTTGCTGCCCCGAACCAGCTCCGCGCCCTGGCGCTGCAACCCGGCGTAGGCGCTGGCGAAGGTGACCGGGTGCTCGCCGAACGCGTTGCTCAGGCGGACTCGCAGCGCACTGCCGGCGACGCTGGTACGCACGACGAGCCGGTAGCTGCGCTCGGCCGGCCCGGCACCCTGCCGGTCGGCGCTGGCGGCCCAGGTGACCACGTGGTGCCGGCCCCCACCGGCCGTCGGGTCGTGCCGCGTCCGAGCCTGGGCGGCCGGGGCGGCCAGGGGTACGCAGAGCAGCGCGGCGACGGCGGCCGCCCCCACGCGACGGGGAAACCCGGCCCGCATCAGAGGTTCCGCAGGGTGACGGACTCACCGGGCCGCAGGGTGATCTGGCGCGGCCGACCGTTGGCCACGAGCGTCGTGCCGCGACCGCCGACGCTGGTCAGTCGCACCTGGGTGACCCGGCCGGCGCGCCAGGTGAGGTCGGCGGTGAAGCCACCCCGTACGCCGATGCCGGACACCGAACCGGCGGCCGCCCACGCGGAGGGCAGCGCGGGCAGCAGCTCGACGTGACCGGGCCGGGAGTAGAGCAGCATCTCGACCATCGCGGCGGGGGTGCCGAGGTTCGCGTCGATCTGGAAGATGCCGCGCCCGGGGTTCGTCTCGTAGATGTCGAAGAGGTTCATGGCGCTGCCGTTGCTGCCGTTCGTCGACGGCTTCAGGTTGTTGACGATGAGCTGGTACGCCTTCTCCGCGTCCTTCAGCCGCGCCCAGCACAGGCTGCGCCACGCGTTGGCCCAGCCGAAGCTGTTCATGCCGCGGGCGGTGAGCAGGGCGGTCGCGCCGGCGACGATCTCCTTCGGGGTGGAGCCGTCCGGGCGGATCCGGTCGCCGGGGAAGAGGCCGATCAGAGGGGAGAGGTGCCGGTGCAGGGTCTCGCCGAGGTTGTCGGGTGACATCCACTCCTGGAGCCAGCCGGTGCTGGGGCTGACCTCGGGCAGGTAGAGGCGTTTGCGGAGGCCGGCGATAATCTGGCCGTAGCCGGTGTCCCGGCCGAGCACCCGGGTCGCGGTGTGGTAGTTCTCGAAGAGGTTCCACACCAGTTCCTGGGAGTAGGTGTTGCCCCGGGTGTCCTGCGGCCCGTGCTCGGCGACCAGTCACGGTCGGCGACCAGGACCTCGCGCGAGGCGCCGGACGCGTCGGTGACCGTGACGTTGACGAGTCGGGTCTCCCAGAACTCCACGGCCCCCTTGATGACCGGGTAGACCTTCGCCAGGTAGGCGCGGTCCTGGGTGTACTCGTAGTGCTCGAACAGGTTCTGGCAGAGCCAGGCGTTGCCGCTCGGGTGCCACCACCAGCCGCTGCCGCCGTACGGGTTGGTGGAGTAGGCGACGGCCCAGCCGGCGATCCTGCCGCTGGTGTTGCGGAACCGGTTGGTCGAGGTGTTGAACATCCGTCGGGTGACCTCGGTCCAGACCGGCAGCTGCGCGACGCAGTAGTCCGCGAAGGCGTCGAAGGTGTCGGTGAGCCCCGCCCGGTCGGCCAACCAGTAGCTCATCTGGATGTTGACGTCGCTGTGGTAGTCGCCCATCCAGTCCGGATCGTTGCCGGCCAGCCACGGGCCCTGAAGGCCGATCGGCAGGCTGCCCCGCGACCCGGAGATCAGCAGATAGCGACCGAGCTGGAGGTACGCGGCCTCCAGCTCGGGGTCGGCGACGTTGTCCCGCCAGCGCGCCTGCGTCCGCTCCCAGGTGTCCAGTTCGCGCTGGGCGGCGGACGACGTGCCGAGGTCGATGGCGAACTGCTCGAACGCCTGCCGGAAGTCGGCGACGTGGGTGTTCAGCAGGTCGCGGACGGACTCGCGGGCAGCGGCCAGCGCCTTGTCGCGGGCGAGCCGCTCGGGGTCCACCGACGGGTCGCGGAATCCGGCGGCGGCGTCGGGGGCGTAGTTGGTGCCGCCGCTGACGACGACGGTGAACTCCCGGCAGCCGGTGACGGAGATCGCCGCGCCGGTGACCGCGACCGTGCCGGTGTCGCTGTGGACGGTGACGGCGGCGCCGTAGCGCAGTCCGTTGGCGAACGACGCGCCGAACGACGCGTACCGGCCGGCGTGCTCGGCGGTGGTGGACTCGCCGTGGGTGCCGGCCAGCGAGACCGTGCCGGTGTACGTGCCGCGGCCCTGCTGGGAGAAGTGCAGGACGATCGCGTCGTCGGGGTGGCTGGCGAACATCTGCCGGCGGTAGCCGACGCCCGCGACGTCGTACGCGACGCTGACCAGGCCCTGTGCCAGGTCGAGGGTGCGGCGGTAGTTGTCGACGGTCCCGAGGTCGTGCCCGGGAATGTCGACGGTGAGCGTGGCCAGCATGGTCAGCGAGCCGAAGTCGTCGCGGCCGTACGGGAACTGGCCGTCGCCGTCGAGGGTGTCGTTGCGACCACCGGTCCACAGCGTCGCGTCGGTGATCATCAGGAGTTCGTGGGCAGGGTCGTTGCTCGCGAGCGCCCCGAGCCGGCCGTTGCCGACCGGCAACCCCTGCTCGATCATCGAGGTGGCGGAGCCGGGAGCCTGCCACCAGAGTTGGTTCTTCGCGGCGGCGTCCCCGCTGAGCAGCGGCGACCCGCTGGGACGCCGGGGGGCCGCCGAGGCCGCGAAGGTGGGCAGGCCGCCGAGTGCGGTGGCCGCGCCGGCGGCGGCAGCCAACCCGAGGAAGCCTCGACGGCTCGGGCGGACAACGCGCGATTCGGTGTTGCGGAACTCCATGTCGGTTCTCCAACCTGGGCCAACGCCGGTGGGCGCGGCCCGGCGCCTCCGCC
>NZ_JAEVHM010000184.1 GCF_016802865.1 Micromonospora parastrephiae | reverse complement strand
CGCAGCGGTGCTGGCGCACTCCGCCGCGCACGCGCTCGCCGCCGCGCGGCAGCACGCCGTACACGGCACCGAGCTGCTGCTCAGCACCGCGAGGCCGGGTGGACGCGTCGATGCGCGCCGACCTGTCGGAGGGCCGGCTTCTGGGTCACCGTCCTCGACGACGACGGCACGCACCCGAGCGCGCCGGACCGACCGCGCGCCGCCGACGCCGGCCGGCTCTGGCTGCTGACGTCCGGCTCGACCGGGCGTCCCAAGCGGGTCGGTCACACCCTCGACACGCTGACCACGGTGCGGGCCGACCAGCCCGAGCGGACCTGGCTCTGCCCCTACGCCCCCGGCACGTACGCCTGGTGGCAGGTGGTCACCCTGTCGTTGACCCAGCCCGGGCAGCACCTGGTCGTGGTCGAGCCCGACGAGCTGGACGACTGGCCGGCGGTCGCCGCCGCGCACGGCGTGGACGCCGCCTCCGGCACACCCACGTTCTGGCGCCGCACCCTCTACCGGGACGCCGCCGCGCTGGCCCGGGTCCCACTGCGCCAGATCACCCTCGGCGGAGAGCCGGTGGACCAGGCGATCCTCGACCAGCTGCGGAAGGTCTTCCCGACTGCCCGGATCTCCTGGATCTACGCATCGTCGGAGGTCGGGGCGTCCGTTGTGGTGCACGACGGGCGGGCCGGCTTCCCGGTCGACTGGCTGGACCGGGAAACCGCCGGACGGCCGACGCTCTCCGTGCGCGACGACGAGCTGGTGGTCACCTCCCCCTACCACGGCGCCGGACTGGCCGGCCCGGTCCGCACCGGGGACCGGGTGCAGGTGGTCGACGACCGGGTGCTGATCACCGGGCGCCTGGACTCCGACGAGATCAACGTCGGTGGCAGCAAGGTCTCCGCCGGTGTGGTGCGCGGCGTGCTGACCGGGCATCCCGCGGTGGCCTGGGCCCGGGTCACCGGCCGCCGCGCCCCGGTGCTCGGGCGGATGGTGGTCGCCGAGGTGGTGCTCACCCCCGCCGACCCCGGCGGTGTGCCGGACGAGGCCGCGCTGATGCGCTGGTGCGCCGACCGGCTGCCCGAACACGCGGTCCCACGGCGGATCCGTGTGCTGACCGAGATCCCCGTCAAGGAGACCCTGAAGAGCGATGTCTGACCCCGCCGACACCCAGCTCGTCCCCCCCAGCTCCGTCGTCCTCGTCTCCGGAGGCTCGCGGGGGCTGGGCCTGGCCATCGTCACCGACCTGCTCGACGCGGGCGTACGGGTTGCCGCCTTCGCCCGTACCGTCACCCCGGAGTTGGAGAAGCTCGCCGCCGAACACCCCGACCGGGTGCACGTCGGCTCCGTGGACGTCACCGACCTGCGTGCCGCGCAGGGCTTCGTCCGCGAGGTGGAGCAGCGCCTCGGCCCGATCGACGGCATCGTCAACAACGCCGCCGTCGGGCAGGACTCCCTGCACGTGCACACCACCACCGACGACATCGCCCGGATCATCGAGACCAACCTGACCGCGCCGCTGCAACTGACCCGGCTGGTGGTCCGCCGGATGCTCGGCAAGGGGCTGCGCGGGCGGATCGTCAACATCACCTCGATCTGCGCGCAGCGCGGTTTCCCGGGTCTGGTCGCGTACTCGGCCACCAAGGGCGGCATGGACGCCGCCACCCGCTCGCTCGCCCGTGAGCTGGGCGGCCGGATGCTGGTCAACTCGGTCGCGCCCGGCTTCTTCGCCTCCGAGATGTCGGCGGTGCTCGGCCCGACCCAGCTCGACCAGATCGTGCGTCGCACCCCGAGCGGTCACCTCACCGAGCCGGTGGAGGTCGTACCGGTGGTGCGGATGCTGCTGCGCGAGCACACCAACATCAACGGCCAGGTCATCGTGGTGGACGGTGCCGCCTCCATCTGACCTGCGGCCGGTCTCGTTCCCCGCCCCACCAGCGCCGCGGGTCGCCGCCGCCGTGCCGCGCCCGGTACCGGGGCTGCTCGCCGCCGCCGAGCGGCACCTGCGCATCGGAACACCGGCCGCGCTGGCCGACGCGGTGACCCGCAGTCACCTCGACGACGGACGGTGCGTCGGCTGGTACGGCCCACCGGCGCCCGGCTGGCGGGTGGCGATCGACGCGGAGCGGGCCGACGCCCCGGTGCCCCCGGCGTTGGCCCGCCGGTTCGGCGCGGGTGACTTCTGGGCCCGGTGGACCCGGGCCGAGTGCTGCTGCAAGCTGGCCGACGTGCCGATCGCGACGTGGTGGCGCCGGCACGGCCTGGGCACTCCGTCGGACGGGCCGGCGCTCTGGCGCACGCTGCGCACGGCCGACCTGGTAATCACCGTCGGCTTCGCCCCCAACCCCAGTTCCGTCGATCATGGAGTTGTGGTGACCGACAAAAGGGGCAAAGCTGACTAGAGCGGCCACCACAAGTCCATGATCGACGGAGCGGTCTGGGCGAGCCAGCGCCGTTGATCAGATCAGGGTCCAGGTCAGGGGGGTGCCGCGTGGGACGTCGGTGGTGAAGGTGCGGCCCAGCACCCGATCGATCTCCACCGGGGCCAGTCCGCCGGCCGGTCGGATCGACCGGACGTTCTGCGCGGTCACCGGGTCACCGGCCCGCACGTCCTCGACCACGAACAGCGAACGACGGAACCGCAGCCCCTCCCGTTCGGCCGGGGTCGGGCCGATCGCCGTGCCGCCCAGTGCGGCGTACGCCCGGCCCGACTCGGCGACCAGCGCCGACAGCTCCGCCGGGTTCAGCGAGAAGTCCGAGTCCACACCGCCGTCGGCGCGGTCCAGCGTCACGTGCTTCTCGATGAAACAGGCGCCCAGCGCCACCGAGGCGACCGCCACTCCGATGCCGGGCGTGTGGTCGGAGAGGCCGACCGGCACGTCGAAGGCGCCGGCCAGCACCGGCAGCCGGCGCAGGTTGCTGTCGGCGGGCGGCGCCGGGTAGGACGCGGTGCAGGCCAGCAGCACGATGCCCGCCGCGCCGCCGTCGCGGGCGGTCCGCACCGCGGCGTCGATCTCGGCGACCGTCGCCATCCCGGTGGAGATCACCATGGGTTTGCCCGTGCTGGCGACCAACCGGATCAGCGGCAGGTCGACCAGCTCCGACGAGGCGATCTTGTACGCCGGCGCGTCGAGCGACTCCAGCAGTTCCACGGCCGTCGCGTCGAACGGTGACGAGAAGACGGTCAGGCCGCGCTCGCGAGCCCGCTCGAAGATCGGGGCGTGCCACTCGTACGGGGTGTGCGCCCGCTCGTAGAGGCGGTACAGGTTCTCCCCACCCCACAGCTCGTGCCCGCTGGAGATGCGGAACGCGGGGGTGTCGACGTCGATCGTGATCGTGTCCGGCCGGTACGTCTGGAGCTTGAGCGCGTGCGCCCCGCTCTCGGCGACCGCGTCGACGATGGCCAGCGCCCGCCCCAGGTCGCCGTTGTGGTTGCCGGACATCTCGGCGACCACGAAGGGTCGCTCCCCGGCACCGACCGCGTGCGGTCCGATCTTGATTGTCGCCGTCATTCCGACCTCTGCTCAGGTACGTCCGCACCGGGGTGCGGTGGTGCTGTCGTCGTCCCCCCGACGGGTGGACGACCTGGAAACCAGGGCGCCGGGAGCCGACCCGGCGCCCGGCGTGGTGTGCGACGCCGGCGGTCACGGCAGGCGGCCTCCGGCCAGCGCGCCGGACCGGTCCGCCGCCACCGCGGGCTCTGCGTCCGGCGTCGTCGCGGCCTGCCCTCGGTTCGGGTCCTCGTCCGCGGCGGCCGACCCGGCGCCACCGTCCGCACCTCCCGCCGGGCGGCGCAGCCGGCCGGCGACCCGGTGCGCCTGGCGCAGCGCCGAGTACGCCAGCCAGTCACCCCGCCCGACCAGCCGGTGCTTGAGTCCGGTCACGCCGGGGGGCATCGGGTAGCCACCGGCGGGCAGGTAGCGGCGGTAGTGCTCGGCGACCCGGTGGAAGAACGCCCGCCGCAGGTGCGGGTGCAGACGGTCGTCGTTGCCGACCACCACCAGATAGTGGCTGATCATCAGCTGGAACAGCTCGGCCTGCAACCGCTCGTCCGGGTGTTTCCGGGCGACCCAGTCCATCAGCCGCTCGTACTGGCCGAACGCGTCGAAGTGCCGGCCACTGCGGGTGGAGGTGATCGCACCCTGGCGGCCCTGCCGGTACAGGTAGCAGACCCGGTCCAGCACGGAGATCTTCTCCGCGCCGATGAGCAGTGGGTGGCTGAACGGGATGTCCTCGTACCAGCCGGGGAAGAACCGCAGCTCCAACTCGTCGAGGAAGGCCCGGCGGACCACCTTGTTCCACGCGGTGTGCTGCACCCGCAGCAGCTGCGGCTGGTCGGCCAGACGGGCCACACCCGGCACCCCGCGCAGCAGGTGACTGCTCGCGTCGACCTCGCGCCGGCCGTCCTCGTGCACCCGCAGGTGGTCGAGCATCAGCACGTCGGGCTGGTGCTCGCGCAGCCGGTCCAGCACCGCCGCGATGGTGCCCGGGGGCAGCCAGTCGTCGCTGTCGACGAACCAGACGTACCGGCCGTTGGCCACGTCGAGGCCGGCGTTGCGGGCCAGCCCCAGACCCACGTTGCTGCTCAGGTGCACGACCCGGACCCCGTCGCGGCCGGCGTACGAGCGCAGCATCGCGCCGCAGCCGTCCGGTGAGGCGTCGTCGACGGCGATCAGCTCGACCGCGTCCGACTCGCCGGCGGGGATGTCCGCGCGGATCGACTCGAGGCACTGGTACAGGTACGCCTCGACGCCGTACACGGGCACGACGATGCTCAGCAGCGGTGCGGACGTCGGCTCATTGACCACGCCGCCACCTTCGACGATCCGGGTGGCCGGCCCCGGAACCTGACGTGGCCGACGAAGGTGGAGTCCCTGAACTCCCGCCGAGCGGAAGGTTAACGACGGCCGTCCGGTTCACCCGGGAGTGACCCGGTAGGGTGCCTCGGTGCGGCCCCTGCCGGGTCGTCGCGGGCGTCGCCGTCGCGCCGTCCGACGCCGCGCCGAGGAGGAGACGTACGTGCTGGTGACCCTGCGGAGCGTCAGGAGACCGGCATGACGAGCACCGCCGACGCCCCGGCGGCCCGGCCCGGACCCGCCTCCCGGCTGCCCTCACTGACCGGGCTGCGCTGGATCGCCGCGTTGCTGGTCTTCGGCTTCCACGCCGGCACCATGCGGATCATCGCCGAGCCGGACTACAAGGCCGTGGTCGACGCGCTGTTCACCCTCGGCCTGTCCGGGGTGCAGTTCTTCTTCATTCTCAGTGGCTTCGTGCTGGTGTGGTCGGCCCGCCCCGGCGACCGGCGGCGGACGTTCTGGCGACGGCGGGTCGCCAAGATCTACCCGAACCACCTGGTGCTGTGGGTGGCGGCGCTGCTGGTCGCCTGGTGGTTCGCCGACCCGGTCCTGCCGGCCGTCGCGCTGGAGAACCTTCTGCTGGTGCAGGCGTGGGATCCCCGGCCGGGCTGGTTCTACAGCGTCAACACGGTGAGCTGGTCGCTGTCCTGCGAGTTCTTCTTCTACCTGTGCCTGCCGTTGGCGCTGCCGCTGCTGCGCCGTTCGCGGCCCGCGCTGCTGTGGACGCTGATCGTCGCGCTGCCGTTGCTGATCCTCGCGCTCTGGCCGGCCCAGCAGTTGGTGCCGGAGGCCAGCCGCTGGTGGTTCACCCAGATCTTCCCGCCGGTGCGGTCACTGGAGTTCTGGTTGGGCGCGGTGGCGGCCGAGCTGATGCGCCGGGGCCTCTGGCGCGGTCCGGGGCTGACCGCCGCGAGCGCGATCTTCGTGGCCACCTGGGTGGTCGCCGCGCAGTGGATCCGCGCCGAACTGTGGACCACCCTGCTCGCCGTGGCGTACCTGTTGGTGATCACCGCCGCGGCGGACGCGGACGTGCGGGGTCGGCGTTCGCCGTGGCGTTCCCGGCCGCTGGTCTGGCTCGGTGAGGTCTCGTTCGCGTTCTACCTCGTGCACGTGCTGGTGATGACGAGCGTGCTGCGGTTGACCGGGGACTGGGGGACCGGTTTCGGCGGCTGGCGCGGGCCGGCGGCGGTGCTCGGCTTCCTGTTGGCCAACCTGGTCCTCGCCGGGCTGCTGCACCGTTTCGTCGAGACCCCGATGATGCGCCGGCTCGCCCCGCGCCGCCGGGCACACCCGTCGGTCGTCCCACGTCCACGGACGGCCGGCGCCACCAGCGCCGACGAATCCAGCGAGCAGGCCGGAAACAGGTGGGTTGGCGGAGCCGACCGGGCCGAGGGCCGATCGACGTACGCCGACTCGCGCTGATCGTCCACCCTGGTCGGCGCGGCGTGCGCCGACACGCCCAGGGTCGGTGCGTCCGGCCGGGGACGGCGGTAGCGTGGAGTCGTGCTCCCGGTCGCGCTCACCTGTCCCCTGTGGTGGGTGGCGCGCTGGGCGACACGTGTGCTGACCAGCCTCGCCGTCGTCGCCGCCCTCGCGTTGGGCGCGGGTGCGTCGCCCGCCGCCGCCGGCCCCCCGGCAGCGGGCAGCGCGGCTTCGGCGTTCACCGCCGGGCCCATCACGCCGTCCGGCCGGCCGGGCACGGTGGCCGCTGTCGGGCGCGCGGCCGTCGGTCGCCGCCGACGATGCCGCTGACCGGTACACCTCGGCACGGTCGGCCGACCCGCAGCCAGCACGACCGGCCCCTCGGAGCTTCTCCGCCGACCCCGGTGCTACTCCGATGCGCGCGGCCGGGTCCGACCGGGTGCCCCACGCCGAAGGCCCGGCCGGCCGGGCAACCCGGGCTCCGCCCGGCCGCTGAGCCATCGGGACGACCGTCCCGCCGCCGCGCCCTGTCGATCCACAAGTCCCGCACCCACCGACGCTTGGCCACGCCACGACCCGGTCGGCTCCGTGCGGCTCACCATCGCATCGCTTTCGTTCCGAGGTGTCGACCATGGAGACCGTCGTCTTCTACCAGTTCCTGACCGAGGTGCCCCAGGCCGCCGCCATCTGGTCGGTCCTGTTCCTGCTGGCGTTGACCGTGCTCGCCGTCCTGGTTGCCCGCCCCGAGCGGGACGGGCCGACGGGTGAGCCGGTCCCCACCGCGCCCACCGCCCGGGAGTTGGCGGCGGCCGAGGCCGCCGACCTGCGCCGGTACGCCGAGGAGGTGGCCGTCGCCGCCGCCCGCGCGGAGCAGACCGCCCGACGGCGACGCGCTGACTGGTTGATCGATCAGGAGCGGGTGGAGCGAGCCTGGGCCGGGTACGACGAGGCGGACACCGCGGCCCGTCGGTTCGCCGGCGCCGGGGCGCTGCCCACCCCGCGTACCCCGCACACCCCCGCCGAGTACGCCGCCCGGGAGCGGTACCTGCACCGTGCCGCGATGGCGGCGTACTGGCGTGGGGAGCTGACCATGGGGCAACTCGGTGACGTGTTCGGGCACCGGCGCGGTTGGGATCCCCGCCGGCACCCGGTCGAGCAGGAGGTGCTGATCGCCCGGGCGATCAGGGATGCGAGGCTCGCCGACTACCGGGCCGCCGCCGAGCGGGAACGGTCGGCGTGGCGGGACGCGGAGCTGGCCGCCGAGTCGGCCCGCACCCTCGCCGAGGAGGCGTACGCGGCCGCGGCCCGACTGTGGCCGGTCCCGGCGCCGGCCCGCCAGGCGGCGACCGGGGTGTTCCGTCCGGCCGTGGTGGCACGCTGGCGTCCGGCCCGCGTCAGTTGAGCGCAGCCCGTGGTTGAGCCCGATCTGTGATGTGAGCCCGGTCACCGGCGCGGGAAATCGGGCGTGCGGTGCGATCGGTCCGATTGTTCGCGCAATTCCGGCGACGTTGTGGCCGAGGCGTCCGATTGTCGACCGCAGGCGTCGCCGTCACCGGTTGTCCCATCGAGTCACGTCATCGGCAATACGCGCAGAAATTGTCGTCCCGAATGATGTTTACGCAGGTGGACTCGGCTTGGCAGGGCGCGAACCGGCCAGTAGTGTCGTCCCGTCCGGTGCGGTTACCGATCGCAAGAGGCGACGCCGCGCCGACCCGCTCAATCGTGATCAACGAACCGGGGACCCATCAGAAAGTCCGGGGTGAATCCGCGAGCCACGGCCCGCGGTAGGGCGATCTTCCCGCCCGAATCCGTCAGCTAACCCGGTAGGCGGTGTCGGAAGGAGTTCCATCCTCGTGCAGCACCTTTCCACCCCTCGGTTGTTCCTCCGCCTCCACGGCGCCGCGGTGCCCCCGCTCATCCGTTCGGTGAGCTGACCCGCCGGGTCACCGCCCTTCCCGCCCGGCCGCGCCGGGCGTTCCCCTGAGCGGTTCACCATCCGCGGACCACGGTCCGCGCGCTGGCGCCTGCCCGGATACCGGCTCGGCCCCGGTGTGCCGCTCGCCCCCCGATCCGTGGAGGACCCCGTGAAGCACACCCTGAAGCGTCAGCTCCGCCGTCTCACCGGCGAGCGCCCGTACCAGATCGCCGCCGCCTCCGCCGCGGCCCTCGCGATCGCGACCACCACCGGTGTCCTGCTCGCCGACGCCGACGGCGCTCCGGCCAGCCAGCACACCGCGACGACGGTCGCCGAGATGCGCAGCGACCTCGCCGCCTCCCGCGGTCAGGCGCGCGACGCGTCCCCCTCGGCCAGCGCCGCGTCGAGCAGCGCCGCACCGGCCACCAGCGCCGCGTCGCCCGCCGCGAAGGCCAGCAGCAACCCGGACCTCACCCGCAGGCCGACGCCGCCGAAGCCGCCCGCGACGAAGGTGCTCGACTACGACTACGAGGCGCAGAACACGTACTACAACTGTGGTCCAGCGGCCACCCGCAACGCGCTCAGCGCCAGCGGCGTCGACCGCACCCAGGACGAGCTCGCCGCCGAGCTGGGCACCACCGAGATGGGCACCAACTCGGCCGAGGACACCACCCGGGTGCTCAACGCCGAGGTGAAGGGTTCCCCGTACCGGACCCGGATGTTCGCCGGCTCGCCCAGCCCGGCCCAGATGGACCGGCTCCAGGCCGACGTCGTCGCGGCGATCACCGACGGCCGTGGCGTGGTGGCCAACGTGGCCGGCGACGCCACCGACACCGACGGCGGCTGGCACTCCTACGGCGGTGGGCACTACATCGCCGTCGTGGGCTACAAGGACAACGGTCGGACCGTGCGGATCGCCGACTCGGCGAACGCGGCCGACCCGTCGTACTGGATCACCACGATCGACCTGGCCAACTGGATCGCCACCCGCGGCGTCTTCGTATCCGGCTCGGTGGCCGACGCAGCCGTATGGCACGGGCACGTCGACGACGCTCGTACCCGGCCGCGAACCGTGGGAGACTGCGGCCGTGGTGGATGAATCGGGTGGTCGCGACGGGCGTGGGCCGGTCCTGCTGCTGCTGCACGGGATGGGGGCGACCGGCGACGTGTGGCTGCCCTGGGCGCCGTTGCTGGAGCAGCACTGGCCCGGACGGTGGCTGGCTCCGGACCTCGCCGGCCACGGCTGGTCGACGCCGCTGCCGTCGTACTCCTTTGCCGGCCTCGCCGACCGGATCGCCCAGGGCCTGGCGCCCGCCGACCGGCTCGTCGTGCTCGGGCACTCGCTGGGCGGGGTGGTCGGTCTCGCGTTGGCCGCCCGCGACGCCGGGCTGCCGGTGGACGCGGTGGTCGGGTTGGGCATCAAGGCGGTCTGGTCACCCGCCGAGTTGAGCCGCGCCGCCGACCTCGCCGCCCGCCCGGTCAGCTGGTTCGCCAGCCGCACCGAGGCGGCCCGCCGCTACCTGCGGGTCTCCGGGCTGGCCGGCCTGCTCCCGCCGGACCACCCGGTCGTGGACGCCGGGCTACGCCAGGTCGACGGCCGGTGGCGCCTCGCCATGGATCCGACCGCGTTCGCCGTCGGCGAGCCCGACCTTGCCGCGCTGCTGGCCGCGACCGACGTGCCGGTGGTGCTGGCCCGCGGCGAGCACGACCCGATGGTCACCGACGCGCAGCTCAAGGAGTACGGCGTACCGGTCGCCACGCTGCCGGGGCTCGGGCACAACGCGCACGTGGAGGACCCGGCGGCCGTGCTGGCCCTGCTCGACGCGTACCGCTGAACCGCTACACGCCGGCCGGGGTGGCGAGGGTCCGCTCCGCGGCCAGCTCCCGGCGCGCGGCGGTCAGGAACGCCTCCGCGTACGTCTCGGCCGGGAAGTCGCCCAGGTAGTGGCGGCGGGTGGCCCAGCGCGCCTCGGCCGCCGGATCGGTGTCCAGCAGGGCGGTCAACACCTCGTCGGTGTTCGACATGTCCCGCCGCAGCACGTAACCGGCCCCGGCCAACGGGAAACGTCGCGTGAACCGGGCACCCTCGTCGCCCATGTCGGTCACCGCGTACGGCTTGCCGGAGTAGAGGTAGTCCGAGATCACCCCGGACACGTCGGAGACCAGCGCGTCCGAGCGGTTGACGCACTCGGTCAGGCTCAGCTCGCGGGCCGCCGCGCCGACGATGTGCTGTCGCCCGGTGCGGGCCCGATCGGCGACCAGCAGCTCGGTCAACCGGCCGAGCTGCCGGGCCGAGGCCGGATTCTGCGCCGTGTACGGGTGCGCCCGCAGGATGACCGTCGCGCCGCGGTCCAGCAGCCGACGCAGCAGCTTCTCGGCCACCGGCAGGGAGCAGTAGTCGGCGTCGGCGTGGTGCCCGGTCCAGGTCGGGGTGTAGAGCACCGTCGGGTGGGCGAGCCCGCGTACCGGTTCGCGGCGTACCTCGATCGCTTCGACCTGCGGCCGGCCGACCACCACGAACTTCTCCGCCGGGATCCGCACCCCGGCGCGTGCGTACCGCTCGATCGCCGCCGGACCGGCCACGAAGATCCGGTCGAAGATCCCGGACACCGGGTTGGCGCTCGGCGCCTTGTCGCTGTCGCCGTGGTGCAACTGCACGTGGGTCAGTTGGGTGAACCGGATGCAGTGGCTGTTCTTCGCACCGTGGTTGACGTAGAACGCCGCCCGCAGGCTGGGCACCAACGCCTCGTCCATCGCCCGCAGGGTGGGGCAGTAGACGACCGGCGCGTCGGTGGCCGCGGCGATCGGCGCCAGGAACTCCGGCTCCCGCAGCACCACCACGAACGGCCGGCGATCCGTTCCAGATACGGCAGCCACATGGTGACCTGGTACTCCGAACCGGGCGGTGCGGAAAAGTAGAGCAGGAGCTCCGGCTCGTGCCGGCGCAGCGCGCGGGCCACCGCCCCGCCGCCGGCGGTCGGCCGGAACGCGCCGCCGGGCCAGGTCCAGGG
>NZ_JAEVHM010000183.1 GCF_016802865.1 Micromonospora parastrephiae | reverse complement strand
GCCCCCGGCCCGCGATCCAGGGTCGGCCTGCTCGTCCGCAGGGCGTGCTGGCCGGCGGCGCGGCGGCTCACCTCGACCCGTTCGCGCCGGGTCAGCGCGGCGCGCGGCGCGCTCGGAATGCGGGGCTCGACCCGGCGCAGGTCGTCGCGGGCCTCTTCGAGCAGGTCGGAGAGGCGGATGCCGAGCGCCCGGCAGATCGCCGCAAGCACCTCGGAGGAGGCTTCCTTGCGACCCCGTTCCACCTCGGACAGGTAGGGCACGGAAACCCCGGCGGACGCGGCCACCTCGCGTAGCGTGCGGCCCTGGCTCTGACGCAGCCGACGCAGCACTCCGCCGATCACTCGTCGCAGCAACGACATGCGGACCTCACTCTCGCGGTCGTCTGGCGGACACCCCCATCATGCCCGTTCACGGCCGTCCCGGCGGACCCGGCCGGGCCCGCGCCGCCACTTCGGCGCGGGCCCGAGGTCTCATCGGCGCAGGTGGGTGTGCCAGGCCGACGGATCCGGCACCAGGGTGACGGCGTGGAACAGAGCCCGAGTGCCGCCGCTCGATAGCAACGCGTCGTCGTCGATGGCCACGGTTGCCCCGTTGACGTCGTAGACGGTCAGTGCCTCGTCGCCACGGGAGCCGCCGAACGTCGCCGGATGCCCGTCAACTGTGGTGTTCGGGTTGGCGTACGCCTTGTCGAACGGGTCGGTGACCTGCCGGTAGCGGGAGATGCTGACGCTGAGCGTACGGGCCCGTTGCCGGCCGGGCTCGGCGCTGACCGGCTCCGGCGACCACCGCGTGCTGGTCTGCCAGTGGCCGGGTTCCTCCAGCGACTCGGCGACGTCGACCGCGATCAGGCGCAGGCCGGCAGGAATGCCGACGGCCTTCCCCGGCAACGGGACCGGATCGTCGCCGAAGCGCAGCGAGCGGGCCACCCGGACCGCGTTGTCGGTCGTGGCCGCAGCCGGGCCGACGAGACGTAGTTGCACCCAGCCCCCCGGGGCGTACCGCCAGCGCAGGACCACCTCCGGGGCTTCGGCACCGGCATAGGCGACGAAGCTGCTGGCCCCGCCGTTGAGCAGGGGCCCGTTGCTGGTGCCGATCACGGTGGCCGGCCGCCCACTGTCCCGCTGTGGCGCCGGCGGCTCCACCCCTTGCGGATAGAGCGCGACCGAGACGCCCTGCCACGGGTCGCCCCGACGGCTGCTGGTCGCGCCGAGGTACACCCCGGGGCCGGCGAGCAGCAGCCCGGCCTGGTACTGGAGGTCGCGCACCCCGTCCGGCAGCCAGCCGAACCGGACGTACACCCGTCCGGGGTCGACCGTGGTCAACGCCGCAGGCAGGCCGGTCACCGCCTCCTTCCCCGCGTCGCCGGGCGAACCGGTGGCCGGCGGGCGCTCCGGGTTCAGCAGGTCGGGCACGGTCAACGCGCCCATAGTCAGCGCCGCCGCGAGCAGCACCGCGCCGGTGCCGCGGGCCGCGCGACGCTGGCGGCGCGCGGTGCTCATCGCCCCTTCCACGTCCAGCACCCGGGAGGGTGTCTCCGCCGATTCGATCTCGGCCAGCATCAGGTCGCCAATCTGGCGTTCGTCCAGCATCGTCGCTCCTGTCAGTTGCCGGTCAGGGTGGGATTGAGCAGGGTGCGCAGGGTGGCCAGGCCCTTGGCGGTCTGGCTCTTGACCGTCCCCGTCGAGCAGCCCATGGACCGGGCGGTCTCCTCGACGCTGAGGTCCTGGAAGTACCGCAGCACCAGGACCGCGCGTTGCCGCGGCGGCACCTGCCGCAGCGCCCCGACCAGGGTGATCCGGTCGGTCGGGTCGGTGTCGGCCGTCGACACGTCCGGCAGGGCGGCGCCGAGGCGCACCCGCGCCCAGCGCAACCGCCGCTCGTCGATCAGCCGCCGCAGCAGCATGGTGCGTACGAGCGCGTCCAGGTGGTCCGCCTGCCGCACTCGCGCCCAGGAGCGGTACAGCTCGGTGAGCACGCGTTGCAGGATGTCGTCGCCCCGGTCCCAGTCCCCGCACATCAGGTAGGCGGTCCGTCGCCACTGGACCATCCGGGACCGGACGTACTCGGTGTACTCGTCGTCGGCCTCGGCTCGTCGTCTGCCGCTCGTCGTCACGAGGGTCGCGCCCCCTCCGTCTGCCGGCCTGCACCGGTTCGTTGTTGTCGTCAGGTAGTCGGGTGCGGGGCCGGGCTCGGTTGTCCGCTGCCCAACCCGGACGTGCGATGTGCGGCGTACCCGCTATGTTGTGGGCGTGCAGGCGACGGTGGCGGGGCAGGTTCGACGGTGATCCATTTTCCCGCGCAGCGCCGGGGCCCGCTGAGTGCGCTGAGCCTGCGGCTGGCCGCCGCCCTGGGCCTGGTCTTCGCCGTCGTCGGCGCGGTGTACCTGGGCCGGGACGGCTACCGTGACGTCAACGAGGACGGCCTGACCGTGCTCGACTGTTTCTACTACGCGGTGGTGTCGCTCTCCACCACCGGCTACGGCGACATCACGCCGGCCTCCCAGTCGGCCCGGATGGTCAACGTCCTCTTCGTCACGCCCGCCCGGGTGCTCTTCCTGATCATCCTGGTCGGCACCACCCTGGAAGTCCTGACCGAGCAGTACCGGACCGGCCGTCGCCTGTCGCGGTGGAGGAGAACCGTGAAGGACCACGTCATCATCTGTGGCTACGGCACCAAGGGGCGTAGCGCGGTCTCGGCTCTCATGGAGAACGGCCTCGACCGCTCCCGCATCGTCGTGGTGGAGCGCAGCGCCGCCGCCCTGCGGCAGGCCACCTCGGCCGGGCTGGTGGCGATCGAGGGATCGGCGACGCGGTCGTCGGTGCTGAACGAGGCGCACGTCCACAACGCGAAGGCCGTGATCATCGCGACCGACAGTGACGACGCCTCGGTGCTGGTGGCGTTGACCGTACGGCAGCTCACCGCCGGGCAGGTCCGGATCATCGCGGCGGCCCGCGAGGCGGAGAACGCGCCGCTGCTCAAGCAGAGTGGCGCGCACCACGTGATCGTCTCCTCGGCCACCGCCGGTCGACTGCTCGGCCTGTCCACCTCGGCGCCGCCGCTGATCGACGTGGTGGAGGACCTGCTCACCCCCGGTCAGGGCATGGCGTTGGCGATGCGTTCGGCGGAGCGGGACGAGGTGGGTCGTTCGCCGCGCGAGCTGGAGTCGCTGGTGATCGCCCTGGTGCGTCGGGGCAAGGTGGTCACCCTGGCCGACCGGGCCGGTGCGGTGATCGAGACCGGCGACATGCTGGTGCACGTACGCGACGACCGCCCCCAGTCGACCGCGACGGTCTGACCTTCCGGCCGCTGCGGCGTCAGCAGCGGTCGACGTCCGCGCGGAGCGCCTCCGTGCAGACGACCGGTGTCGTGGAGGCGGCCCGCCGGAGCAGCTCGTAGAGCGTCTCCCGTTCGGCGGGTTGCAACGCCCCCAACACCTCGTCCTCGGCGCCCGCCAAGGCGCATTCCGCCTGGTTGAGGTGTTTCGCCCCACTCTCGGTGAGCTCGACGACGTGTCGTCGCCGGTCCTCGGGTGAGCGGCGACGCTCGATCAGGTGCTTCGCTTCCAGTTCGTTGAGCAGCCCGACGATGTTGGTGCTGTCCATTTCCAGGGTGCTGGCGAGCGCCTGCTGGCTGGTGCCGCCGCCGTCGCGCAGCACGGTGAGCGCGACGAGGTGCCGCGGCCGTAGGCCCAGCGGTGCCAGTACCGACTCGGACCGCAGCCGCATCCGCCGGGCCAGATGGTCCAGCAGCGCGCCCGAGCGGTGCTCCGAGGGGTCCGAGGGCAGGGGCGACATGTGAGCCAGTCTACCGAGGGGTTGGAACATCTATCTGCTATAAATAGTTGGTGCTGCACAGACGATTCCTAGAGGAGGAATAATGCATCTGTTGCATATCGACTCGAGCATTCGCGGTGACTGGTCGGTCAGCCGGCGGCTCACCGCCCGTGCCGTCGCCGCATGGCGTGCGGCCCACCCGGACGGCACGCTGACCTACCGGGATCTGGGTGCCGAGCCGCTTCCGCACCTGGACGCGGAGGGCGGACTGGCCCGGATGACACCTCCCGACCAGCACACTCCGGCCCAGCGCGAGTCCTGGGAGCTCAGCGAGCGTCTGGTCGACGAGGTGAAGCAGGCCGACGTGGTGCTGCTCGGCCTGCCGCTGTACAACTACGGTGCGCCCAGCAGCGTCAAGTCCTGGGTCGACCACCTGATCGTGCCCGGCCTGGCGTACGACCCGACGACCCAGGAGGGCCTGCTCGGCGGCCGTGAGTTCGTGGTGCTGGCCACCCGCGGCGGCGGGTACGGCGAGGGCACGCCGCGAAACGGCTGGGACCACGCGGAGCCGTGGCTCCCGCACGGCCTGTCGATGACCGGCATGGAGCCCCGCTTCATCAGCGCCGAGCTGACGCTGGCACCCTCGGTGCCGGCGATGGCCGAGCTGATCCCGCTGCACGAGGCGAGCCTCGCGGCGGCCGAGAAGGAGATCGACAACCTCTGGCTGCCGGCCTCCGCCCAGAGCTGAGGCGGCCGGAACGACGAGAGCGGCCGCCCCCGTTTCCGGGGACGGCCGCTCTCCTCACGAAGGACGGGTCAGACGATCGTCCAGGTGTCGCCACTGCCCAGCAGGCCGGCGAGCTGCTGCTCGGGGGTTTCGCTGACCTCCGCCCTGGCGGCCGCGAGCTGGCTCTGCACCACACTGTCGTAGGACGGCCGGTCCACCGACCGGAACACCCCGATCGGGGTGTTGCGCAGGTCCAGGCCGGGCAGCCGGGACAGCGCGAACGCGTACGCCGGGTCGGCCACCGTCGCGTCGTGCACGACGATCTCCTCCGGTCGGACCGAGCTGGTCTCCCGGACCTCCAGGCCGAAGCCACCCGGCGGGTGCACCACGCAGAACCGCCCGTCGGCACCGAAGGTGATCGGCTGGCCGTGCTCCAGGCGGATCAGGTAGTCGTCCCGCGTGGACGGGTCCTTGAGCTGGTCGAACGCCCCGTCGTTGAAGATGTTGCAGTTCTGGTAGATCTCCACGAATGCCGAACCCTCATGCTCGGCGGCGGCCCGCAGCACCGACTGCAGGTGCTTGCGGTCGGAGTCGATGGTCCGGCCGACGAAGCTCGCCTCCGCGCCGAGGGCGAGCGAGAGCGGGTTGAACGGGGCGTCCGCCGAGCCCACCGGGGTCGACTTGGTGATCTTGCCGACCTCTGAGGTCGGAGAATACTGACCCTTGGTCAGGCCGTAGATCCGGTTGTTGAACAGCAGGATCTTGAGGTTGACGTTGCGCCGCAACGCGTGGATCAGGTGGTTGCCGCCGATGGAGAGGGCGTCACCGTCGCCGGTGACCACCCACACCGACAGGTCCGGCCGGGACACCGACAGGCCGGTCGCGATCGCCGGGGCGCGCCCGTGGATCGAGTGCATCCCGTACGTGTTCATGTAGTACGGGAAGCGCGACGAGCAGCCGATCCCGGAGACGAAGACCGTCCGCTCGCGGGGGATGTTCAACTCCGGCATGAACTGCTGGATGGCCGCCAGGATCGCGTAGTCACCGCAACCGGGGCACCAGCGCACCTCCTGGTCGGACTTGAAGTCCTTGGCGGTGAGCTTGAGAGCGACGGGCTCAGACATTCTTCAGCACCTCTTCCAGCGTCGTCTCCAACTCGGCGGCCGTGAACGGCAGGCCGCGCACCTGGTTGTAGCTGATCGCGTCGACCAAATAGCGGGCCCGGATGACGTGGGCGAGCTGGCCAAGGTTCATCTCCGGGATGACCACCCGGTCGTAGGAGCGCAGCACCTCGGCGAGGTTGGCCGGCATCGGGGCCAGGTGCCGCAGGTGCGCCTGGGCGATGGACAGGCCGCGCTGGCGCAGGCCGCGGCACGCCGCGCCGATCGGCCCGTACGTCGAGCCCCACCCGAGGACCAGCACCCGGGCGTCGCCGTCCGGGTCCTCCACCTCGATGTCCGGCACCGGGATCGTCTCGATCCGGGCGGCCCGGGTACGCACCATGAAGTCGTGGTTGGCCGGGTCGTAGGAGATGTCCCCGGTCTTGTCGGCCTTCTCCAGACCGCCGATCCGGTGCTCCAGCCCCGCCGTACCGGGGATCGCCCACGGGCGGGCCAGGGTCTCCGGGTCGCGCAGGTAGGGCAGGAACGTGGTGCCGTCGTCGCCGTTGGGCCTGGTGGCGAACTCGACCCGCAGATCGGGCAGCGACTCCACGTCCGGCAGCAGCCAGGGCTCGGAGCCGTTGGCGACGTAGTTGTCGGACAGCAGGATCACCGGCGTGCGGTAGGTGAGCGCGATCCGCGCCGCCTCCAGCGCGGCGAAGAAGCAGTCCGACGGCGACCGGGGGGCGATCACCGCGACCGGCGCCTCGCCGTGCCGGCCGTAGAGCGCCATGTTGAGGTCGGCCTGCTCGGTCTTGGTCGGCATGCCGGTCGACGGGCCGGCGCGCTGCACGTCCACGATCACCAGCGGCAGTTCCAGGGCCACCGCGAGGGAGATCGTCTCGCTCTTCAGCGCCACACCCGGACCACTGGTGGTGGTCACACCGAGCGACCCGCCGTACGACGCGCCCAGCGCGGCGCCGACAGCGGCGATCTCGTCCTCGGCCTGCATGGTGAGGACGCCGAAGCGCTTGTGCTTGCTCAGCTCGTGCAGGATGTCCGACGCCGGCGTGATCGGGTACGCGCCGAGGAAGACCGGCAGGCCGGAGCGGACCCCGGCGGCGACCAGGCCCAGCGAGAGCGCCGCGTTGCCGGTGATGTTGCGGTAGGTGCCCGGCTGCATCCTCGCCGGCTTGACCTCGTAGCGGACCGCGAAGTCCTCGGTGGTCTCGCCGAAGTTCCACCCGGCCTTGAACGCGGCCACGTTCGCCGCGACGAGCTCGGGACGGGCCGCGAACTTGCGCTCCAGGAAACGCAGCGTCGACTCGTACGGCCGGGAGTACATCCAGGAGAGCAGGCCGAGCGCGAACATGTTCTTGGACCGTTCGGCGTCCTTCTTGGACACCTGGTGGGCGGCCAGCGCACCGACCGTCATCGAGGTCAGCGCCACCGGGTGCACGACGTAGCCGGCCAGCGAGTCGTCGTCGAGCGGGCTGGTCTGGTAGCCGACCTTGGCCAGGTTGCGCTTGGTGAACTCGTCGGTGTTGACGATGATGTCGGCGCCACGCGGCAGGTCGGCCAGGTTGGCCTTGAGCGCCGCCGGGTTCATCGCCACCAGCACGTTGGGCGCGTCGCCCGGCGTGAGGATGTCGTAGTCGGCGAAGTGCACCTGGAAGCTCGACACGCCCGGCAGCGTCCCGGCGGGGGCCCGGATCTCGGCGGGGAAGTTGGGCAGCGTGGAGATGTCGTTGCCGAGCTGCGCGGTTTCCGAGGTGAATCGGTCGCCGGTCAACTGCATGCCGTCACCGGAGTCGCCGGCGAACCGGATGACCACACGGTCGAGTTGACGGATCTGCTTGGTCACTGCGCCACCTTCGTTCGCGACTGCGGGGCTCGCAAAACCGGCTCACTCCTCGCGCTCACGCCTGCACCTCGCTTCGTTGGGCGCGGTCGCGCGGGCGGCTGAACATGATGGTGACCTCGCCTTGCCCGACCACGGGACCTCCCTGACGCAAGGTTGCACCGCACCGCCCCAGGCTGGTCCGGTCGCTGTCGTTCCTCACCCCAGAGCCTACGTCGAACGGACCCCCGACCCTCCCCGCAGGTCCGCCGACTGGGACCGTAATCGGCCGGGAATTGCGCAGTATTGCGACGTTTCGCCCGGCACGCCGTAATCCAGATCACCTGGATTCCGGCTCGAACGACGCCCGTCAGTCCGTGGGCGCGGGGCTCGGCTCCGACACCGGGTCGCGCAGCCGGCGCCGCAGCGAGGTGGTGGCGAGCGTGAGGGCCAGCACCACCAGGAGCCCGGAGACCGTGATCAGGATGATCGCGGTGCGCTGCACCGAGGACATCCCGCCGTCACCGGAGGCCGCCCCGGCCGGAAGTACGCCCTGCGAGCCGGTCGGCGCCGGTGGCGACACCACCGGGGTGGCCAGTGCGGCCGCGGCCGTGATCCGGAAGCTCATCTGCACCTGTCGCGTCGGACCGCTGCGCGGGTCGAGTTGGCCGATCACCGCGCCGGACAGCGGCGCTTCACGCTGGGCCTGCGGAGTCGCCTCCACCGGAAGCCGCAGCTCGACGGTCTCCTCCGCCGGCACCGTGCCGGCGTCGCACCGCACGCGCGTCGGGTCCACCGCCACGCAGCCGGCCGGTGGGGTCGGCACGCTCACCCCGGACGGCAGGACCACCTCGATCCGGCCGGCGGCGTCCACCGCGCCGGTGTTGCCGAGTCGGACCGCGAGAGTGCTGGCCGCGCCGCTGATGTCGAAGGCCACCTCGTCGGCGTCGAGCGAGATCCCGGGCACCGGCGGGCCGGGCGGAAAGAGCACCGCGAAACCCTGGTTGTCGGCCACCTCGCCGGTCACCCCCGGCGCGTCGGCGGCGACCCGCACGGAGCCGCTGAGGGGCATCTGCTTCCACGCGTCGCCGGTCACCTGTAGCCGGAGCACGCTGCTGAACCGTGCGCCCGCGTCGGCCATCCAGGCCCCGCAACGGTAGGCGCCGCCACCCACCGCGGTGCATCCCTTCGTCCCGGCATCGGTCAGGCCGACGGGCAGGGTGTAGGAGAGCCGGACACGCTGCGCGGTGGTGCCGGTGTTGGTCACCGTGACGCGCAGCGCGGCGGCCGTGCGGGCCGCGTTCCAGTACGCGCCGCTGAGGGTGATGTCCTCCGTGGTGACCTGCACGCCGAGCGGGCTCGGCGGCGGCGCCTCCGCACCCGGCGCCGGCGGGCGGACCGGGGGTACCGGCGGCGCCGGCGGCCGGGGTGTGGGCGGTCCGTTCGTGCCGCCGGCGCGGGGCGGTGGTCGTCGGCGCCGGGGGTGACGTCCGGGGCGCTGGTCTGCGGCGCCGGCGGTGTCGTCTCCTGCGGTGGCGCGGTGGTCTCCGGGGCCGGTTCGGTCGGTACGGGATCGCCGCCCGGTTCCTCGCTCGGGGTGGGCTCCTGCGCCGGTGTCGTCTCCGGGTCCGTCTCCGGGTCCGTCTCGGGTTCGCTCGCCGGGTCGGTCGCCGCCGCGACAGGGTACGCGTGCGGCACCGCCGCGCTGGCCCACGTCGGCGCCACGGCGAGCGTCGCCAGCAGGCCGAGCGCGAGCGAGGTCACCAGCAGGGGCGTGGGACGGCGTCCTGCGGCCCGGCGATCGGGCGAAACCTTCACGCGGGCCATCTGTCCTCCGGTGACATGGGTGGGAGTCCAATATTCGGTAACAGTTGCCCCGGTGCACTAGTCCCGTCCGGAAACAAATCCGTAACGTGTTTGGGACGGCCGCTCCGGGTGGGCGGTAGGCTCCCGAACGTGACCGGTTACCTGGGCTCGTATGCGACGCTCGGGCTCCTGCTGCTCGCCAGCGTCCTGTTCTTTGTAGTGGCGTTCTCGGCCAACCGAGTGTTACGTCCCGCGCGTCCGGCCGACCCGCCCGGCAAGCGGACCAGCTACGAATGCGGGCTGGATCCGGTCGGCGCCGACTGGGCGCAGATGCAGATCCGCTACTACGTCTATGCCTACCTGTACGTGCTGTTCGCGGTCGAGGCGGTGTTCCTCTTCCCGTGGGCGGTGGTCTTCGACCGGCCGGGCTTCGGTCTCGTCACGGTGGTCGAGATGGCGGTGTTCGTGGCGGTGCTGGCACTCGGCATCCTCTATGCCTGGCGTAGGAACATCCTGCGCTGGACCTGACCGCCGTGCCCTCCGGCGATCGTGCTGGTCCGCCCGGCCGTTCGCGGTCGGTTACGGCGACGACAGTCAGGCCAGGCCCCGGCGGGTCGCCGCGGGCGGGCGGTCACCGCGGATCGAGGCCACCATGTCCAGCACCCGGCGGGTGGGCGCGACCTGATGGGCCCGGAACACCCGGGCGCCCAGCCAGGCGGACACCGCCGTGGCGGCGAGCGTTCCCTCCAGCCGTTCGGTCACCGGCAGGTCGAGCGTCTCGCCGATGAAGTCCTTGTTCGAGAGCGCCACCAGCACCGGCCAGCCGGTCCCGGTCAGCTCGTCCAGCCGACGGGTGATCTCCAGGGAGTGCCGGGTGTTCTTGCCGAAGTCGTGCGCCGGGTCGATGAGGATCCCGTCGGGGCGTACCCCCGCCGCCACCGCGCCCTCGGCGAGCCCGGTCACCGTCGCGACCACGTCGGCCACCACGTCGTCGAACGCGGCCCGGTGCGGGCGGGTACGCGGGACCAGCCCGCCGGCGTGTGAGCAGACCAGGCCCGCGCCGGTCCGCGCCGCCACCCGGGCCAGCGCCGGGTCGGCGCCCGACCAGGTGTCGTTGAGCAGGTCCGCGCCGGCGGCCACGGCCTCCGTCGCCACCTCGGCGCGCCAGGTGTCGATGGAGATCACCACCTCCGGGAACGCGGCCCGGACGGCGGCGATGGTGTCCACCGTGCGCCGGATCTCCTCAGCGACGTCCACCTCCTCGCCGGGACCGGCCTTCACCCCGCCGATGTCGATGATGGCCGCGCCCTCGTCCACCGCCCGTTCGACCGCGCGCAACGCGCTGTCGGCGGCGAAGGTGGCACCCCGGTCGAAGAACGAGTCCGGTGTGCGGTTGACGATCGCCATCACCACCAGCTCGTGCGGGTCGAACGTCCGCCCACCCAGCCGAAGCGCCCCGGCCATGCCCGCCTCCTGAAAGTCCGCACCGTCGCCGCCGCGCCGACCGGTCCGACGCTAGCCGGTCGCTCGACCGCACCGCAGCGCGCCGTGGACGCCGATCGTGATCGGGGTGGTGGGGTCGCTACCGGCCGGCCGTCGTGCCACGATCAGTGCATGGGTCAGCTTCTGCTCCTCCTGGTCGTGGCGTTGACCGTCGCGGCGGTGGTATTCGGCGTGACGGTGCTGGTCAGCGGCCGTGATCCCGGCTTGGTGCCGGTCGAGCCCGATTCGCACGCCGTGCCGTTGCCCGGCACCCGGCCGTTGCGCGAATCCGATGTGGGCGCGGTCCGGTTCGACACCGGCCTGCGCGGGTACCGGATGGCCCAGGTCGACCAGGCGATGCGACGCGCCGCGTACGACATCGGATACAAGTCGGAGCTGATCGGCGTACTGGAGGCGGAGGTCATCGCGTTGCGGGAGGGCCGTACCGCCGACGCGGACGTGCTGCGCCAGGCCCGGGAGCAGTCGGCGAGCGCGGCCGAGCGGTCGGGGCGCGCGGCGACCGACGCGCCGCCGACCGACGGCGCCACGCCGGTCGGCAC
>NZ_JAEVHM010000182.1 GCF_016802865.1 Micromonospora parastrephiae | reverse complement strand
CCGATCGCCCGCCGCCCCGCCTTCCGGGAACACCCCGGCCGCATCCCGAACCGGCCCCCCGACCGGTTCGGGCGGCACCTCCACCCCGGGCCCGCCCGCCAGCACCCCGCGACCGAACCCGCCCCAGTTCACACCCTCCGTCGCCCCGAACGTCACGGTGGACGCCCAGGGCGGAACGGTCACCGTCCGCTGCGTCGGCGGGTCGGCCGAGGTGCTCGCGGTGACGCCCGCACCGGGCTTCGAGGCGAAGGCGTACGACCCGGGCCCGGTGAAGCAGGTCCAAGTCGAGCTGACCTCCGCCGAGCACCACAGCGAGATCCGGGTGCACTGCGCCAACGGCCGGCCGAAACCGAAGGTGAAGGAACGCGCACCCTGACCGGGGGCCGGCGGGTGCCGCGCCGGGGCGTACCCCCGGACGCGGCCCCCCCGTTCCCGCCGGCCGGTCGGTCACCGCCCGGCCAGCGCCGCCCAGCCCGGGTTCACCGGCTCCCGCCGCAGCGGCATGCCCGCCTCCGCCGGCGTCCGGTCGCCCTTGCGCTGGTTGCAGCCGTAGCAGGCCGCGGTGGTGTTCCGCCAGGTGTTCCGGCCGCCGCGCGAGCGGGGCAGGATGTGGTCGATGGTCGACGCCGGGCCGCCGCAGTACGCGCAGCACCGGTCGTCGCGGCGCAGCACACCGGCCCGGGACCAGGCCGGCCCGGCGCTGAACCGCCACCGGGTGACCACGTAGCGGACCAGCCGCACCACCCGCGGCATCGGGAAGACCCCGATCACCCGGTCCGGCTCCGCCTCGTGGATCTCGGCCACCCGTCGGCAGAGCATCCGGACGGCATGCTGGACGGTGACCCGGTGCAGCGGGCCGAGGTCGGCGTTGATGACGAGGACGGCGTCCACCGGGATCTCCTTCCGGGGCGGTGACGGACGAACTGCTCCGGACGGCGAAGAGCCGCCCGGTCCGGTGCGTCGGACGGGCGGCTCGGCGCGTACGGGTACGCGTCAGTCGGGCCGGCCCGCCCGGGGACCTTCCGCTCGGCAACCGTCGCCATGGAGCGTCGACGGCACGGTGGTGACGTGCGACATCGTCATGATCTGCTCCCGCGGCGGTGGTTGACCTTGCGCGATCACGGTAGGTCGGGGCGGGACAGAGGGGCAACGTATTTCGATCGGCTCCTCGGCTCGTCCGGGCGGCGCTGGCGGCGGGCGGTGACCCCCGCCGTGCGTCGGAGGGTGCTCAGTGGCCGGTCCAGCCGCAGGGCCATCCGCGCGGTGAGTTCGCTGTCCAGCAGCGGCCGGTTGACCTCACCGACGACCGACAGCGCCGGACCGGAGAGGGATCGCCAAATGGTGGCGAGCCCGGCGCCGAGGCCGAGCAGGGCGACGGCGGTCCGCGCGGTCGGTGAGCCGGCCGCGGCGGCGGCGCTCACCCCGACCACGGCGAAGAGCACCACCAGCAGGGGTGCCAGCACCGGCCAGAAGATGCCCCGGGCGGCCTGCGCCACCAGTCGCCGGTCCCGGATGATCAGGTTCCGCGCGACCACCGCGTAGTCCTCCTCGTCGAGCAGGTCGCGCGGGTGCAGACCGCCGGTGAGCACACCGCGCCACAGGTCACCCTGGTTGCGCAGCTCGCGGCTCAGCTCGGCGGGCTCCGGTTCGGTCGGGTCTCCCCGGCCGGAACGCTCCACGGCGACGGCCCAGGCGGCAAGCGAGCGGCGGACGACCGCCGCCGAGTACGGCGGCAGCACGGTGGCCAGCTCGTCCAGCCATCGGCTGAGTTGGATCTGCCGGCCGTTGAAGCGCCGCAGCAGTTCGGTGGCGTCACCGGGCCGGACCGTGTCGGCCAGTGACCGGCCCAGCCGGTAGGCCAACCCGATCCGCAGGTTGGTGGCCATGGTCCACCGCAGCACCTCCACGTTGAGGTCGTCGAGGGCCAGCAGCAGCGGTTCGGTGTCGGCGGTGCCGGGCGGTCGCAGGTCGGGCAGCCGGTCCAGGTCGGGCAGCCGGGCGCGGGCGGCGGCCGTGTCGGGCAGGGGTCCGTTGTGCCGGGTGAGCGCGGCGATCTGGGCCAGTGCCACGTCGACCCCGTCGAGGTACATCCGCATCCGGCGGGGCGCGGACATCTCGGTCAGATTGGAGAGCTTGGCCGGTGGGCGGGGCGCGACGGTCGGAGCGGGCGGGACGTTCCGCCCGTGGTGGTACGCGTCCGCCATCCACCAGCCCAGGCGCAGGGCGGTGACGACGCAGGCTCGCTCGTCGCGGATCAGCGGGTACGCGTCGTCCCGGCCGGTCTCCTCGGCGAGCGGCCCGATCTCCGCACCGGCACGGTGCAGTGGTGACATCTCCGCTGCCCTCCCGCCCGGCCGATCGACAGATGATCAATCGAGCGTACGGCAGCGTACCGTCGCTTATAGAGGGTTTTGTCGGTTTCGCTTGTTCCGCCCGGCCAGCAGCCCCCGCGGCCGGACCGAGCGCACCGGCTCAGCCGCGCCGCCCTCGGCGCGCAGGATGTGGTTCGCGGCGATGATGCCGGTCGCCGCGGAACGCTCCATCAACGCGCTCGGGAAGTCCGTGCCGATACCGTCCCCGGCCAGGTAGAGGCCGGCGGCGTCGGTGCGTACCCCCGGTCGCCAGGCGTGGCTGCCCGGCGTGAACGCCGGCGCCTGCGCCTCCACCCGGGCCCGCAGCTCGCGGACCTGCAGGTCGGCGACCTCCGGCCAGAGCGCGACGAGTTCGCGGCGCATCCGCTCGGCCAGCTCCTCGGCCGGCACGTCGGGCTCGCAGGCGTACGCGTGCAGCTCGATGACCGACCCGCCGGTCCGTCGCGCCCAGCGCCGCGGCTCGTTCTCCAGCCGGTGGTAGAGCGTCACCGAGTCCAGGGTGGGCTGCCGGGACACACCGCTGAACACCGCCCGGCCAACGGCGACGTCCCCGTCGCACCAGTACCGTGCCACCGCGTACGGCGGGCCGGGCGTGCCGAACGCGGGCATCCGCTCCACCAGTTCCGGCGCGTGCGAGGCCAGGTCGGGGGAGGCCGCGACCAGCGCGGCGAGCGCCGGCGGGTCGACCGCCAGCACGACGTGGCCCGCCGGGTGGTCGGCGCCGTCGGTGGTCGTCACCCGCCAGCCGTCGGCGTCGCGGTGCACGCCGGTCGCGGCGGCGCCGGTGCGCACCCGGCCGCCGTGCTCCTCGACGTGCCGGGTCAGCGGCTCCCAGATCGCGGTCGCGTAGTCCTCGTCGGGGCAGTCGAAGGCCAGCCCCTCCGGGTTGCCGAGCAGGTAGAAGTGGAACTGGGCGACCATCTCGGCGGCCGACATCTCCGCCTCGTGGTTGAAGAACGAGTGCGAGAAGACCTCGAACAGCATGGCCCGTGCCCGGTCCGGCAGTCGCAGCGACGCCAGCAGCTCGTCCGCTGTCAAGTCGTCCAGTTCGGCGTAGGTGCGCACCGGGTCGTAGGTGAGCAGCGGCAACGCGGCGTCCCGGTCCATCAGACGCAGGTCGGCCAGACGCAGGCTGGGACTGCGCAGCAGCAGCGCGAGCAGGTTCGCCGGCGGTGCCGGCGGCAGCTTGCCGAACTCCTCGGTCGGCCACTGCTCACTGAGGATCGGATAGCCCGGAACGGGCTTCAGGAAACCCAGGTCGGGGTCGATCCGGCGGAGGATGGACCGCCAGTTGTAGTACTGCCGGAAGAACGCGTGGAAGCCGTGCTCGTTGCGCTGGCTGCCGTCGGCGAGCGTCTCCGGCCAGGCGCCCAGCCGGCCGCCCAACGTGGGCGCGGCCTCCAGCACCGTCACCGCCACCCCGCGCTCGGCCAGCACCACCGCCGCCGACATGCCGGCGATGCCGCCACCGACCACCACGGCCGCGACCGGTCGTGGCACGCGGTCGGCGCCACCACCGCCCGGGTCCACCTGGTGCTGACGTACGCCGATGAGCCGACCCACCACTTGCGACAGCGCCACGAGCACCTCCGTCTTTCGCCCAGTCTCCCCTACGGCAGGCAGCGGCGCGTGCGGTCGGAGCTGGGCCAGACGTACTCCAGGTCCTCCGGGACGTCGTCGCCGAAGATCGGGCGGTAGTGCGCGGGGTCCTTGCGCACCAGCGACGAGCGGTGGCTCAGGTGCAGGTCGTCGCGGCCCAGCCAGGGCGGCAGCTCACCGGCCCGGGCCAGTTCCTCCTGGGTACGCACCACGGCGGTTCCGCAGGCAGCGGCCAGGTCGACGGTCATCGTGGCGGCACAGGTGTCGGCGCGCCCCGGTTCGGTCCAGACGGCACACATGTCCAGTCCGTACCGGGTGAGCGCCTCCTCGTACCCGGCCCACATCTTCACCGCCGGATGGTTACGCCAGCCGTATCCGGGACGGGTGAGTCCACGCAGCACCTGGATGGCCTCCACCCGCTGCTTGCCCAGCCGCCTCTGGTCCAGCGCGCGGGCGCTGGCCAGGAAGCCCGGGTACGGCAGGAAGGTCTGCATTGCGCTGCTCTACCCGTCGCCGGAGCCGACATGCCTGGTCGGGGATGATCCGGACGGGGTCGCCCAGCCTGGTCGTGCTGATTACGATCCGGGCATGGCGGAGCCGTGGCGGGACCGGGCGCGACGGGCGGTCGAGTGGAACTGGCGGCTTCGGTCCGTCGGTGACCCGCGACCGCACTACGTGATTTGCGGGAAGGACGCGCTCGCCTACTACGTCGCGCGGGCGATGCTCGAATCCGAGCTGCCGGCCGGCGGGGCCCGGGTGACCGTCGTGGTGCCGGAGCGTTACCGCAGCAACGGGCCGGACGTGGCGGGGCTGCGTGGGGTGCGGGTGGTCCGTTCGGATCGGCTGGACGTGGCCACGTTCGACGCCGCCGGGCTGGCCGGGGCGGCCGGGCTGGCCCTGCTGCACCAGGACGACGTCGGCAACCTGCACGCCGCGCTCTGCGCCCAGGCCGTGGACCAGCGGGTCCGCCAGGTGCTGCGGATGTTCAACGGCACCCTCGCCGACGGGGTACGAAAGCTGCTCAAGGCGCCGGTCGAGGTGCTCTCCGACGCCGAGATGGCGGCGCCGGCGTTCGTGGCGGCCGCGCTCGGCGAGGTCGACCCGAGTTCCTTCCAACATCGGGACAAGACGTTCCGGGTTGCCCGACGAGCCGATGTGCGTCCGCAGGACGTGGTCTGCGCGTTGGCCCACGGCGGCGATGAGCAGGGGGTGGACCTGCTGCCGGCCGAGCAGGCCGGCGCCGATCTGGTGCTGGCCGAGGCGACCGGCCAGCCGCCGGGGACGGAGGTGGCGGCCCGCCGACTGGTCCGGGCCCGGCGGCGGCGCCGTCCGGTCACGATGGTGCTCGGGGCGGTACGCGGCTTCGCGACCCGCAAGATCGGCGTCGCGGTGATGCTGGTGCTGGCGGTGATCGCGGTGCTCGGCGCGCTGATCTCCCGCGCCGAGGGCGTCTCCCCGGCGGAGGCGTTGTACCTGACGCTGGTCACGACGCTCAGCGGCGCCGATCCGGACACCGGCAAGGCGGCCGATGCGCAGATCATGCAGGTGGTGCTCAACCTGGCCGGACTGGCGCTGATCCCGCTGATCACCGCCGTCGTGGTGGACGGCATCGTCAACGCGCGGCTGGCCCTGCACACCGGCCGGCTGCAACCCGCGCGGGTCGGGCACGTCGTGGTGATCGGCCTGGGCAACGTCGGCACCCGGGTGATGGCGCAGCTGCGCGAGTACGACGTCGAGGTGGTGGCGATCGACAAGGACCCGGAGCCGCGCGGCGCGGCGCTGGCCCGGCAGTTGGAGGTGCCGCTCATCGTCGGGGACGCCGCCCTGCCGGAGACCCTGGCCGCCGCGTCGGTGGCCGACTGTCAGGCGTTGGTGGTGGCGTCCACCGACGACGTGGCGAACCTGGAGGCGGCGCTGGCCGCCCGGGATCTCCGCGACGACCTGCGGGTGGTGCTGCGGCTCTTCGACGGTGACTTCGCCGAGCGGGTCGAGGAGACGTTCGCCCTCGGCGTGTCCCGATCGGTCTCCTACCTGGCCGCCCCGGCCTTCATCGGCGCCCTCACCGAACGCGCGGTGATCACCACGATTCCGGTCGACCGGCACGCGCTGCCGGTCGCCGAGGTGCCGGTCGCCGCGGGCTCCGATCTCGACGGCCGTCCACTCGACATGGTCAACCGGGACGGACAGGTCCGGTTGATCGCCCGGACTCCGGCCAACGGGGCGAAGACGATCTGGTGGAGGGACCTCGACCCCCGACAGGTGATCTTCGCCGGTGACCGGCTGACCGTGGTCGCCCGCCGCCGTGGCCTGGACTGGCTGACCGGGCAGTGCGCCCCGCCCGCCCGTACCGGCCCGGTGTACCGGCCCGCCGGGCCGGCCGGTGGTGAGCCGCACCGGTCAGCGACTCCGCTGCCGCGCGAAATGCCAGGCGGCGCCGACGGCGAGCACGGCGAAGCCGGCGAGGACGCTGCTCAGCGGCAGGTTGACCACCAACAGAAGACACCCGACCAACCCGAGCCCGGCGAGCACCTGCACCGGTAGCCGCCGGTCCGGGTCCCGGCCCAGGGTGAGCGCCGCCGCGTTGGTGATCGCGTAGTAGACGAGCACCGTGCAGCTGGAGAAGCCGATCGCGTCGCGGACGTCGCCGAGCAGCACCACCACGATCACCACGGCGGCGACCGCCAGTTCGGCGCGGTGCGGCACCTGGCGCACCGGGTGCACGGCGGCCAGCGCGCCGGGTAGGTCGCGACGGCGGGCCATCGCGAGGGTGGTCCGGCCCACCCCGGCGACGAGGGACAGCAGCACCCCGACGACCGCGATGGTGGCACCGGCGCGGACGACCCACGCCAGGCCGGGCAGCCCGGCGGCGGTCACCACGTCGACCAGGGGCGCGGCGGAATCGGCCAGCCGGTCGGCCCCGAGCACGCCGAGCGCGACCACGGCCAGCACCAGGTAGATCGCGAGCACCACCCCGAGCGCCAGCGGCACCGCGCGCGGAATGGTCCGTTGCGGGTCGCGGACTTCCTCGCCGAGGGTGGCGATCCGGGCGTACCCGGCGAAGGCGAAGAACAGCAACCCGGCGGCGGTGAGCACGCCCCGCGCCGAACCGCCGGGTTCGCCGAGCCGGCCCAGGTCCACCGGCCCACCGACCAGCCCGACGACCGTGACGAGGGCCAGCACCGCGAGCACCAGCGCGACCAACGCCCTGGTCACCGCTGCGGTCTTGCCGATGCCGCACAGGTTCACCGCGGTCACCGCGAGCACCGCGCCGGCGGCGACCAGCCGGGCCTGGCCCGGCCACAGGTAAGCCCCGATGGTCAACGCCATCGCCGCGCAGCTGGCCGTCTTGCCGACCACGAAGCCCCAACCGGCCAGGAACCCGGCGAACGGCCCGAGGCGTTCCCGGCCGTAGACGTAGGTGCCGCCGGACTCCGGGTAACGGGCCGCGAGCCGCGCCGAGCTGGTCGCGTTGCAGAACGCGACGAAGCCGGCCAGCACCAGCGCGGGCAGCAGGCCGGCGCCGCCGGCCGCCGCCACCGCCGGGCCGAAGACCACGAAGACGCCCGCGCCGAGCATCGAGCCCAACCCGATGACAACCGCATCGGGTACGCCCAGCCGCCGCGCCAGTTGATCCACGAACCGAAACCCTAGGGGTACGAGGTGAACGGCCGGTCCCGTCCGCGGAGCCGCCCCGGTAACGGCACGTCGTCCCAGGGCGCCCGGTGCAGCAGCCGGTCCAGCAGCAGGCCCAGCAGGAGGCCGGCCACCGAGTCGGTCAGCCAGTGCCAGCCCAGGTAGGTGGTGGTCGTGAGGACCACCAGCGGCGGCACCACGCGGATCACCGTGACCAGCCGGGCGGGCAGTTGCCGGCCGAAGCTGCGGGCCAGCGGAGCGAGCAGCAGCGCGATGACGCCGTACCAGACGATCGCGTTGGCGACGTGCCCCGACGGGTAGGACTGGGCGAATCGCACCGGCAGGTCGTCGTGGAACAGCGGCAGGGTCTGCTCGGGCGGCAGGAACGGCTCCTTGACGCTGGCGCTCGGCGCCGCCCGAGCGGTCCAGACCTTCAGCGGACCGATCGTGAAGGTGGTGGTCACGAACCCGACCACCGGCAGCAGGATGGGCCGCACCGACCGCAGCCGGACGGCCAGCAGCACGCCCAGCCCGGCTCCTATCAGGGTCAGCGGGGTGCCCTGGCCGAGGAAGTTCAGCACCCGGGCTACCCAGTAGGCGGCGGCCGGGCGGTGCCCGTCGGCCCAGTCGGCGACCGCCCGATCCAAGCCGAAGAGCTGGTCGGCGGCGAGCGCGAGGGTCAGCCCTACCAGCCCCACCAGCAGCAGGGCGTCGAACCACCAGCCGGCCGGCCGGACCGGGCGTAGCCGCAGGTCACGTCGTACCGCCGTGGGTTTGAGCACGGGACCACGCTACCGGCCCCCGGCGAGGCCGGGGTGTACGGCGCTGTGGGCCGAGCCACGATGAGAGGCGGATGCGGGGGAAGACCAGTCATGCTTGTGCCCGTGCGGATCACGTCTGCCCTCGTGGACCCGGCGCTGCTCGACCTGCCCTGGTCGACACCGCTGGAGGAGTGGCCTGCCCAGCACCTGGTGGCCCTGCCGCAGGGCATCTCCCGACACGTCGTCCGGTTCGTCCGGTTGGGCGAGTACGTGTACGCGTTCAAGGAGACCCGCGAGCGGATTGCCGAGCGGGAGTACGACCTGCTGCGGGCTCTGGAGCGGATCGACTTCCCGTCGGTCGAGGCGGTGGCGGTCGTCGCCGACCGGCAGACCGAGGACGGGGAGCCCCTCGAATCGGTGCTGATCACCCGGCACCTGCAGTTCTCGCTGCCGTACCGGGCGCTGTTCTCGCACACGCTGCGACCGGAGACGATGAGCCGGCTGCTGGACGCGCTCGCCGCCCTGATCGTGCGAATGCACCTGACCGGCTTCTTCTGGGGCGACTGCTCGCTGTCCAACACGTTGTTCCGTCGGGACGCGGGCGCCTTCGCCGCCTACCTGGTGGACGCGGAGACGGGTGCCCTGCACAACTCGCTCTCCAACGGGCAGCGCGGTGAGGACCTGGAGATCGCCCGGGTCAACATCTTCGGCGAGGCGTTGGACCTCCAGGCCGCCGGCCTCCTGCACGAGTCCATCGACCCGGAGGTGGTGTGCGAGGAGGTCGTGCAGCGCTACGAGCGGCTGTGGCACGAGATCACCTACGAGCAGGCGGTCGAGCGGGAGGCGCGGCACGACATCGAGGGCCGGATCCGCCGCCTCAACGAGCTGGGCTTCGACGTGGCCGAGGTGGCCATGTCGTCGATCGACGACGGGCGCTACCTGGTCCGGCCGAAGGTCGTCGACGCCGGCTACCACACCCGGCGGCTGCTGCGGCTGACCGGCCTGGACGCCGAGGAGAACCAGGCCCGCAAGCTGCTCAACGACCTGGACGCCTACCGGGCGGAGAGCGACCTGACCGACGAGCAGCAGGCGGCGCACCGCTGGCTCACCGAGGTCTTCGAGCCGGTGGTCCGGGCCGTTCCCGCGCATTTGCGCCGGAAGCTGGAGCCGCAGGAACTGTTCGCGCAGATCATCGAGCACAAGTGGCTGCTCTCCGAGCGGGCCGGCCGGGACGTCGGCATGCGCCACGCGGTCCAGTCGTACCTGTCTGACGTGCTGGTGCACCGCCCCGACGAGCAGGCCGTCCTCGGCGTCGACGTCCCCGTCGTCGGCTGACCCCGCTCGACTGCGGTGGCGGGAGTATTCGGCGATTGCCTTTGGAGCTGATGCCGCAAACGATTCAGCCCGCAGCCCGCAGCCCGCAGCCCGCAGCCCGCAGCCCGCAGCCCGCAGCCCGCAGCGGCGTCCGAGCCGCCGACTCACTCCACCCAGGAGCCTCCGCGCAGCACCCGCACCACGTTCAGGTCGTCGTCCAGGACCACCAGGTCGGCGCGGAGACCGACCTGAAGCGCGCCGACCCGGTCGCCCAGGCCGATGGCCCGCGCCGGGGTGGTGGCCACCATCCGGGCGGCGTCGGCCATCGGGATCCCCGCGTCCACGGCGTGCCGCAGCGCGGCCTCCATGGTCAGGGTGCTGCCGGCGATCGCGCCGTCGCGGGCCAGCCGCGCCACCCCGTCGGTCACGGTGACGGCCTGGCCACCCAGCTCGTACTCGCCGTCGGGCATACCCGCGGCGGCCATCGCGTCGGTGATCAGCGCGGCCCGGTCCGGGCCGACGGTGGCGGTGGTGAACGTCAGGATGCCGTCGTGCAGGTGCACCCCGTCGGCGACGAGTTCGCAGATCACGGTGGGCGCGTCGAGCAGCGCCACCACCGGTCCCGGCTCGCGGTGGTGCACCGGCCGCATGCCGTTGAACAGGTGGGTGCCGACGCTGGCGCCGGCGGCGACGGCGGCACGGGTCTGCTCGTACGTCGCGTCGGTGTGCCCCACCGCGGCCACGACCCGCTGCGCGGCGAGCAGTTTGATGGCCTCCAGCGCGCCGTCGCGCTCCGGGGCGAGGGTGACCATCCGGATCGCGCCCCGGCCCACCGTGATGAGCTCGGTCAGCTCGTCGATGGACGGGTCGCGCAGGTACTCCGGGTTCTGGGCGCCGCAGCGTGCGGCCGACAGGTACGGCCCCTCGAAGTGGACACCCGCCAGCACACCCTCCTCGACCAGCGGGGCGAACGCCTCGGTGGCCGCGCGCATCAGCGGGAAGGGGGCGCTCACCAGGCTGGCCAGCAGCGTGGTGGTGCCGTGCGCCAGGTGGAAGCCGGCCGCCGCCCGGGCCTCGTCGGCGTCCCCGGTGGTGAAGGTGTGCCCGCCCCCGCCGTGGGTGTGCATGTCGACGAAGCCGGGCAGGATCCAGTGCCCGTCCCGCACCGACGGATACTCGGCCACCGCGGTGATCCGGTCCCCGTCCCACTCGACGCAGCCCTGCCGGATGACGCCGTTCGGGGTCACCACTCGGCCGTTCACCCGTACGGTCATCGTTTCTCCTGATGGTCATGGACACCCGTGGCGTCCAGGGCGAGCAGAGCCGCGCCGAGGCAACCGGCCTCGTCGCCGAGGGCCGCCGCGGCCAGCCGCGGCTCCCGGTGGAAGGTCATTCGTTCGTGCAGCGCCGCCCGCAGGGGGGTGAGCAGCCGGTCCCCGGCCTGGGCCAGGCCGCCGCCGAGCACGATCGTCGCCACGTCGAACAGCGCCTGCCCGGTGGCCAGGCCGTCGGCGAGCGCCTCGACGGCCTCCTGCCAGACCCGGGCGGCGAGGGGTTCGCCGCCGCGGCCCGTTCGGCCACCTCGGCCGCGGTCACCGCGCCCGTCGGCGGACC
>NZ_JAEVHM010000181.1 GCF_016802865.1 Micromonospora parastrephiae | reverse complement strand
CCGGCCCAGCATCGCCCGGACCCGCACCGCCGCGTCCCGGCCGGCGAGGGCTGCGGCGTACGCGGCTGCCGCGATCCACTCCCCGCTGGCGAGGGCCGGCACCGCCGACCAGGACCGGTCCAGCTCGTCGATCAGCTCCGCCGCCTCGTCGGCGCGACCCTGCAACGCCCGGCACAGCGCGGCCATGCCCAACATCGTCCAGTGCAGCCGGTGGAACCCGCTGCGCCGCGCGGTGTCCAGGGCGTCATCCAGGTCGGCCGGATCGTCGTCGTCGCGCAGCACCAGCAGGCAGCAGCGCAGCCCCCGCACCTGCATGTCCCAACTCCCGGTCGGCGTGTCCACGAACGCCTCCGCCGCGGTGAGCAGCCGGCCGAAGTCGCCCTCGAACCAGGCGCGCATCGCCTCGGCCGAGTAGCTGGTGGTCAACGTCTGACCGCTGGCGGTACGCGCCGGCGCGGCCGAGAGCAGGGCGTCGGAGCGCAACCAGTCGCCCTCCTCCCGGATCGCCCAGGCAAGGTTCTGCGTGGCGCGGGGCAGCGCCAGCAGCTGACCGGCACGGCTGAACTCGACGATCGCGTGCAGCTCGTCCAGACCGACCCGGTCCCCGGACTGGTAGCGGGCGGTCGCGGCGGTGATCCGGGCGTTGGTGCGCGTCTCGGTCAGGCCCAGCCGTTCGGCGATCTCCGCGGCGATCTCCGCCGCCGCCACGGCCGGGTCGCGCTCGTAGTTGAGCATGTGCAGCCGGCCCAGCTCGGCGTACGCGTCCGCCTTCTGCGGGGTGTCCGGCAGCGACTCGAACAGCTGCACGGCCCGGTCCAGGCAGGCCAGGGCGTCACCGCGGTCGGCGCGCAGCCAGGCGGCCTGGCCGAGCAGCGTCCACGCCCGCGCCGCGCAGGCGTTGTCGCCGTGCGCCAACATCCGGTCGGCGAGCGCGTGCACCTGCTCCGGGCCGCCACCGGAAAGGAACGCGTTGCCGTCGCGGTAGAACGAGATCTCGGTGCTCAGCAGCTCCAGTTGGAGCCGGCCGACCGGGTCGCTGTCGTCGGCCAGGCCGAGCGCCCGACCCGCGTGGGCGGCCGCCGCGTCCAGCCCGTGCAGCGCGTACGCCCGGCGGGCCGCGCGGTGCAGCGCCTGCCGGGCCGGCGCGGCGTACCGGCGGATCTCCATGCCGAGGGAGCGGGCGATCTCGTGGGCCGCCCAGCGATGGTGGGCGAGCACCTCGGCCAGGTCGGTGTCGCGGCTGTGCGACAACGCGTCGAGCCAGTCCGCCGCCCGTTCGTGGCGGGCCACCCGCTCGGTGCGCGGCAGCCGCTGGTAGCACACGTCGCGCACCAGCACGTGCCGGAACCGGAACTCCGCCTGCCCGGCCATCGTCGACGCCGCCTGCTCGTGCACGAAGTCACGCTGCTCCAGCCGGCGCAGCGCGCGCTCGACCGACTCGACCTGCTGACCCAGCGCGGCGGCCACCGCGCCGGGCCAGAACTGCACGCCAACCACCGACGCGGCCAGCAGCACCGCCCGGTCCTTCGCGTCGAGCAGGTCCACCCGGTTGGCGATCACCGCGTGCACGCTCTCCGGCATGGTCAGTTCGAGGTGCTTGTCCAGTGACCAGCCCCGCCCGGACTGGCGCAGCGCGCCCTGCTCGATCAACATCCGGACGTACTCGTGGGCGTAGAGCGGGTTGCCGCCGGCCACCTCGATCAGCGGGCTCAACATGTCGGCGGAGAACGCCGCCTGACCGAACATGTGCGCGTACAGCGCGGCGATCCCGGTGTCCCGCAGCGGCGGCAGGGTGATCGTCACCGAGCCGGTGATGGTGCCGGCCCAGCTCGGGTCCCGGTCGACCAGCTCGGGGCGGGCGGTGCACAGCAGCAGCAGCGGCACCTCGCGGGCCGCCGCCCCGAGCAGCTCCACGAAGCGCAGCATCGCGTCGTCGGCCCAGTGCAGGTCCTCGAAGACCAGCACGGTGGGACGGCGGGCGGCCAGCGCCAGCAGGAACCGCCGCCACGCCGACTCCGCCTCCTCGGCCGGCAGCGGCGTGCCGGGCAACCCGACCAGCGGGCGCAGCGCGTCCACCACCCGGTCCCGTTCACCCGGGCCGATCAGCTCGCCGACGGCGGCGGCCAGCCGCTGCGCCGCGCTGGCCGCCGGGTCGGTGTCCAGGATGCCGGCCTCGGACTTGACGATGTCGGCGAGCGCGGCGAACGTGACGTTCTCCCCGAACGGCGGGCAGCGCCCGGTGCGCCAGGTCAACGGCTCGTCGACCAGCCGACCGGTGTGCCGGTACAACTCGCGCAGCAGGCGGCTCTTGCCGATGCCGGCCCGACCGAAGATGGTCACCACCTGCGGCAGCCGGTCCCGCAGAGACCGGTGCAGGGCGTTGACCAGCATGCCCAGCTCGTGTTCCCGGTCGACCAACGGCGTCGTGTCCGGTTCCCGGTCGGTGGGCTGGCGCCGCAGCGGGGACAGGGCGAGCCACACCTCGGTCGGCGAGGAGCGGCCGCGCAGGGTGACCGGTGGCTGCTCCTCGTAGCGGATCGCGTCCTTGGTCAGCGCGTGCGTGGTGCCGCACACCAGCACCCCGCCCGGCGGCGCGACGGACTGCATCCGGGAGGCGGTGTTCACCACGTCCCCCGCCACGATCGCCTGCCCGCCGTCGCGGGCCGCGGCCACGTCGACCAACGCCTCGCCGGTGGCCACCCCCACCCGGAACCGCAGCTCGGTGCTCCCGGTCGGCGCGAACCGGGTGAGCACCCGTTGCAGCTCCAGCCCGGCCCGTACGCAGCGCAGCGCGTCCGTCTCGGTGGCGACGGGAGCGCCGAAGAGCGCCATCACCGCGTCGCCGATGTACTTCTCCACCACCCCGCCGTACTGGCCGACCACCCGCCGGGCGGCGGAGAAGAACCCGGTCTGCATGCCGCGGACCTGCTCCGGGTCGGCCCGCTCGACGTACGGGGTGAAGTCGATCAGGTCGACGAAGAGGACGCTCACCCGGCGGCGGTCCTCCTGCGGGGTGACCGCGGCGGGCCGGTCCGCGCCCGGCCGGGGCGACCCGCACGAGGTGCAGAACGTGACGTCGGAGGCGAGCGGGCGCAGGCAGTGCGGGCAGACCGCACCCAGTTCGGCGCCGCAGCCACCGCAGAAGCGGTCGCCGTCGGCGGCCGTACGTCCACAGCGCTCACACTGCGCGGCGATGACATCCTCCACTGGCGAAACCGGTCGACGCCCACCGGCGCCGCCTGAAAGGAGTATCGCTGTCGGCGAACCTGTCAGGTACCGGCCTGTTGGCTTGTGGACAGTCCATCAGGGCGGAAGCGGACTACATTCAGTCAGCCACATGCGATCAGCGACCAGAGGGGGACAGGTCAATGGTGTACGTCAAGCTGGAAAGCGACTGGACCGACGGCAACGGTGTCAGCCACTCCGCGGGCGAGTCGGTGGACGTCGACGCCGCCACGCTCGCCACGCTCCAGGCCGAGGGCATCGTCAGCGAGCAGTCCCACGGCCCGGGCGGTGACGGCAAGGGCCCGGACAAGTGGGCCGGCCCGGGCAGCTCCGGGGTGTGAACCAGCGCCGGTGACGCGTCGACGCGGCCGGGTCGCCGACGGGCGGCCCGGCCGCGTCATGCCTGTGCCGGTGGGTCAGCGGTCGTTCATACCGGCGCGTCGGCGCAACGCGGCCACGTCGGTCACCACGATCCGGCGCCCCTCGGTGCGCAGCCAACCGCGACTGGCGAACGACCCGATCGCCTGGTTGACGCTCTGCCGGGAGCCGCCGGCCATCTCGGCCAGCTGGCTCTGGTTGAGCTCGATCGTGATCATCGGCGCCTGGCTCTCGCCGGCCAACCGGACCAGCGTCTTGGCCACCCGGCCGGGCAGGTCGAGGAAGACGTGGTCGGCGTTCTGCTCGGTGAGCCGGCGGATCAGCCCGCCCAGTGAGCGCATCACCGCGTCCAGGATGCGGGGGTTGGAGTGCACCAGCTCCATGAACGCCCCACGGGAGAGCGCGAGCGCCGCGCAGTCCTCGATGGCCTCGGCCGAGGCGGACCGGGTGGACGCGTCGAGCAGGGAGACCTCGCCGAGCACGTCCGGCGGACGGATGACCGACAGCACGGCCCGTTCCCCGGTGGGCGCGGTACGGAAGACGGCGACCGCGCCTCGGCGCAGCACGATCAGCGACTCGCCCGGGTCGTTCTCGACGAAGAGCAGTTGACCCTTGCGGTAGGTGCGCGGAACGGCGGCGGCGATGACGCGCTGCCGCACCTCAGGCTCCAGCCCGGCGAACATCTCGACACCCGTGAGCGCGTCACCCGGCTCCGGCAGGCGCATCTCCACGGCCCAACCCCTCCCCGGTCATGGACCACACACTCGCTCACCGGGTGAACCTGATGGCCCTGACAAGGTGAACTGACACCGGTTCGGCGTCCGGTAGCGGTACACATCAGATCATGACGGTCCGGTCGCTTGCTGTACACCCCTCGAAGCACTTCCGTGACCGTCGCGAGCTGCGGCGTACCCCCCTCGTCGCCGACCTCCGACGAGCGGTCGGGCGGCCCCGCCGCCCACCGCCGGAAGGCGGTGGGCGAGGATGGCCGGAATGGTCTACCGCTACTTCTACGACTGCGAGTTCATCGAGGACGGCCGGCTCGTCGACCTCGTGTCGATCGGTGTCGTCGACGAGTACGGCCGCGAGTTCTACGCGGTCTCCACCGAGTTCGACGATTCCCGCGCCGTGCCCTGGGTGCGGCGCAACGTGCTGGACAAGCTGCCCTCGCCGGCCGACCGGGCCTGGCGCTCGCGGGAGCGCATCCGCGACGACCTGTACGACTTCCTCATGGCGCCGATCCGGGACCGGCCGGGGGAGCAGTTGGAGTTGTGGGCCTGGTACGCCGCGTACGACCACGTGGTGCTGGCCCAGCTCTGGGGTGCGATGCCGGCGCTGCCCCGGGAGATTCCCCGGTTCACCAAGGAGCTGCGGCAGCTCTGGGACGACCGTGGCCGACCGACCCTGCCGGACGCGGACGCGGCCCGGCATGACGCCCTGGTCGACGCCCGGCACAACCTGGCCCGCTGGCGGGCGATGACGACCCGCTGACAGTGGTCGTACCTTTGGAGGTTTGACCGGTTCTGTCCCGGGCACCGTTTCGGCGAGCCGAGCCGAGGGAGAGTGCCATGAGCAACGAGCCGACCACTGCCGCCGAGGCCCGCGGCCGGGTCACCGAGCTGGCCCGCGAAGCGCGGATCTGCATGCTCACCACGATCGCCCTGGACGGGCGGCAGGTGAGCCGGCCGATGGGCCTCCAGGAGGCCGAGTTCGACGGCGACCTGTGGTTCTTCGCCTCCGCGGACTCGGCCAAGGTTCGTCAGATCCGGGTGAACCCGGAGGTCAACGTCGCCTTCTCCGACCAGCGGCACCACGCCTGGGTGTCGATCTCCGGCACGGCCACCGAGGGGTTCGACCCGTCCCGCGCCGAGCGGTTGTGGAACCCGCTGCTCACCGCGTGGTTCCCGGACGGGCTGGACACCCCGGGGCTGACCCTGATCAAGGTGCACGCCAGCTCCGCCGAGTACTGGGACTCGCCGAACAGCACGGTGGTCAACCTGCTGGGCTACGCGAAGGCCGCGGTCACCGGCCGGCCACCGAAGGTCGGCGAGAACCACGAGGTGGCCTACTGACCGCGCCGGTGACCGGGGCGCGCTGTCGTCGCACCGGCAGGCCGACTACAGTGCGCAGTGACGGCCCGCCCCGGGCCGGCAACGGCGCCGATGGTCTGATCTGACACATATCCTGGGGCTTATCGGGCTTTACCTGATGCTCCAGGAGGATGAGCGGATCATGCGTATCGGCGTGCTCACCGGCGGCGGCGACTGCCCGGGTCTCAATGCGGTCATCCGGGCGGTGGTCCGCAAGGGCGTCGCCACTTACGGTCACGAGTTCGTGGGCTTCCGGGACGGTTGGAAGGGCCCGCTGGAGGGTCTGTCCCGTCCCCTGGACATCGCCGACGTCCGCGGCATCCTGCCCCGCGGCGGCACCATCCTCGGCTCGTCCCGGACCAACCCGTTCAAGATCGAGAACGGCGTCGAGCGGATCAAGGACAACCTCGCCTCGCAGGGCGTGGACGCGCTGATCGCGATCGGCGGCGAGGACACCCTCGGCGTCGCCACCAAGCTCTACGAGCTGGGCGTGCACGTGGTCGGCGTGCCGAAGACGATCGACAACGACCTGGGCGCCACCGACTACACCTTCGGCTTCGACACCGCGGTCAACATCGCGATGGAGGCCATCGACCGCCTGCACACCACGGCGGAGAGCCACCACCGCACCCTGGTCGTCGAGGTGATGGGCCGGCACGCCGGCTGGATCGCCCTGCACGCCGGCCTGGCCGGCGGCGCCAACGTGATCCTGCTGCCCGAGCGGCAGTTCGACGTCGACCAGGTGGCCGGCTACGTCGAGAAGCGCTTCCAGCACCAGTACGCCCCGATCGTGGTGGTCGCCGAGGGCGCGCAGCCGCTGGACGGCCAGATGGTGCTCGCCAACCAGGAGCTGGACTCGTTCGGCCACGTCCGCCTCGGCGGCATCGGCCAGTGGCTGGCCGAGCAGCTGGAGGCCAAGACCGGCAAGGAGGCCCGCACGGTGGTGCTGGGTCACATCCAGCGCGGTGGCACCCCGACCGCCTTCGACCGGGTGCTCGCCACCCGCCTGGGCCTGCAGGCCATCGACGCGGTCAACGACGGCGACTGGGGCAAGATGGTCGCGATGCAGAGCACCGACATCGTCCGGGTGCCGCTCGCGGAGGCCACCCGCGAGCTGAAGACCGTGCCGCTGGAGCGGTACGCCGAGGCCGAGGTCTTCTTCGGCAGCTGATCGACGGTCGACGCGCGGCGGGCCTGCGGGCCCGCCGCGCCGCGACCCGACGCGAGGGGGTACGGCCCAGATGTCAGCCGAAGTGCACACGGTCGCGGTGATCGGCGCGGGCAAGATCGGTGAGTTGATGCTCTCCGGGCTGCTGCGCTCGGGATGGCCGGTGGACCGGCTGCTGGCCACCGCCCGCCGACCGGCGCGCGCCGAGGAACTGGCCGCCCGCTACGGCGTACGGGTGGTCGACAATCTCACCGCCGTGGACGAGGCGGCGGTGCTCGCGGTGTCGGTGAAACCGCAGGACGCCGCCGCGCTGCTCGACGAGATCGGCCCCAAGGTGCCGGCCGACAAGCTCGTCATCTCGCTCTGCGCCGGGCTGCCCACCAGCTTCTTCAACCGGCGGCTGCCCGAGGGCACCCCGGTGGTCCGGGTCATGACCAACACCCCGGCGCTGGTCGACGAGGCGATGACCGCGATCTCCGCGGGCGCGTACGCCACCGGAGCGCACCTGGCGCTGGCCGAAGAGATGTTCAAGCCCCTCGGGCAGACGCTCCGGGTGCCCGAGTCGCAGCAGGACGCGGTCACGGCGCTCTCCGGTTCCGGCCCGGCCTACTTCTACCTGCTGGTTGAAGCCATGATCGACGCGGGCATCCTGCTCGGCCTGCCCCGGCAGGTGGCGCACGAGCTGATCGTGCAGACCGCCATCGGCTCCGCGGTGATGCTGCGCGACTCCGGCGAGCACCCGGTCAAGCTGCGCGAGGCGGTCACCTCGCCGGCCGGCACCACCATCTCCGCGATCCGTGAGCTGGAGAAGCACGGCGTCCGGGCGGCGCTGCTCGCCGCGCTGGAGGCTGCCCGGGACCGCGCCCGCGAGCTGGCCGCCCAGGCCGACTGACGCGGTGCTATTGGATGACCAACTGCTCCTTGAGCACGACGACAACATGGGCGGTGTGAGCCGGAGGAGCGGGTGGCCGGCCTCACGGTCGGCCCTCCGCGGCTTCGCTCACTCTGTCGGACCAGTTGCCAGGCAGTCGGACGCCATCTGAGATTGCCTTGACTGGGGATCTGGGGCGAACGCGTAGTGGTCCAGTAACTCGTAGAAGGCGTCAAGCGTGACGTCTGGCGCAAACCGTGTCGAGTCGTCGCCTGTGCTCTCCGCCGCACTGACGGCCGTAGCCTCCCAATGGGACAGCGCCACCAAGTCGCGCCAAAGCTCGGGGTCGTGGTGTGTGCCGTAGCGCGCCCACGCTGCGAGCATTCCCGCTCGCTTGGCCATCACCACGTCCTTGCTCAGGTTGTCACCCACATACAGGCAGCGGGCGGGCGGAACGTTGAGCTGCTCAGCGATTCGCCGGGCAATGTCCGGGTTGGGTTTGCGTGCTGTCGGCGGGAGAACGCAAACCTCGATCGCGGCTGGAGTCGACCGCCGATCGACGCCCAGCGGGTGCGGCGGCCCGACAAACCGGGGCGCGTAGACCGCTTCCAGCATCGATTCCAATCCGAGAGCCCGTGCTCGGCTGCTGATGTTCACGTCCTTGGCCTCGGTGTGGCCCACTATGCGACAACCCGTGGCCTTGACGGCTCGGAGAGTACTTTCTACGCCCTGGTAGAGGCGAAGATGGTTTCGCCTGACTTCGTTGAAGGCGGCGAAGGCCGGCAGCAGATGCTCGTGTCGTGCCCGTTGGCTCATCGCAGGCATTTGTCGCTCGACGGCTGCGGTCTCAAGCAACGCGAAGGGGTGCTCGGTGTTGCCGTGAGTGCGGTGCACGAACCGGAGGTCGCCCCGCAACTCGTCCTCGGACACGGCCAAAAGCTTGGCAGCCACCGTCACCATCGCTCGGACCGCAGGCACGAAGTACGCCACCCAGTCGTACAACGTGTTGTCCATGTCGAGGACGAGTGCGTTCACGATCGGGCGTTTGTCAGTCATGAGGAACGACCTGCCAGGGAGCGATCTCCAGTCGGCCGTCTGCCCCGGTGGTCAACGGCGCCCGCCAGGTCATGAAGCGCTCGAACGCGCCTTGCTGTTGACTCCGATACATTTCCAACTCCACAACGGAACCCACGACCCTGATCAGATTGAAAAAGTTACGCCGCCCGTCTGACGAGCTCGAGCCGCTGCTCCCGCCGCCAACAATGTTGAAGCGTCCCAACTCCCAGCGCTCGTTGCTGTACTCCGGGAGGTGGTACGCCTCGGCGCGCCAGACGAACGCACGATGCTTGTGGCCGTGTACCACGAGGTGTACACCATCACGCGCACCCATGCGCTGGATCCTGGGCGCATCGATCGCGATCCCGAAACCGGTGGCGTACTCGTCAGGTGATTCGAGGTCTTCGGTCAGCGCGAGATGATGGTGCAGCGCGAGCACTCGTAGGGCTGATCCCGGGCTCGACCAGGTGAGTGCGCTCGCCACCTCGCGATATGCGGGCTCCTGCACCCGGCCCATGCCGGCCAGGAAAGACTGCCCCTGCTCTAGGGAGCTGGAGTTGACTGCGGCGATATCGAGGAGGTTGCCACCGGGAAAGACAAAACGGCGAGCCATGGAGAGGTGGGTTGAGGCCGGGTATCCAAAGAGTGCGTGGAAGAACTTTCGATAGCCGGCAGTCGCCTCTGCCGGTGCCACCTCGACCGGTGCCCCGTATTCATAAGACTCACCGCGCGTCCACGCTATGTCATGATTGCCGGGAATGACTACGAGATGCTCCATACCCAGCCCGAGCAGTCCGTTCGTCAGCTTGAAGAGACCCGCCCGTGCCGCGTCGAATTCCTCGGGAGCGGCGACATAGGTGAGATCGCCAGTGACGAGCACCGCGCCGATGGACCGCTGGTGATGAGCCAACGCGTTCGAGATTGCGTCGACCATGGTGGGGCGTGTCGCTCCGTCTTCGGTCTCCAAACGCCACTGATGTTCCTGCCGGAACCGTCCGGTCGCGTAGTGCGGATCGGTGAGGTGCAGTAGCCACGGCCCCGGGCAGGCGATTGGTTCTGCGGAAAGCGCGCCGTCCTGGCGCTGCGACGCGGTCAGAAACCGTTCGCTGGAATCAGCTGGCTGGGCCGGCCGGATTTCCCAGATGGTTGTGTCCATCGCACGTAGCTCGTCGGCGTCCAGGATCCGTTTGCCCACCAACCGTTCGAGCTGGCTCTTCGGGTGATGCGGTAACGGCGGCGCAGAGGCGAAGGAGAACCGCCCGAAGAATTCGATTGGCTCCTCGGCAAGGGCCGCCAACCGCAACCATCCCCGACTGTGCCGACTCGATCGGTAGTAAGGGGGAACGCCGTCCTGCTCCCCGCTGGGCGGACTGAGAAAAGTGAAGTTGCCGAACTCGTCGGCCTGGGGCACGATCACCCGCTCGACGACCGCCGGATGCACGGCGCCCGTTCCGGAGTGAAACAGTCCAATCAGTACCCGTTGCTCGGTGAGCGTCTCCCGTTCAAGTGCCTGCCATATCTCCAGCCGACCGGGTTCGTTGGGCCGCTTCCACCATCCCCACCAGCACCAGCCCCGCTCCTGCAGGACGGCGCGATGTTCGGGCAGCGTGTCGGCGACCAGATCCCGGTAGCGGAAGAGGAACCGAAGAGCCGGGGAGCTGGTGAGGAACAAACCATCGCTCATGCCAGTGAGCCTCCATGACGCCAACTAAATTCCCCCGAGAAACTAGGGCTGCTCCACGAGCAGCACTCTGTATACCCGAGGGCAACGACACCGGATATCCCCTGCCCTGCCCATCCCGAGCTACAGCTTGATCCCGGGACGCCATGGTGTGCCTCGCGGGGCCGTACCTGCCCCGGCGAGTGCCGCATACTGGCGCGGTGTTCACACTCGCCCAGGCCCGGCACCTGGTGGCCACCCTGCAACCGCGCGTCGACGAGCTGGTCCGGGTCCGGGCCGACCTGGCCGAGCTGCGCGCCGACCTGGCCGACCACGGCATCAGCGCCCTCGGCGGCCTGGCCGAGGTGAAGGGGCTGGAGGCCCGCCTGCACGCCGTCGTCGACGAGCTGCACCAGCACGACATCCAGGTCAAGGGCATCGCGCCGGTGCTGCTCGACTTTCCCGGTGAGCGGGCCGGCCGTTCCGTGCTCTGGTGCTGGCTGGAGGGAGACTCCGACGTGCGGTGGTACCACCGGGCCGAGTGCGGCTTCGCCGGCCGCCGCCCGATCTGACCGGGTCGATCACCCCTCGGCCACCGCGAACACCACCACGTTGTCGGTGTAGTGCCCGCGTCGCCGGTCGAAGTCACCCCCGCACGTGACCAGGCGCAACTCCGCGCCGGGCGTCGGCCCGTAGACCGCCGCCGTGGGGAAGCGGTCCTTGCGGGTACGCACCGACCCGGTCACCCGGAACGACAGCCGCTGCCCGCCGCGCCACACCTCCACCCGGTCACCGGGGCGCAGCTCACCGAGGCGGGCGAACACCGCCGGGCCGCGCCGCGAGTCCAGATGCCCGGCGAGCACCGCCGGGCCGGTGTCGCCGGGGGCCGGGCCACCGCCGTACCAGCCGGCCGTGCCGAAGTCGCCCGGCGGGACCAGCGCGCCCGCGCCGTCCAGGCCCAGCACGGCGAGCGTGGAGTCGACGCCGATGCGCGGCACGCGTACCCGGGT
>NZ_JAEVHM010000180.1 GCF_016802865.1 Micromonospora parastrephiae | reverse complement strand
GGCGGGGCGCCGGCCGGGCCCGACCGGTGGGTCAGGCCGCGGCGAGCGCCGGCGCGATGGTGTCCGGCGCCCACCGCGAGCGGTGACACTGCGACCAGCCCCGACAGCCGGGGTCGCCCAGCGTGCAGAGCCGCTGCCTGCTGAGCACCTCGCCGTCGTCGGTGTCCCACACGTCGAAGTGCACCGGCCGGACCGTGCCGTCCGGGGCGACGAGCAGATGCCGGGTGGCGTCGAGCGTGTCGTCGCGCAGCAGGCAGTTGCGGCCCAGCAGCCGTGCCAGCGCGGCGATGCTGGCGTGCTCGGAGAGCCGCTCGGGCACCCCGTAGCAGTCCACCACCGTCGCGAACTCGCCCGGGGCCTCCCAGACGTCGCACACGACCGCGTACGTCGGCAGTCGGGCCGGGTCGGCCACCGCCAGTGGCATCACCACCCGACCGAGCGCCTCGGCCAGCGCCGGGTAGACCTCCACGGGCCGTGCCCGGTCGATTCTCCAGTTCCACAGCTCGGTCATTCCGCCTCCTCGCTGCGTTCGTCCCACCGGCCTCCGAATCGGGCCTTACTGACGATGGTGGGGGGCATATGACCTCAGCCGGGGGCAAGTTACCGGTCTGTGACCATTCCGGGCAAAATTTCCCTGAGCCGCATTGCTCCGAGTAGCGGGAAGGTGACAGTTTATCGGGTATGGTGCCGCGTTCGCGCCACCGACGCCGCGTTTCCTCGCGCCTTCGGCTGCCGTCCCTTCTGCCGTTCAGCGCAGGACGACGAGGTGCTCGCCACGGGGCAGCAACTCGCCCACCACGGGAGCGCCGGGCACCTCACCGGCGACCAGCAGGCCACCGGAGGTCTGCGCGTCGGCGAGCAGCAACCGCTCCGCCTCGTCGGCCGCGCCGAAGTCGGTCCACGGGGTCACCCAGTCCAGGTTGCGCCGGCTGCCGCCACTGACGTACCCGTCGCGCAGCGCCTCCCGCGCGCCCGCCAGGTACGGCACCCGGGCGGTGTCGATGGCCACCGTGAGCCGGCTCGCCCGGGCCAGCTTCGAGGCGTGCCCGAGCAGACCGAACCCGGTCACGTCGGTGCCGCACCGGATGCCGGCGGCGACCGCCGCGCGGGCGGCATCCCGATTGAGGGCGCTCATCGTGGCCACCGCCTCCGGGAAACTCTCACCGGTGGCCTTGTGCCGGGTGTTCAGCACGCCCACGCCGAGCGGCTTGGTCAACGACAGCGGCACTCCGGCCCGACCGGCATCCAGAGTGATCAGCTCCTCCGGGCGGACCGTCCCGGTCACCGCCAGGCCGTACTTCGGGCCGTCGTCGTCCACGCTGTGCCCGCCGGCCAGGTGGCAGCCGGCCTCCCGGGCCACGTCCTGACCGCCGCGCAGCACCTCGCGAGCCAGTTCCAGCGGCAGTACGTCCCGTGGCCAGCAGAGCAGGTTGAGCGCCACCAGCGGGGTGCCGCCCATCGCGTAGACGTCGGACAGCGCGTTGGCCGCGGCGATCCGCCCCCAGTCGTACGCGTCGTCGACGACCGGGGTGAAGAAGTCGGCGGTGCTCACCAGGCCGGTCCGCTCGTCCAGACGCACCACCGCCGCGTCGTCACCGTGGTCCAGACCGACCAGCAGCTCCGCGGTGCCGGTCGCCGGTCCGAGACCGGCCACCATGATTTCCAGCTCGCCGGGCGGGATCTTGCAGGCGCAGCCCCCACCACGGGCGTACTTGGTCAGCCGTACCGGTTCGGTCATCCCTCCATGATCTCGACAACACGCCACGATCGCCACCGTTGCGACCCGCACCATGACCGGAATCGGACGCACGACGACGATCGTGACCGGTGTTACCGCTCCGTGACCCGCCGGGTTGCGTTCTGCCACATCACGCCGCCTACAGTGGCCGCACCGGGGGTCAACCGACCCCGATCCGGGAGACGACAGGGACGGTGGACGACGTGACGACGGGCGAACCGCTCATCGTGCTGGACGCGGTCAACAAGTGGTTCGGACCGCTGCACGTGCTGGACGACGTCTCGCTGTCGGTGGGTCGGGGCGAGGTGGTCGTGGTGATCGGCCCGTCCGGCTCCGGCAAGTCGACGCTGTGCCGCGCCATCAACCGACTGGAACCGATCAACTCCGGCACCATCACCTTCGACGGCCAGCCACTGCCGGCCGAGGGCAAGCCCCTCGCCAGGCTGCGCAGCGAGGTGGGCATGGTCTTCCAGTCCTTCAACCTCTTCGCGCACAAGACGATCCTGGAGAACGTCACCCTCGGCCCGATCAAGGTCCGCAAGGAGAAGCCGGCCGCCGCCCGCGAGCGCGGCCTGGCCCTGCTCGACCGGGTCGGCATCGCCAACCAGGCGGACAAGTTCCCGGCCCAGCTCTCCGGCGGCCAGCAGCAGCGGGCGGCCATCGCCCGGGCCCTGGCCATGCAGCCCAAGGCGATGCTCTTCGACGAGCCCACCAGCGCCCTGGACCCGGAGATGGTCGGGGAGGTGCTGGACGTGATGACCTCGCTGGCCCGCGACGGCATGACGATGGTCGTGGTCACCCACGAGATGGGCTTCGCCCGGCACGCCGCCAACCGGGTCATCTTCATGGCCGACGGCAGGCTCGTCGAGGACGCCTCCCCGGCGGAGTTCTTCGAGAACCCGCGCAGCGAGCGGGCGAAGGACTTCCTCTCCAAGATCCTCACGCACTAGGCGTCCGTAGTGGAGCGCGCCGACCACCGGTGGGCTCCGTCGAAGAAGGAGAAGAGTATGCGTATGAAGCGCGTGGCGGCGGTCGCCATGATGGCCTCCCTCGCCCTGTCGGCCGCGGCCTGCGGCAAGGAGGGTGAGCCGACCCCGAGCGCGGGCGGCAGCGCCTCCGGTGGCGCCCAGTCCGACACCTGCAAGAGCTCCGGCGCGACCTTCACCCCGAAGACGGACGCGGCCATCGCCGGCAGCCCGGCCTTCGAAAAGATCAAGACGGCCGGCAAGGTCTCCGTCGGGGTCAAGTTCGACCAGCCGAACCTCGGCTACAAGGACGCCCAGGGCAAGCGGTGCGGCTTCGACATCGAGATCGCCCAGTACGTCGCCAGCACGCTCGGCATCGACCCGGCGAAGATCGAGTACAAGGAGATCGCGTCGGCCAACCGGGAGACCGCGATCAAGGGCGGTGAGGTCGACTACTACGTCGGCACCTACTCGATCACCGACAAGCGCAAGAACGACATCTCCTTCGCCGGCCCGTACTTCGTCGCCGGCCAGGACCTGCTGGTCCGCAAGGACGAGACGTCGATCACCGGCAAGGACACCCTCAAGGGCAAGAAGGTCTGCTCGGCCACCGGCTCGACCCCGATCCAGAGGGTCCGGGACGAGGGTCTGACCGAGCCGAACAACATCGTCGAGTTCAAGACCTACTCGGAGTGCGTCTCGCAGCTGCTCGACAAGAAGGTCGACGCCGTCACCACCGACGACGCCATCCTCAAGGGCTACGCGGCGCAGAGCCCGTCCGAACTCAAGGTCGTCGGCAAGCCGTTCAGCACCGAGAAGTACGGCATCGGCCTGCCGAAGGACGACAAGGCGCTGCGCGACTACGTCAACAACCAGATCGAGGCGTCCTTCACCAGCGGCACCTGGCAGAAGATCTACGACGGCACGCTCGGCCTGTCCGGCTCGGCGGGCGCTCCGCCCACCCTCGAGCGGTACTGACCGACCGGCTCGACACGAGTTGCGGCGCCGGGCGGGGCTCGTCCCCGTCCGGCGCCCGTCCGAGGACTGAGAGCGAGGCATGGGCGAGTTCTTCCGCGTACTGACGGACAACGGGCAGCTGTTCGTTGACGGGTTCACCAACACCGTCAAACTTTTCCTGATCGCCGCGGTCGGCAGCCTCGTCCTCGGCACGCTGCTCGGCGCGATGCGGGTCTCCCCCGTGCCGGCCCTGCGGGCGTTCGGCGCCACGTACGTCAATCTGGTGCGCAACACCCCTCTGACGTTGGTCTTCGCGTTCCTCGTGTTCGCGGTGCCCAAGCTGGACGTCAACATCGACTACTTCGCCAGTGCCGCCATCGCGCTGACCGTCTACACCTCGGCGTTCGTGTGCGAGGTGATCCGCTCCGGCGTGAACACGGTCGCCGCCGGCCAGGCGGAGGCGGCCCGCGCGCTGGGCATGACCTTCGCCCAGGTGCTGACGCTCATCGTGCTGCCGCAGGCGCTGCGGGCGATGGTCCCGCCGATGATGAGCGTGTTCATCGCGATGCTGAAAAACACCACCATCGCCGCCGGTTTCTCGGTGCTGGAAGCCGGCGCGATCCCCGCGTACATGGCCGAGCGGGGTGAGCCGCAGTTCGCCGTCCTGCTCTGGATCACCATCGGCTTCCTGATCCTGATCCTGCCGCTGGTGGCCCTGCAGCGGTTCCTGGAGCGCAAGTGGAGGGTGGCCCGATGAGTGAGCTGGCGTGCCCGACGGCCGCGAACGGAAGGTGGCTGAGTTGAGTCAGGCGTCGATCCTCTACGACCTGCCCGGGCCCCGAGCCAAGCGGCGCAACGCGATCCTGGGCGTCGTCTCCACCGCCGGCATCATCGCCCTGCTCGCGTTCATCGGCTACAAGTTCGCCGACACCGGGCAGTTCGAGGCCCGCAAGTGGGAGCAGTTCCAGTACGCCTCGGTGCAACGCGAACTGCTCGGCGGCCTGTGGGCGACGCTGAAGGCCGCCGGCATCGCCGCCGTCCTGGCACTGCTGTTCGGCGCCGTGTTCGCCAGCGCCCGCCTGAGCGACAAGTGGATCCTGCGTACCCCGGCGACCTTCGTGGTCGAGCTGTTCCGGGCGATCCCGCTGCTGATCCTGATCTTCTTCGGCTACTACGTGCCGCTGCAGTACGGCTGGTCGATCGACAAGCTGTGGGCGCTGGTCATCGGGCTGATGCTGTACAACGGCTCGGTGCTCGCGGAGATCTTCCGGGCCGGCATCAACGCGGTGCCGTACGGGCAGACCGAGGGCGCGTACGCGATCGGCATGCGCAAGAACCAGGTGCTGCGGCTGATCCTGCTGCCGCAGGCCGTCCGGTCGATGCTCCCGGCGATCGTCAGCCAACTCGTCGTACTGCTCAAGGACACCGCGCTGGGCTTCATCATCACGTACCCCGAGCTGCTCTTCGTGGGCAAGCAGATCGGCGGCCGGTTGCCGTTCGGGCTGCCGTACGTACCGACCTACCTGATCGTGGCGGCGATCTACATCGCCATCTGCGGTGCGCTGTCGGCCCTGGCCTGGTGGCTCCAGAAGCGAATGGGGCGTACCCCGCGGACGGCGGCCAAGGTGCTGCCCGCCCAGGACGCCGGCGAGGACGCCGCGCGGATGATCTGACCGGAACCAGAACGAGCGACGGGCGGGTGGCCAGGCCACCCGCCCGTCGTCTGTTCGTGGGTCAGCGGGCGATCTCGGTGACCCGGGACTCGCGAACCACGGTGACCCGGATCTGACCCGGGTAGGTCAGCTCCTCCTCGATCTGCTTGGCCACGTCCCGGGCCAGCACGGCCGCCCCGATGTCGTCCACGTCGTCGGGCTTGACCATCACCCGGATCTCCCGGCCGGCCTGCATGGCGAAGACCTTGTCCACGCCGAGCTTGCCGGCCGCGATCTCCTCGATGCGCTCCAGCCGCTTGACGTACGCCTCCAGGCTCTCCCGCCGCGCGCCCGGCCGACCGCCGGAGCAGGCGTCGGAGGCCTGGGTGAGCACGGCCTCGATGGTCTGCGGCGGCACCTCGTTGTGGTGCGCCTCGATGGCGTGCACCACGTCCTCGTGCTCGCCGTACTTGCGGGCCAGGTCCGCGCCGATGAGGGCGTGACTGCCCTCCACCTCGTGGGTGAGCGCCTTGCCGATGTCGTGCAGGAACGCCGACCGCTTGATGATGGGTACGTCCAGCCGCAGCTCGGCCGCCATGATGCCGGCGATGTGCGCGGTCTCGACGAGGTGCTTGAGCACGTTCTGCCCGTACGAGGTGCGGTAGCGCAGCCGGCCCAGCAGGGTGACCAGCTCCGGGTGGATCTCGGTGATGCCGACCTCGACCAGCGCGTCCTCGGCGGCGCGCAGGCAGAGCTGCTCCACCTCCTGGCGGGCCAGGTCGTAGACCTCCTCGATGCGGTGCGGGTGGATCCGCCGTCCAGCACCAGCTTCTCCAGCGTGAGCCGGCCGACCTCGCGGCGGACCGGGTCGAAGCAGGAGAGCAGCACCGCCTCCGGGGTGTCGTCGATGATCAGGTTGACCCCGGTCACCGACTCGAAGGCACGGATGTTGCGCCCCTCCCGGCCGATGATCCGCCCCTTCATCTCGTCACCGGGCAGGTGCAGGACGCTGACCACGCTCTCCGCGGTCTGCTCGCTGGCCACCCGCTGGATCGCGTCGACCACGATGTGGCGGGCCCGCTGCTCGGCCGTGCCGCGCGCGTCGGCCTCGATGTCCCGCACCAGCAGCGCGGCCTCCCGCTTGGCCTGCGTCTCGATCGCCTCGACCAGCTCCAGCCGGGCCGCCTCGGCGGTGAGACCTGCGATCCGTTCCAGCTCCCGGCGGCGCAGTTCCTCCGCCTCGGCCAGCTCGGTCTCCCGCTGGGCGAGCGCGGACTCGCGGGCGGCGAGGGCCGCCCGCGCCTCGGTGAGCTGCCGCTCCCGCTCGGCGAAGCGCTCCACCTCCTCGGTGTGCAGCCGCTCCCGCTCGTCCATCCGGGCCGCACGGCGCTCCACCTCGGCCGCCTGCTCACGGGTGGTGGCCGCGAGCACCGCGACCTCCCGCTCGCCGCTGCGCCGGGCCGTGGCGCGCAACTGGTCGGCGTCCGCCTCGGCCTGCTTGTGGGCGCGTTCCAGCACCGTGTCCGCCTCGGCGCGGGCGTCGTCGAGCACCCGCCGGGCCTCGGCCCGGGCCGCCTTCGCCTCGGCCTTCGCCGCGGCCGCCTCGGCGCGCGCCGCGGCAGCCGCGGACTTCGCCACGTCGATGGTGCTGTTCGCCTGGTCGGCCGCGTTACGCAGGGCGGCCAGGGACTGCTCCTGACGGTCCTTCTCGGCGATGAACGCCGGATCCTCCGGCGCCGGTGCCGAGCCCATCCGGCGCAGCGTCCGGACGCCGAACAGCACGGCCCCGATCACCACCGCCGCGAGGATGAGGACAGCCGCGAGGAGCACGACGTCGAAGGCGTTCATGCCGGAACCCCGTGGGGTCTACCGGTGAACCTGTGCCGCCGCCCCGCCATGGCCGCCTCCCCTGAACGTTCGCCGACCGCAGCGACCGTGCCCGGCGGGCACACTCCTGCGGCTGTGGACGCCCGACCGGAGCGGCTGGCCGTGGGTAGCTCTCTCCGCCGGCGGTGCCCTCGGGCATCGTCGGCGACCGGGTGCAGTTGTCGCGGAGTACCGGACCGGCCTGTCCGGACTGCCGCCAAAGGCCGTGGAGTCGGCCAAAGTGATGCTGTTCTGTTACGCGATCTATGTTGTGCGCTTAGCCTGCGATGGTCGGGCAATGTGAGCCTGTATGGCGAGGCTAGGTCGCCGGGGGTGCTCTGGTCAAGAACTCATGATCAAACCCCCCGAACGGAGCGAAGTTGCGGCGTCACGCAAAGCTGATGCCGTGCCGGACACGGCGGGACAAACACGGCGAGGCGACGGCCTCGATTCGGATGTCGTGCCTGTTCAGCGACGACGAGGCCCCCCGGTGAGCCGACTATGTGACACCAGCGACCCCACGCCCACCCCGGCACCCTCGTCGGGCCCGCCCCCCAAGATCGCGCCCGTGTCGCGAGATCGTGCCCCTCTCGCCGGGGTCGTGCCCATCCCGCCAACAGCGCGTTGGCCGCCGTCAAGCCCGCTCCCTCCCCCAAGATCGCGCTCGATCCTGGAAGTAGTGGCCTCACCGCCGCGGGAACCCAACTAGATCCTGGATCGAGCACGATCTCGGCGCTGGCCGCCCAGCGGACGCCGGCGGCCCAACAGGCGCCGGGCGTTCAGCGCGGCGCCGGGCGTACAGCGCGGCGCCGGGCGTACAGCGCGGCGTCGGGCGAATCAGTGGGCGCCGGCCGCCAGCGCGGCGGTGACCAGTGCGGCATTGTGCGGCGCCCGTGTGCCGTCGGGCAGCAGGAGTGTGTCCTCCAGGCCGACCCGGGTGTGCAGACCGCGGCTGACCGCGTCGGCGAGCACCGGCCAGGTGGCTGGTCCTTCGGCGTGCAGAAGCACCGGTGGGATCCCCCGCGACGGCAGGGCGGCGAGGATCCGCGCCGCGTCGGCCAACGCGACCGGCACCTCCTCCGCCATGCACTCCACGAGGATCCTCCCGACCGGCACCCGCCAGCCCTGATACGCCTCGACCGCGTCGAGCGTCCAGAGCCCCACCTCGACGAGCACACCACGGTCGTGCAGGGCCGCGGCGACCGACTCGGCACCGGCTTCGTGGGCGTTGACGGAGGCGAAGTCCGGTAGCACCGACCAGGCCCGGACGGCGGCCACCCGGGCGGCCCCGTCCGGTTCGATCCAGGCTCCGGTGCTCACCCCGACCGGCAGACCCGGCCGGGCGGTACGGATCGCGGTGAGCGCGTCGGCGATGACTGCCGGGCGCAGCGACTCGACGCCCGACGCGTCGCGGGGATGGATGTGCACAGCCGCGACGCCGAGCGCCGCGCAGCGGGCCGCGTCGGCGGCCAGTTCCGCCGGGGTGACGGGCACGGCCGGATGGTCAGCCTGGCTGCGCTGGCCGTTCAGACACGCCTTCAGCATCGGGGCACCCATCGCTCCGCTCAGTCGGTCGGGCGGTTGTCGCGCTCCAGGTCGCCCTCGGCGTCGGCCAGCGCGTCGGCGTCGATCTGCTCGGCGAACTCGGCCGCCTCGGCACTCTGCGCCGCGAGCGCGTCCTTCACCGCCCGGATCGCCACGCCGGGCGGGTAACCCTTGCGGGCCAGCATGCCCACCAGCCGGCGGAAGACCGCGTCGGGTTCGCCCCGGGCGGTACGCAGCTTGCGCTCCACCAGGGCGCGGGCGGTCTCCGCCTCGGTCTCGTCGTCCAGCTCGTCGAGCGCCTCGGTGGCCACCTCGCCGTCGACGCCCTTGCGGCGCAGCTCGTTGGCGAGCGCCCGGCGGGCCAGACCGCGCCCGGAGTGCCGGCTGGACACCCAGGCGCGGGCGAACGCGGCGTCGTCGATGATGCCGACCTCGTCGTACCGGTCGAGCACCTCGGCCGAGACCTGCTCGGAGATGCCCCGCTTGGCCAGCGCACCGGCCAGCTCGGCCCGGGTGCGTGGCCGGACGGCGAGCTGGCGCAGGCAGATCTCGCGCGCCACCTCCGACTCGTCGCGAGGCGGCGCCGGGGCCTCGACCGCATCGCCCTCCTCGGACCGGCCACGACGACCACGGCGAGGGCGCGGAGGCTCACTGGCATCGCCCGTACGGGGTGGACTGGCATCCCAGCCCCGCCCCGTACGGGCGCGTCGTCCTGCCATCGGTCAGCGACCGGTCAGAAGTCGACCGGCGGCAGCTCCGGGCCACCGGCGGCGTCGCTCGCGCCGACCCCGACGCCGAGCTTCTCCAGGATCTTCTTCTCGATCTCGGCGGCCACGTCCGGGTTTTCCTTCAGGAACTCCCGGGCCTTCTCCTTGCCCTGGCCGAGCTGGTCGCCGTCGTACGTGTACCACGCACCGGACTTGCGGATGATCGCCTGCTCCACGCCGACGTCGATCAGCGAGCCCTCGCGCGAGATGCCCTTGCCGTACATGATGTCGAACTCGGCCTGCTTGAACGGCGCGGCCACCTTGTTCTTCACGACCTTGACCCGGGTGCGGTTACCGACCACGTCGGTGCCGTCCTTGAGGCTCTCGATGCGTCGCACGTCGAGCCGGACCGAGGCGTAGAACTTCAGCGCCCGACCACCGGTGGTGGTCTCCGGGCTGCCGAACATCACGCCGATCTTTTCCCGCAGCTGGTTGATGAAGATCGCCGTGGTGCCGGTGTTGCTGAGCACACCGGTGATCTTCCGCAGTGCCTGGCTCATCAGCCGGGCCTGGAGGCCCACGTGGCTGTCGCCCATCTCGCCCTCGATCTCGGCGCGCGGCACCAGGGCCGCCACCGAGTCGATCACGATGATGTCCAGGGCGCCGGAGCGGATCAGCATGTCCGCGATTTCCAGCGCCTGCTCACCGGTGTCCGGTTGGGAGACCAGCATCGCGTCGGTGTCGACACCGAGGGCCTTCGCGTACTCCGGGTCGAGCGCGTGCTCGGCGTCGATGAAGGCCGCGATGCCACCGGCGCGCTGGGCGTTGGCCACCGCGTGCAGAGCCACCGTGGTCTTACCGCTGGACTCGGGACCGTAGACCTCGACCACCCGGCCCCGTGGCAGGCCACCCACGCCGAGCGCCACGTCGAGCGCGATGGAGCCGGTCGGGATCACGGCGGTCTGGATGACCGGCCGCTCCCCCAGCCGCATCACCGAGCCCTTGCCGAATTGCTTGTCGATCTGAGCGAGAGCAAGGTCGAGTGCCTTCTCCCGGTCAGGCCCTGCTGCCATGGTTGCCACCCCTGCCTTCGCCGGCGTCTTTGCTGAGCTTCGCGTCACGCGGACACGCTAGGCGCTGGGTCCGACAGAAAACCAGCCGACGGGCCGCGAGCTGTGGACGAGCACCCCGCTGTGGACAATAGCCGAACAGGTGTACGACTCGACAAGCGACACGCGGAAGCGGCGAAAAGGCTGCTCAGCGTAGTCGCGCGGGCACTCGGTCGGGATACGCGGCGCAGACCGCCCGCCACACCACGTGAGTCTGCTCCCCCGACGCCAGCGCCTGCTCGACGGTCCGTCCACCGAGCTGGGACAGCACCTGGTCGCGGGCGATACTGGCCGCGTAACCCGGCCCGAACGCCTCCTCCAGCCGCGCCCAGAAGTCGGTCAGCCGCACGTGATCAGCCCTCCTTGTCCGGTACCCCGGTCGGCACCGGGCGCAACGCTAGCGCCACCAGGGGCACGGTCGCGACCGCCGCGAGCAGGGTGAGCACCGGATAACCGGCGATCTGCATGACAAACCCGCTGACCACCGCGGCACCGGCCCCCGCCAGCCCCATGAGCAGGTCCGAGAACCCCTGGACGCTCGGCCGCACACCGGCCGGCACCGACTCGGAGAGCAGCGTCGAGCCGGCCACCATGGTCCCCGACCAGCCCAGCCCGAGCAGTACCAGACCGACCGAGAGCCGGGGTGTGTGATGCCCGGCGGTGCCGGCGACCGCGCAGGCGGCCAACAGCAGCCCGACCCCGCCGAGGATCACCGCCCGCCGGCCGAGCCGGTCGGTGAGCCAGCCGACCACCGGGGAGAACGCGTACATGCCGGCGATGTGCAGACTCAGCACGATGCCGACCAGCCGCAGCACGTCGGCGTCGGCGTGCGACTCACCGAGCCGACCGGGGTCATCGACATCACCGCCACCATCACCAGGTGCCCCACCGCCACCGCGGCGATGCCGAGCCGGGCGGCGGGC
>NZ_JAEVHM010000018.1 GCF_016802865.1 Micromonospora parastrephiae | reverse complement strand
GCCCCCGCCCCCGCCCCCGCTCGCGTCGATCATGGAGTTGTGGTGCCCCGCAAATCGGGCATACGTTCGCGTTCCGCCCACCACAACTCCATGATCGACCGGCTGGGAGAGGGGCCGGGTTAGGGGGTTTGTTCTTTGCGGGCCTGGTCGGCCAGGTGGGTGGGCATCGGGTCGTGGCGGACGAAGTGGCGTCGGAAGGTGCCGGTGCCGGCGGTCATCGAGCGCAGCTCCACGGCATACCGGAGCAACTCGATGGCCGGCACCTCGGCGCGGACGAGGGTGCGGCCCTCGGCGTCGGGGTCCGGTTCGGTGCCGAGCACCCGGCCGCGTCGGCCGGACAGGTCGCCCATCACGGTGCCCACCGAACCGTCCGGGACCCGGATGGTGACCTCGTCGATGGGCTCCAGCAGGGCCGGCTGGCCGCGTTCGGCGGCGTCGCGCAGCGCGAGCGCGCCGGCGGTCTGGAAGGCGGCGTCGGACGAGTCGACGCTGTGCGCCTTTCCGTCGACGAGGGTGACCCGCAGGTCGACCACGGGGTGGCCGGCGACCAGGCCGCGTTCCATCTGGGTGCGGAGGCCCTTCTCCACCGACGGGATGTAGTTGTGCGGCACGGCGCCCCCGACGACCCGGTCGACGAACTCGAAGCCGCTGCCAGGGGGCAGGGGTTCCACCTCGATGTCGCAGACCGCGTACTGGCCGTGGCCGCCGGACTGCTTGACGTGCCGGCCGTGCCCCGCCGCCGGCACGGTCAGCGTCTCGCGCAGCGACACCTTGACCGGTTCGGTGTCCAGTTCGACGCCGCCGGCGCGTAGCCGGTCGAGCACCACGTCGGCGTGGGCCTCGCCCATGCACCAGAGCACCAGCTGGTGGGTTTCCGGGTTGCGTTCGAGTCGCAGGGTGGGGTCACCGGCGACGAGTCGGGCCAGGTTGCGGGCGAGGGCGTCCTCGTCGGCGCGGCTACGGGCGACGATGGCCACCGGCAGCAGGGGCTCCGGCATCTCCCAGGGTGCGATCAGCAGCGGGTCGTCCTTGGTGGAGACGGTGTCGCCGGTCTCCGCGCTGCCCGACTTGGTGATCGCGCAGATGTCGCCGGCGACGCAGAGCGGCACCTCGCGCAGGGTCGCGCCCAGCGGGGTGTAGATGTGCCCGACCCGCTCGGCGGCGTCGTGGTCGGGGTGCCCGCGCTCGGCCATGCCGTGCCCGGAGACGTGCACGGTCTGGTCGGGGCGCAGCGTGCCCGAGAAGACCCGGACCAGCGAGACCCGGCCGACGTGCCGGTCGACGGTGGTCTTGACCACCTCCGCGACGAGCGGCCCGGCCGGGTCGCAGGTCAGCGGTGGACGGGGTGAGCCGTCCACGCCGGTGACCGCGGGCAGTTCGTGCTCCAGCGGCGACGGGAACGCGGCGGTCAGCACCTCCAGCAGCGCGTCCAGGCCGACGCCGGTCTCGGCGCAGACCGGCACCACGGGGTAGAAGTGGCCGCGGGCGACGGCCTTCTCCAGGTCCTCGATGAGCACCTCGGTGCTGATCTCCTCGCCGTCGAGGTAACGGTCCATGAGGGTCTCGTCCTCGCTCTCGGCGATGATCCCCTCGATCAGCTCGTTGCGGGACTCGTCGATGGCGGGCTGGTGCTCCGGGTCCGGGTCGCGTACGTCGGCGGGCAGCCCGGCGGTGTAGTCGAAGACCCGGCGGGTGATCAGGCCGAGCAGGCCCTCGGTGGAGACACCGTCGTCGCCGAGCATCGGCAGGTACAGGGGCATCACGTTGTCGCCGAAGACCCGCTGGCAGAGCGCCACCGTCTCGTCGAAGTCGGCGCGGGGCTGGTCCAGCCGGGCCACCGCGACGGCGCGGGGCATGTCGACCGCCGCGCACTCCTCCCAGAGCGCCACCGTCGCCGCGTCCATGCCGCCGGCCGCGGAGACGACGAACAGAGCGGCGTCGGCGGCCCGCAGCCCGGCGCGCAGTTCGCCGACGAAGTCGGCGTAGCCGGGCGTGTCCAGCAGGTTGACCTTGATGCCGTCGTGCAGCAGGGGCGCGCAGGACAGACTCACCGAGCGCTGCTGGCGTACCGCCGCCGGGTCGTGGTCGCCGACCGTGGTGCCCTCGACGACGCTGCCGGCCCGGCCGATGGTGCCGGTGGCGGCTAGCAGCGCCTCGACCAGGGTGGTCTTGCCCGCTCCGGAGTGCCCGACGAGCACCACGTTGCGAAGCCGCTCGGGCTCGGTCACCACCGGCGTGCCGCCGGTGGACCCCTTCTCGTGATTTTTCTGCGCCATGGGGCGCACCTCCCTCAGCCGGTGGTGGGTGGCGACCGCCGCGCGACGGGAAGCGGCCCGGGGCGAGTGCGCGGCGATATCCTCCGGTGGTCTGCTGCACAGCGGGAACTCAACGGGCGGGCGGGTGAGCTGGCTCACCTCCCGGCTCGATCTCACACCCGTTGTCGGGTAGGCACAAGCCTGCTCCGGGCGGGTCGGCGGGACCGGCCGTATCGCCGGACCTGGGCGGACCGTTATCGTGGGGACCGCCATGGCGAAGATCTTCCAAGTGTCGGCCCGCGCGGGGATGACCCGCGTCGTCGAGCCGATCGCTCGCGCCCTGCTGCGCGCGGGCGTCACCCCCAATGCCGTCACCGTCGCGGGCACCGTTGGTGTGCTCGTCGGCGCGCTCGGCTTCGGTGCTCGCGGCCACCTGGTCGCGGGCGCGTTGATCGTGACCGTGTTCGCGCTCACCGACCTGCTCGACGGGACGATGGCCCGGATGAGCGGCGGCTCCACCAGGTTCGGAGCGTTCCTCGACTCGAGCATGGACCGGGTCGCCGACAGCGCCGTCTTCGGCGCCGTCGCGTACTGGCTGGCCACCGAGGGTGACCATTCCGGGGTGGCCGCCGCGCTGCTCTGCCTTGCCGCCGGTGGGCTCGTCTCCTATGTGAAGGCCCGCGCCGAAGGGCTCGGCATGACCTGCAACGTGGGCATCGCCGAGCGCACCGAGCGGCTGCTGATCGTCGGGGTCGGCGGGCTCCTCACCGGCGTCGGGGTCCGACCGGCGCTGGAGATCGCGCTCTGGCTGCTCGCCGCCGTGTCGATCTTCACGGTGGGGCAGCGGGTGGCGCACGTCTACCGCCAGGCCCAGCAGCTCCAGCCGGACGGCCAGGCGTGAGGGGACGGGCCCGCGAGGCGCGGCGAAGCGCGACCGACGGCCGGGTCGCGTGAACCTCACCGAGCTGGGCTTCGTCGCGGGCTGGCGGCTGGTCCGTGCCCTTCCCCGGCCGTTGGTGGCGGCGGCGTTCAAGGCGGGCGCGGACCGCGCCCACCGCGCCGGCGGCGGGGGTACGGCCCGACTGCGCGCGAACCTGCGCCGGGTGGTCGGCCCGGAGCTGCCCGACGCCGAGTTGGACGATCTCGTCAAGCGCGGGCTGCGCTCGTACGCCCGGTACTGGATGGAGGCGTTCCGGCTGCCCGCGTTGAGCAGGGAGCAGATCCTGTCCGGGTTCCGGCTCGACGGTGCCGAGCTGCTCGCCGCCGACGTGGCCGCCGGTCGGGGTGCGGTGGTGGCGCTGCCGCACGCCGCCAACTGGGACGCCGCGGGCGCCTGGGTGGCGGCCACCGGCTGGCCGATCACCACGGTCGCCGAGCGACTGCCCGAGGGCGTCTACGAGCGGTTCCTGGCCTTCCGGGAGGGCCTCGGGATGGAGATCCTGCCCACCCACGGCGGGTCGCGGCCGGCGTTCGACGTGTTGTTGGACCGGCTGCGTGCCGGTGCGGTGGTGCCGCTGCTGGCCGACCGGGATCTCTCCGCCCGGGGCGTGGAGGTGGACTTCTTCGGCGCGAAGACCCGGATGCCGGCCGGTCCGGCGCTGTTGGCGCTGCACACCGGCGCGCCGCTCTACGTGGCCTCGATGTGGTACGAGCCGGATGCGGCGTGCGCGTCGCTCGCCGGTCCGCTGCCGGTGCCGGGGCCCGAGGTGGGGCCTTTGGACCAGCGCGTCCGATCATTGACGCAGCTGATCGCCGACCATCTGGCGGCGGGTATCGCCCGGCATCCGGAAGACTGGCACATGTTGCAGCGGATGTGGCTGGACCAGCGGGGGTCGGGGGGCGGCACGGCGTTGCCCTCGCCGTCTGCCGGTCGGTCCTGAGGGGGTGGGCACGGTGAGGTGGTGTCCCGCAGTCGCGGACGAGGGGCGCTGACGCATGCGGATCGGCATCGTGTGCCCGTACTCCTTCGATGTTCCGGGCGGGGTGCAGAACCACGTGATGGACCTGGCCGAGGCGCTGATCGCCCTGGGCCACGAGGTCAGCGTGCTCGCCCCGGCCGACGAGGATTCCCCGCTGCCGGCGTACGTGGTGTCGGCCGGGCGGGCGGTGCCGCTGCCGTACAACGGTTCGGTGGCCCGGATCGCGTTCGGGCCGGTCTCCACGGCCCGGGTGCGGCGGTGGATCACCAACGGGGACTTCGACGTGCTGCACGTGCACGAGCCGCTGACGTTGAGCCTGTCGCTGCTGGCCGTCCTCTCCGCGCGCGGGCCGGTGGTGGCCACGTTCCACACCGCGATGACCCGCTCGCGGGTGCTGGCCGCCGCGCAGGGCGTCCTCCAGATCGTGCTGGAGCGGATCACCGCCCGCATCGCGGTGAGCGCGCTGGCCCGCAAGGTGCAGGTCGAGCACATGGACGGCGGCGCGGTGGAGATCCCCAACGGGGTGGCGGTGGCCAAGTTCGCCGACGCGGAGCCGTTGCCGGGCTGGCCGGGGGAGTGCGCTGAGGGCACCGGCGGCACGCTGGGTTTCCTGGGCCGGTTCACCGAGGCGCGCAAGGGTTTCCCGGTGCTACGGGACGCGTTCGTGGCGCTGGCCGACACCCGTCCCGGGTTGCGGTTGCTGGTCGCCGGCCCGGGTGACCCCGACGACCTGTACGACCAGTTCCCGACCGAGCTGCACGAGCGGGTGACCTTCCTCGGCCTGGTCACCGAACCGGACAAGGCGCGGATGCTGCGCAGTGTGCACCTCTACGTGGCGCCGAACACCGGTGGCGAGTCGTTCGGCATGATCCTCACCGAGGCGCTGGCGGCCGGTACGACGGTGGTCGCCAGTGACCTGGACGCGTTCCGGCGGGTGCTCGACGGCGGGCGGGCCGGGCGGCTCTTCCCGACCGGCGATCCGGTGGGGTTGCGGGACGCGTTGACCGAGCTGCTGGACGATCCGGCCGGCCGGGCCGGTCTGAGCGCCTGCGGCGATCAGGTGGTGGCGAATTTCGACTGGCCGGTGGTTGCTCGCCGTGTTCTGGAGGTATACGCAGCGGCGATCGAGGCGACCGACGGGCGGGTCATCGACCAGGAGTGGGTGGGGCTGGGCTGAGCCGGTGGTGACGGGTGGTGCGATCGTGACGGTTGCGACCGGCGTGAGCGCGCCTAATCGGAGGCGAACGGAGCAGCACTACGATGCGGCACATGTGGTGGGTGGTGGCCGCGAGCGTGGTCGTGGGGCTGGTCGCGGCGTACCTCATCTGGACCGCGGGGCGGGTCGAGCGGTTGCAGGGCCGCGCGGAGCTGGCGGCCCGGGCTCTCGACGCCCACCTGTTGCGCCGGGCGGCGGCCGCCGCCGTGCTGGCGGAGCGCCGCTTCGGCGTCGAGTTGTACGCGGCGGCCCGGGTCGCCCTGGACGCCCAGCCGGACGAGCGGGAGGCGGCGGAGAACGACCTGACCCGGCAGTTGCGGACGGTGCGGTTGGATCCGGCCGATCCGGACTGCGCGGCGGTGATCGCCGCGAGTCGCCGGCTGGCGCTGTCCCGGCAGGTGCACACCGACCTGGTCCGTGACGCCCGCTCGGCGCGCGGCCGCCCGCTGGTGCGGTTGTTGCGGATGGGGCGGGGCCGGGAGTGGCCGCGGTACTTCGACATCGACGATCCGACCCTGACGGTGCCCGCGGACGTGCCCGCGAGCTGACGGCGGGCGGTCGCCGGCGGGCCGGTGAGCAGTGCCACACCGCAGGCCACCGGGGGTCTGATTGGCTGTCGGCGTGGCGTTGAGTGCCGCGTAGCATTTTCGCTGCCACCCCCAGAGCACGTTCGAGGAGCGATGTCCCGTGCCTGAAACCACTGCCCCGACCACCGGCACCACTCCCGTCGTCGGCACCGCTCGCGTGAAGCGGGGCATGGCGGAGATGCTCAAGGGTGGCGTGATCATGGATGTGGTCAACGCCGAACAGGCCAAAATCGCTGAGGACGCCGGCGCGGTCGCGGTGATGGCCCTGGAGCGGGTGCCCGCCGACATCCGCGCGCAGGGTGGGGTGTCGCGGATGAGCGACCCCGACATGATCGACGGGATCATCGAGGCGGTCTCCATCCCGGTGATGGCGAAGGCTCGCATCGGGCACTTCGTGGAGGCGCAGATCCTCCAGTCGCTGGGCGTGGACTACGTGGACGAGTCCGAGGTGCTGACCCCGGCCGACTACGCCAACCACATCGACAAGTGGGCGTTCACGGTTCCCTTCGTGTGTGGTGCGACCAACCTGGGCGAGGCGTTGCGCCGGATCACCGAGGGCGCGGCCATGATCCGCTCGAAGGGTGAGGCCGGCACCGGTGACGTCTCCAACGCCACCACCCACATGCGGAAGATCCGTCAGGAGATCCGCCGGCTCTCCTCACTGCCGGCTGACGAGCTGTACGTCGCGGCCAAGGAGTTGCAGGCCCCGTACGAGCTGGTCAAGGAGGTCGCCGAGAGCGGCAGGCTGCCGGTGGTGCTGTTCACCGCGGGCGGCATCGCCACCCCGGCGGACGCGGCGATGATGATGCAGCTCGGCGCGGAGGGCGTCTTCGTCGGTTCCGGCATCTTCAAGGCCGGCAACCCGGCCCAGCGGGCCGCCGCGATCGTCAAGGCCACCACCTTCCACGACGACCCGGACGTGCTGGCGAAGGTGTCCCGCGGTCTGGGCGAGGCGATGGTCGGCATCAACGTGGACGAGATCCCGCAGCCGCACCGCCTGGCCGAGCGGGGTTGGTGACGGCCGACGCCCGCCCGAACGGCGCGACGCGGAGAGGAATGGTGCGAACGTGACGGCACCCGTGATCGGTGTGCTCGCGCTACAGGGGGACGTCCGTGAGCACCTGGCGGCGCTGGCCGCGGTGGGTGCGGACGCCCGCCCGGTCCGCCGCCCGGGGGAGCTGGACGCGGTCGACGGGCTGGTGATCCCCGGGGGCGAGTCCACCACCATCAGCAAGCTCGTCGACATCTTCGAGCTGCGCGAGCCGATCGACAAGCGGATCGCCGGCGGGATGCCGGTCTACGGGTCCTGCGCCGGCATGATCATGCTGGCCGCCGAGGTGCTGGACGGCCGCCCCGACCAGCGGGGCTTCGCCGGCATCGAGATGACGGTGCGACGCAACGCGTTCGGTCGCCAGGTCGACTCGTTCGAGGCGGCGGTGGAGATCAACGGGGTGCCGGGGGAGCCGTTCCACGCGGTCTTCATCCGGGCGCCGTGGGTCGAACGGGTCGGCGCCGGTGTCGAGGTGATCGGCACGGTGACCGGCGGCCCGGCCGCCGACCGGATCGTGGCGGTGCGGCAGGGCAACCTGCTGGCCACCTCGTTCCACCCCGAGCTGACCGGTGACCTGCGCGTGCACGCGTACTTCGCGGAGCTGGTCCGCGCCGCCTGAGCGGACCCCCCGGCGCGGCTCGGCAGCCCGGGCGGGTGGCGGGTGTGACACGCCGGGGTGCGACCTCGGTAAGATTGCGGCGGTTCGGCAGGGCCGTCGCCCGGCGCGGCATTTCCCGCGGAGCCGACCGGCCGCCGGATCGCCGGATGCGGCGCGGAATCGGTGCGGCAGTCGACGCAGGCGTGGAATGACAGACGGAGGTAGAAGATGTCCGGCCACTCAAAGTGGGCGACGACCAAGCACAAGAAGGCCGTCATCGACGCCAAGCGCGGCAAGATGTTCGCCAAGCTGATCAAGAACGTCGAGGTGGCCGCGCGGACCGGTGGCGGCGACCCGTCCGGTAACCCGACGCTCTACGACGCCATCCAGAAGGCGAAGAAGAGCTCGGTGCCGAACGACAACATCGATCGCGCCGTCAAGCGCGGCTCCGGCCTCGAGGCCGGCGGCGCCGACTGGCAGACGATCATGTACGAGGGGTACGGCCCCAACGGCGTGGCGATGCTCATCGAGTGCCTCACCGACAACCGCAACCGCGCGGCGACCGAGGTGCGCACGGCGCTCACCCGCAACGGCGGGTCCCTCGCCGACGCCGGCTCGGTGTCGTACATGTTCTCCCGCAAGGGCGTGGTGATCGTCCCCAAGGAGGGCACCACCGAGGACGACGTGATGTTGGCCGTCCTCGACGCCGGCGCCGAGGAGGTCAACGACCTCGGTGAGGCGTACGAGGTGGTCTCCGAGCCGACCGACCTGATCGGTGTGCGTACCGCGTTGCAGGACGCCGGCATCGAGTACGAGTCGGCCGAGTCCTCCCTGATCCCCAGCATGAACGTGCCGCTGGACGAGGAGGGCGCCCGCAAGATCTTCAAGCTGATCGACGTCCTGGAGGACTGCGACGACGTGCAGAACGTCTACGCGAACTTCGACGTCAGCGACGACGTGATGGCCGCGGTGGACGCCTGAGGATGGCGACGGAACGACGGTTCGCGCCGGGCGACGTGGTCGTCCGGCGCGAGGTCCTGCGGGGCGAGGTGTGGTTCGGCTGCCCGACGATCTGCGTCGAGGACACGCCCGACCTGCTCGCCCTCTACCTCCCGCCGGGGGCCGAGTTCGGCTTCCCGCAGGCGGGTGTGTTCCCGTGCGGGCGGCACCCGTGGGAGACCGCGGGGCACCGTGCGTGGTCCGGGCACGGCAAGCTGATGCTGCAACGACCCGGCGAGTCGCACTCGGTGGACGTGTTCTGGACGGGGCCGGAGCGCGCCTTCGCCGGCTGGTACTTCAATCTCCAGGACCCGGTGCGGCGTACGCCGATCGGGGTGGACACCCTCGACCACGAGCTGGACCTGTGGTGGGCCGCGGACGCCGAGGGGTACGTCTGGAAGGACGTGGAGATGTTCGCGCAGCGCCTCGTCGAGGGGCGCTACCCGGGCATGGCGGACGCCATCCGGGGCGAGGGTGACCGGATCGCGGCGCAGCTCGACGCCGGTGAGCGCTGGTGGGACCCGGCCTGGGCGCAGTGGCAGCCCGACCCGGCGTGGTCGCGCCTCCGCTGCCCGCCGGTTGGGACCAGGTCCCGCCGGCCCGCTGACCCGCGTCGTCGTCAGCCTCCGGGGAGCGCGTCGACCAGGAACACCTGGTCCGCGCCGCCGGTGCATGGTTCGACCAGCGCCTCGGCCGACACGTCGGTGTCGTCGTCGCGCAGGCCGACGCACAGCTCGGTACGGGCCGGCCGGATGCGGTACGCGTCTGGCGCCGATCCGGTCGGCTCGAAGCGGAACACCTGCGCCCAGTTGCTCGCGCTGCAGTCTTCCCAGGGTTCGAGCAGGTTCCGGCCGGGATCGTCCTCGCGGATGGTGAGACAGCCCTCCCCGTGCACGGGGTGGATCCACTCGATGAAGTACAGCCCGTGGTCCACCGGTTTCAAATGGGTGTCCGGTGGGGTGGCCTGCGCGCAGGGCCGCTGGACCGCTATCTCCTTGGTGTACTGGCCGGTGCGGTCACGTCCCTCGGTGACACAGAATCGCGGGGTGCGGGCGGGACGGATCTGACTGCGGCCGGCACTCGGTGTGCTCGACGCGCTGGCGCTGCCGCCGGCGGTGGTCGAGGCGGGGCCACCGGCCGACGCGGTCGGTTCGGTGAGCTGCGCGGCCCTTCGCTGCTCGTCGTCGGGTCGCATGATCCAGGCGCCCACACCGAGCGCGGCCAGCAGGGTGGCGACGACGAGCAGCGCCAGCGGCGCGGGTCGCGCGAACCAGCGTGGCCGGGCCGGGCCGGAACGCCGCGGGGCCGCCGTCGCGTCCACGTCGACCGGCGGGACGTCCGGTGCCGGCGACGTCGGGGCGAACCCACCGGCGGCGAGGCGGTTGCGTGCCCGCAGCCACGCCTCGACCTGATCCTGCGCGCCGCAGGCGCGGACGAACGCGGCCACCACCTCGGCTCGCGGCAGGGTGGACCGACGCAGGATGTCGGCGGCGGTGCTGCGGGCCAGCACGTCACCGGAGGCGGCCGCGCGTTGCTCCAGTTGCCGGTAGGTCAGCCGCGACCGGTCCTTGAGTTGGCGCAGCAGGTCGACGAACTCGGCCGGGTTGGCTGCGTCGTCCGGTCGTAGGTCCCCCGTGGTCATTGCCCGATTCTCCAGACACCGCAAGGCGTCCGGCAAGTCGCCGTCGGACAACTGTCCGACGTGGTCGGACAGAACCCGGACAAGGGCCGCTGAGCTGCCCGGACGTCCTGCCGCTGTGACCAGGGCATTGTCCCCGCCAGCCGTCTTATCTAGCGTCGATTCTCGATGGCCGCGCCGCCGAACGGCGTTCGGCCGTCGGGTGCGAACCGCCGCCGGTCCGGACCCGACGACATCGTCGACACGGGGAGATTTCGATGGATGACACTGCCCGAGATCCGCAGACTGCGGTCGGGTACGTCGCGCTGCTGCGGGACGTGCGTCGACGGTCCGGACTGACCTACCGGGAGATCTCCGGCGGGCCTCGTCGGAAGGGCACTGGCTGCCGCCGAGCACCCTCGCCACCATGTTGGGGCGGACCACGCTGCCCCGGGAACGGACCGTCGTGGCGTTCTTGGCAGCCTGCGGTACGACGGCGGCCGAGATCGAGCGGTGGGTGGCGCTGCGGCGCGACATCGAGGCCCGCCTCGGCGAGCGTGAGCACGGTGAGACGTGGGCGGCGCAGCCCGCCGCCCGCGCGACTGAGGAATCGCCGGCGGCTGAGGAAACGCCAGCGACTGAGGAAACGCCGGCGGCTGCCGACCCGCCGGCGGCTGTCGACCCGTCCGCGATCCTCGAACCGCCTCGCGCCGGTGACCCGCCCGCGCCTCGGCGACCGACACCCAGGGCGCCCCGGTCGGCCCGTCGACGGCTTCGGCTGGCGGTGTTCGCGCTGCTCGGCGCGCTGACGGTGGGGGCGTCCGGAGTGCTGGTGTCCCAGCAGGGCGGCCCGGACGGCCCGACCGAAGGCTGCCCGCTGGTCCTGCGCCAGGGCATGTACGGCCCTTGCGTGTTGAACCTTCAGGAACGGCTGGTGGCCAGCGGGTTGCCGGTGGCGGCGGACGGCTGGTTCGGCCCGGACACCACCAGCCGGGTGATCGCCTTCCAGGCGCTGGGCGGAATGCCGGTCAGCGGCACCGCGGACGGGCAGGTGCTCGACGAGTTGGCCGGTGATCCGGTGGCGACGACCGTCTGGCCGGAAGACCGGATCGGCAAGTATGTCCGCGAGTTGTTCCCGGAGGATCCGGCCCGGGCGGTCGAGCTGGCTCGGTGCCTGTCCGGACTGGACCCGTACCGGGTGGAGGTCCAGGCGGACGGGTCGCGCCGCTGGGGGCTGTTCCAGTTCAGCGACATGGAGTTGTCCCGGTTCGGCGTCGACCGCCGGACCGCGCTGGACCCGGGATGGAACATCCGGGCGGCCCGGGGTGTCTGGTCGCGGACCGGCGGCTTCGGCCACTGGCACTGCGAGTCCGCCAGGTGACGACACGCCGCTCCCGTCCGGCCCGTGACGACCGCGAGCACCGCGCTGAGCAGACGCCACAGGTGCCGTGCGCGGTGTCGCGGGCCGCTCGATGGGGTCATGGAGAGCCTTTCCGGTCCGGGCGACGACCAGGCCGTTGCCCTGTGGATCGGCTCAGCGTAGGAGCGTTCGCCCTGTTCGCAGCTGCCGAACGCATGGTCGGGACGGTGCCGAACGACAGCGGGCGCCGGCGTCCGAGAAGGACGCCCGCGCCCGCCCGGGCGGACCGTCGACTCAGCCGATCGTCTCCCGCTCCCGCCACGCGGTGCGCAGCGACGTCCGACCGTTGGTCCGCAGCAGCGACCCCTCGTAGATCCGCGCGCCACCGACGAGGAACGCCGCGGCGCTGACCAGCAGCAGGGCCAGCGAGACGAACGGCTCCCAGCCGGCCGCGTCTCCGGTGAACAGCCGCAGCGGCATCGCCGTGGGTGACGAGAAAGGCAGGTAGGACAGCACCCGCATGGCCTCGGCGTTGTCGTTCAGGAAGATCACCGCGAAGAACGGCAGCATCACCGCGAGCTGCACGGGGGTCGACACCCCGGCGATGTCCTCCTGCCGGTTGACCAGTGCCCCGGCGGCCGCCCACATCGCCGCCAGGAGCACGAAGCCGAGCAGGAAGAACGGCACGAACCAGCCGATCGCCGGGGCGAGCAGAGTGAGCAGACCGCCGCTGTCGCCGATGCCCATACCGATCACCGCGACCACCGCGATCAGCGCGATCTGGCCCAGCGCCAGCAGCGCCCCGGCCACCACCTTGCCGGCCAGCAGCGCCCGGACGGGCACCGCGGCCACCAGGATCTCCACGATCCGGGTCTGCTTCTCCTCGGTGACGCTCTGCGCGATCTGCACACCGAACGTCTGCGAGGTGACGAAGAAGACGAACGCGAAGACGAACGGCACCAGGAACGCCACCACCGGGTCGACCGCGTCCGGGTCGAGCAGCCGCACCGGCGGCGCGCTGCTCAGTGCGCGTACGACGTCGTCGGGTGCCTCGTCCATGGCGAGCACCGTCGGCCGGCGACCACCGCGGCGTCGGTGTCCCCGTCGCGGACGGCCTGTTCGGCGGCCCGGTCGTCGGGCACGACGCGGACGTCGAGGCCGGCGGCCCGCAGCGGATCGGCGGCGCCCTGGGTGACCGCCACGCTGTCCGGTCCACCGGAGAGCAGCGGCGGCAGGATCGTGCCCGCCGCGGCGATCAGCAGGAAGAAGAGCGTGCCGAACAAAAAGGTACGGTCGCGCAGCTTGACCCGGATCTCGCGTTCGGCGACCAGCCGGGTGGCCTGGGTGACGTTCACTGGGTGACCTCTCGGAAGATCTCGGTGAGCGAGGGGCTGACCGGGCGGAAGGCGCGGACCGGGCCTCGGGCCAGCGCGGCGTGCAGCACGGACTGTTCGTCGGCGCCGGCCGGCAGGTCGAACACCGCCCGCGCGCCGTCCAACTCGACCAGGGTCACCCCGGGTTCGTCGCGTACCCAGCCGGCGTCGGTCGCCACGACCAGCTCGTAGCGGGGCACGGTGTACGTGTCGCGCAGTTGCTGCCGGCTGCCGGCGGCCCGGATCACGCCGTCGGCGATGATCACCAGGTCGTCGCAGAGCCGCTCGACCACATCGAGTTGGTGGCTGGAGAAGAGCACCGGAGCACCGGCGGTGGCCCGTTCCCGCAGCACGGCGACGACCGTGTCGACGGCCAGCGGATCCAGCCCGGAGAACGGCTCGTCGAGCACCAGCACCTCCGGATCGTGCACCAGAGCGGCGGCGATCTGGGCGCGCTGCTGGTTGCCCAGCGACAGCGTCTCCAGCAGGTCGTCGCCCCGTTCGGCGAGACCGACCCGTTCCAGCAGGGCGTCGGTGGCGCGTCGCGCGGCGGCGGCGTCCAGGCCGTGCAACCGGCCCAGGTAGGTCACCTGCTCCCGCGCGGTCATCTTGGGGTAGAGGCCCCGCTCCTCGGGCATGTAGCCGAAGCGCCGCCGATCCTGCCGGGTCAACGTCGCGCCACCCCAGCTCACGTCGCCCGCGTCCGGGGCGAGCACGCCCAGGATGATGCGCATGGTGGTGGTCTTGCCGGCGCCGTTGGCGCCCACGAAGCCGGTCATGCGGCCGGCGGCCACCTCGAAGGACACGTTCTTGAGTACCTGCCGGTCGCCGAAGCTGCGGTCGACGCCGTCCAGGCGCAGCGCTCTGGTCACGCACCCACGCTAGATCCAGTACGTCTGCGTGCCGTCCGCCCGGCGGCTGAGTCGACGGGTCCGTCCCGCGACGGAGGCCGGTCAGCCGCCGGGGCGTACCACCCCGTTCTCGTACGCGAAGACCACCGCCTGGACCCGGTCGCGCAGACCGAGTTTGGCCAGCACCCGGCTCACGTGGGTCTTCACCGTCGCCTCACCCAGGTGCATCTCGACGGCGATCTCCGCGTTGCTCGCCCCGGCGGCGAGCAGCACCAGCACCTCGGATTCGCGCGGGGTCAACCCGCGCAGCGCGGCGTCGGCGTCCGGACCCCGGTGGGCGGTGCCGGACGGGTCGCCGGGACGGGCGAAGGTGGAGATCACGCGGCGGGTGATCTCCGGGGCGAGCAGGCCGTCGCCCCGGGCCAGCACCCGGATCGCCTCGACGAGTTCCTCCGGTGTGCCGTTCTTCAGCAGGAAGCCGCTGGCCCCGGCCCGCAGGGCGGCGAACAGGTAGTCGTCGCGGTCGAACGTGGTGAGGATCAGCACCGCGGGCGCGCCGGGCCCGTCACCGCTGATCCGCCGGGTGGCCTCCAGCCCGTCCATCCCGGGCATCTCCACGTCCATCAGCACCACGTCCGGGCTGGTGGCCCGGGTCATGGTGACGGCGCGCTCGCCGTCGGCGGCCTCGCCGACCACCTCGATGTCGTCCTCCACCTCGAGGATGACCCGGAAGCCGGTGCGGACGAGGTGCTGGTCGTCGGCGAGCAGCACCCGGATCGGCGTACCCGGTGCGGCGCTCACGCCGTTTGCTCCGCGGCGGCCGTCAGGGATCCTCCGTCGCTGGTCTCCCGTTGCCCGCGCACGGGGTCCGCGAGCGGAAAGCGGGCGCGGACCCGCCAACCGCCGCCGGCGCGGGGTCCGGCCTCCAGGTCGCCGTCGTGTGCGGTGACCCGCTCGCGCATCCCGATCAGGCCGAGCCCGGCGGCGTCGAGTCGGCCGCCGGCCCGTCCGTCGTCGGTCACGTCGACCTCCACCTCCCGGGCCAGGTACCGGACCCGCACGTCCAGCAGGTCCGCTCCGGCGTGCTTCAGGGTGTTGGTCACCGCCTCCTGCGTCACCCGGTAGGCCGCCTGCGAGACCGACTCGGGCAGCGTCACGGGATTGCCGTACACCCCGAGGGTGGCCGTCAGGCCCGCGGCCCGCGCCCGCTCCACCAGCTCACCGATCCGCTCGACGTCGCCGGCCGCGGACCGCCCGACGTCGGCGTCGCCGGAGGCCCGCAGCACGCCGAGCATGCGGCGCAGCTCGTCGACGGCCGTGCGGGCGCTCTGCTCGATGGCGGTCAGCGCCGTGCGGGCCTTGCCCGGGTCGCGGTCGAACACCCGGCGGCAGGCGGACGCCTGCACCCCCATCACCGACACGTGGTGCGCGACGACGTCGTGCAACTCCCGGGCGATCCGGACCCGTTCGCCGAGCACCGCCCGCTCCCGGGCCTCGGCCTGGGACCGGCGCAGGTCCTCGGCCTGTTCGCGCAGCTCGTGCTCGCGCCGCGCGGCCACCCAGGCGGTCTCGCCGAAGAAGTACGCGAACCCGAAGACCAGCACATTGACCAGGACGCCGGTGACCATCGCGGCGAGCACCGGCGGCACCGGTCCGACCGCGTCGGCGAAGGCGCCGGGCGGGATGTGGTCGATCGTCACCGCGTAGTAGACGCCCAGCCAGGCGAACATCGTGGCGATCACGCCGATCCGCAGTCGACGGGCCAACTGATGGTCCGGTCCCCAGGCGCCCAGCGTGTAGAGGGCGCAGAACAGGGCCCAGGAGGAGAACTGGGTTTCCGGGGCCGATCGCGCCTGCGCCGCGATGAGCGCCACGGAGACGACGAGCAGGGTCGCGGCCGGCCAGCGCCGCCGCCAGACCAGCGGCAGGGTCACCGCGACGGTCCAGACCAGCTGCTCCGGCCCGGACGGTGGTGGCCCCAGCAGGAATGCTCCGGTGCTACGGGCCAGGGTGAGGCTGACCAGCGCCAGCCCGGTCACCGCCAGCCCGAGCCACAGGTCGATCCGGCGCTGCTCAGGCGTCGGGCCCGGACGACGCCATTCCTCGCGCGGTGCCACGGTCATCCGGGAACGATGCCACGTCACCCGTCGTGCCCGCCGACCGGGCGGGCCGGTGCCGCTCCGTCACGTCGACGGGCGGCGGCCCGGCGCGAGGTACGCGCCGGGCGCCGTGTGGGGTCTCGCTCACACCGTCTGGCGGCGGGCCTTCAGGGCGGTGTCGATCAGGTCCCAGACCACGATCACGGCCGCACCCACCGCGACGGCGGTGCCGAGGACGTTGCGGTTGTCCGCGTCCGCCAGCCAACTGAGCCGCTCGCCCAGGGCCGGGTTGAGCAGCCGGTCGGAGAGCGCCAACCACACCACCGACACCGTGAACGCGAGGTTGAGCAGCGCCTTCGTCCCGAACAGCGCCCAGGTCCAGCGCCCGATCCGGTACTTGACGATTTCGAACGCCACGCTGGCGAGCAGGACGACGATCAGCGCCGGCAGCCAGAACGACCAGAGCGCCGGGTCGAGGATCGGGATGTTGTCACCGTCGGTGGCGCGTACCCATGATCGGTAGTGCTGGAACGGCAGGTATCCGATGGTCACCAGCAGCATCACCACCGACGCGACGGTCTCGACGAGGGAGATGTCCCGGTGCGCCGGGACGTCGGGCAGTTGGTCGACCGTCCAGTCCGGCAGGTCGGCGGTGGGTTGGAACCGGTCGATGAGGGCGAAGGTCAGGGTGAGCCAGAAGGCGATCTGCACGGCCACCTGGAGGGCGGTGGCGATGCCCGTCCCGATGGCCCCGAAGCCCTTGCCGTCCGCGACGTCGACGATGGCGACCACGGTGCCGACGAGCGCAGGGATGAAGCTGAGCAGCAGTTTCAGCAGCCGCCACCACACCAGGTAGTACGTCGGGCCGATGAGTTGCAGACGGCGGTCGGCGTAGCGGGCGGCCAGCCGGTCGGGGTTGCCCAGCTCGGTGAGCACCTCGCGCTCGGCGGCGGCGGGGTCCGCGCCACCGCTCGTGCGGTCCTCGACCATGTCTCCGATGGAGGCGCGCAGCTCCGTGGCGATCTCGTCGCGTCGCGGGGCGGGCACCGAGCGCAGGGTGGCGGCGAGGTAGCGGTCGGTCAGGGTGTTCATCGGTCCACTCCTTGGATGAGCCCGGTGATGGAGGTCTGCACGGCGGCGAGATCGTCGAGGAGCCGGCTCAGCATGGACTCGCCCTCGTCGCTGGTCCGGTAGAACTTGCGCGGCCGGCTCTCCTCGGTGTTCCACTCGCTGGTCAGCAGGCCCTGGTCCTCCAGGCGGCGCAGCAGTGGGTAGAGCGTGTTGGCGTCCACCGGGAAGCCGTGGTCGGTGAGCCGTTGCAGCAGTGCGTAGCCGTAGTTCGGTCGGCGGAGCGCGACCAGGCTGGCCACCACGACGGTGCCTCGACGCAGCTCCTGGAGATGCGTCCGTAGAACATCCTCGCTAACCATGTGTCACACCATACTGTGTGCCACACAGCATTGTCTACGGCGACAGTGTTGTGTCGGAGGGTGAGACAAGAAGCAGGGCCCGCACCGGGTGGCGCGGGCCCTGCTGGCAAGCCGAACTGGTGCTACTCGAAGCGGGAGACGTCTCCGGCGCCCCGGCGCAGAATCTCCGGCTCGGGCCCGGACAGGTCGATCACGGTCGTCGGCTCCTTGCCGCAGTCGCCGGCGTCGAGCACCGCGTCGAGCTGGTGGTCGAGCCGTTCCTTGATCTCCCATCCCTGGGTCATCGGCTCGTCGTCGCCGGGCAGGATCAGGGTGCTCGACACCAGCGGCTCGGCCAGCTCGGCCAGCAGCGCCTGGGTGACGGTGTGCCGGGGTACGCGGACGCCGACGGTGCGCTTCCTGGGGTGCAGCATCCGGCGCGGCACCTCCCGGGTGGCCGGCAGGATGAACGTGTAGCTGCCCGGCGTGGAGGCCTTCACCAGCCGGAACACCGCGTTGTTGATCTGGACGAACTGACCGAGCTGCGCGAAGTCCCGGCAGACCAGGGTGAAGTGGTGCCGGTCGTCGAGGTGTCGGATCTCGCGGATCCGGTCCAGCCCGTCCCGGTCGCCCAGCCGGGTGCCGAGCGCGTAGCAGGAGTCCGTCGGGTAGGCGACCAGCCCACCACCTCGGATCAGGTCGGCGACCTGACCGATGATCCGGGGCTGGGGGTTCTCCGGGTGTACGTCGTAGTACCTCGCCATCCCCCGAGCGTAGGCGCTGCCCAGGAGGCATGCCCGTCCCGGGCGCGGGCGAGGGCGAGGGCTCCGGGCGCGACGACATCGACGTTGATATCCTGCGCGAAGAATCGGGATCAGCACGCGTCCGGTGGCTGGGTAGGCGCGTCTCTTCGCTGTGCGAGGAGACCGTCGTGTCATATCGAGAGCTCGTTCGCGCAACCCACGTCGCCGTCTTTCCCGGCGGCTTCCTGGCGCGACTGCCGTACGCGATGACGCCTCTGGGTACGCTCGTGCTGCTCCAGCACACCACGGGAAGCTATGCCTTCGCCGGTCTGGCGGCCGCGGCGCAGAGTCTCGCCATCGGCGCGGGTGGCATCGTCGTCGGGCGGCTCGCCGACACCATGGGCATCCGCCGTCTCGGCGTCTGGATGGCGATGGCGAACGCGGCCGCTCTGGCGGGCCTCATCACCGCGACCGCCGCCGGCCGCCCCGTGGTCTTCGCCGCTGCCGTCCTCGTTGGCGCGACACAACCCCAGGTGGGCCCCCTGATCCGGGTCCACTGGTCCTACCTGGCGCGTTCCCGTCCCCAACGGCCTGGCCTGATGACCACCGCGCTGTCCTACGAGGCGGCCGCGGACGAGGCCAGCTTCATCGTCGGTCCCGCGCTGGTGGGACTCCTCGCGGCGGTCCACCTTCCCGTGCCATCGGCCGCGCCGCTGCTCGCGTGCATCGTGCTCCTCCTCGCGGCGGCCACGCCGGTGGCGCTTCTCTACGCGACCGCACCCATCAGCACGTCCTCCCGACCATCGGTTTCGCCATTGCCATGGGCTGGTGTGGCGCTCATGGTCGCCGCCATGGCGATCATGGGCGGCATCTTCGGCGCGGTGCAGGTGGGAGTGACGGCGTACGCCATGGCGGCAGGCCGCCCCTCCGCTGCCGGACTCCTGTACGCGGCCCTCGGACTGGGCGGTGCCGTCGCCGGTATCGCCTACGCCTGGATCCCGGCACGTGTGTCCCTGCGGACTCGCCACCGGACCTTCAACCTCGGGCTTCTGATCGCGACGGCCCTGCTACCTGTTGGTCACTTCTGGATACCGCTGTGGGCGGTGGTCCTCGTGGCGGGGCTCGCCATCGCGCCTCACATGATCACCATTTACGCCACAACCGAGCGGCTGGCTCCCACTCGCGTCACGGCGACGATGACGATCGTCTGCGCGGCGGGACCGGTCGGTACGGCCGCCGGTCAAGCGGTGGCCGGCCTCCTCGTCGACCAGTCCGGGCACCGTGCGGCGTTCGGGCTGGCGCCCCTTCTCGCGGCAGTTGGCCTCGCCCTCACGTTCGGCGGGCCGACGGGGAAGTCGGGTTCGCCAGGTAGTTCGAGCGCGGACGCGCCCGTGCCCGGGCGGCGGACGAGATGCGGGCCACGACCGTCGGCGCGGACGGTGGAGCCGTCGAGATCACCTCGGTAGGGTAGGTCCCGGTCGGCTCCGACCATCGAGATCCACACCGCCGGGGGGCGCCAGGCATGGCCGATTCGTTCGCGCATCTGCACGTGCACACGGAGTATTCGATGCTCGACGGAGCGGCCCGTCTCAAGGACCTGTTCGCCGAGGCCAACCGGCTCGGCATGCCGGCCGTGGCGATCACCGACCACGGCAACATGCACGGCGCGAACGACTTCTACAAGCAGGCGATGGCCGCCGGGATCACCCCGATCCTGGGTGTCGAGGCGTACGTGGCGCCGGAGTCGCGCTATCACAAGGCGCGGGTCAAGTGGGGTCGGCCGGAGCAGAAGAGCGACGACGTCTCGGGTAACGGCGCGATCACCCACAAGACCATGTGGGCGAAGAACGCGCAGGGCCTGAAGAACCTGTTCACCCTCAACTCGCGCGCGTCCATGGAGGGGCACTACGTCAAGTGGCCACGGATGGACATGGAGCTGATCGCCGAGCATGCCGAGGGCATCATGGCCACCACCGGCTGCCCGTCGGGCGCGGTGCAGACCCGGCTGCGGCTGGGGCAGTTCGACGAGGCGCTCAAGGTCGCCGCCAGCTACCAGGACATCTTCGGCAGGGACAACTACTTCCTGGAGATCATGGATCACGGCCTCTCCATCGAGCGCCGGGTCCGTGACGGGCTCACCGAGATCGCCCGCAAACTCGACATCCCGCCGGTCGTCACCAACGACTCGCACTACACCCACGAGGCGCAGGCCACCGCGCACGACGTGCTGCTCTGCGTGCAGACCGGCAGCAACATCGACGACCCCAACCGGTTCCGGTTCGAGGGCGGCGGCTACTTCATCAAGAGCGCCGACCAGATGCGCGCGGTCGACTCGTCCGAGCTGTGGCAGCAGGGCTGCCGCAACACCCTGCTGGTGGCCGAGAAGGTCGACCCGACCGGGATGTTCGAGTTCCACAACCTCATGCCGCGCTTCCCGGTGCCGGAGGGGGAGACCGAGGAGTCCTGGTTCCGCAAGGAGACCTTCGCCGGCCTGGCCCGCCGCTACCCGGGCGGCATCCCGGAGGGGCACGTCGTCCAGGCCGAGTACGAGCTGGGTGTCATCAACCAGATGGGCTTCCCGTCGTACTTCCTCGTGGTCGCGGACTTCATCCAGTGGGCCAAGAACCAGGGCATTTCGGTGGGCCCGGGTCGTGGTTCGGCCGCCGGTTCGCTCGTCGCGTACGCGCTGGGCATCACCGACCTGGATCCGATCCAGCACGGCCTGATCTTCGAGCGGTTCCTCAACCCCGAGCGCGTCTCGATGCCGGATGTCGACATCGACTTCGACGAGCGTCGGCGCGGTGAGGTGATCAAGTACGTCACCGACAAGTGGGGTGAGGACAAGGTCGCCCAGATCGCCACCTTCGGCACGATCAAGGCGAAGGCCGCGATCAAGGACTCGGCCCGGGTCCTCGGTTTCCCGTACGCGGTCGGCGACCGGATCACCAAGGCGATGCCGCCGGCCGTGATGGGCAAGGACATCCCGCTCACCGGCATCTTCGACCCGAAGCACCCCCGCTACGCCGAGGCCGGCGAGATCCGTGGCCTGTACGACTCCGACCCGGACGTCCGCAAGGTGATCGACACGGCCAAGGGCATCGAGGGGCTGATCCGGCAGACCGGCGTGCACGCCGCCGGCGTCATCATGTCCGCCGAGCCGATCATCGAGCACATCCCGTTGATGCGCCGCGACGCCGACGGGGCGATCATCACGCAGTTCGACTACCCGACCTGTGAGTCGCTCGGGCTGCTGAAGATGGACTTCCTCGGCCTGCGCAACCTGACGATCATCGACGACGCGGTCAAGAACATCGAGCTGAACCACGGCAAGAAGCTCGACCTGCTGGCCCTGCCGCTCGACGACAAGATCGCCTACGAGCTGTTGGCCCGCGGCGACACCCTCGGCGTGTTCCAGCTCGACGGTGGGCCGCTGCGGTCGCTGCTGCGGATGATGAAACCGGACAACTTCGAGGACATCTCCGCGGTCATCGCGCTGTACCGGCCCGGCCCGATGGGCGCCGACTCGCACACCAACTACGCGCTGCGCAAGAACGGCCTCCAGGAGGTCACGCCGATCCACCCGGAGCTGGAGGAGCCGCTGCGGGAGATCCTGGCGCCGACCCACGGCCTGATCGTCTACCAGGAGCAGGTGCAGCGCGCCGCGCAGATCCTGGCCGGCTACAGCCTCGGTCAGGCGGACCTGCTGCGCCGGGCGATGGGAAAGAAGAAGAAGGAGATCCTCGACAAAGAGTTCATCCCGTTCCGGGACGGCTGCCGCGAGCGCGGCTACTCCGACGAGGCGATCCAGGCGGTGTGGGACGTCCTGGTCCCGTTCGCCGGGTACGCCTTCAACAAGGCGCACTCCGCCGCGTACGGCCTGGTCTCCTACTGGACGGCGTACCTCAAGGCGCACTACCCGGCCGAGTACATGGCCGGGCTGCTGACCAGCGTCGGCGACGACAAGGACAAGATGGCGCTGTACCTGTCCGAGTGTCGCCGGATGCGCATCCAGGTGCTGCCACCGGACGTGAACACCTCGGCCGGGCCGTTCACCCCGGTCGGCAGGGACATCCGCTTCGGACTGGCGGCGGTGCGCAACGTCGGCGCGAACGTGGTCGCCTCGATCATGCGGTGCCGGGAGGAGAAGGGCGAGTACTCCGACTTCTACGACTTCCTGTCCAAGGTGGACGCGGTGGTCTGCAACAAGAAGACCATCGAATCGCTGATCAAGGCCGGCGCCTTCGACTCGATGGGGCACAGCCGCAAGGCGCTGCTGGCGGTGCACGCCGACGCCATCGACGCGTACGCCGACGTCAAGCGCAAGGAGGCCGTCGGCCAGTACGACCTGTTCGGCGCCGGCTTCGGCGACGCCGACACCGGCAGCACGACCGTGATGCCGGTCATCGGGGACGGTGAGTGGGACAAGCGGGACAAGCTGGCCTTCGAGCGGGAGATGCTCGGCCTGTACGTCTCCGACCACCCGCTGTTCGGCCTGGAGCACATCCTCAACGCGGCGGCCGACACCACCATCGCCGCGCTGGCCGAGGAGGGCGGGGTGCCCGACGGCGCGGTCGTCACCCTCGCCGGCATCCTCTCCGGGGTGCAGCGCCGGGTCACCAAGCAGGGCCGGGCCTGGGCCTCGGCCACCCTGGAGGACCTTGCCGGTGGGGTGGAGACGCTGTTCTTCCCCAACACGTACGAGGTGATCGGGCAGTACATCGCCGAGGACGCCATCGTGGTGGTCAAGGGTCGCGTGGACCGCCGCGACGACACCCCACGGATCATGGCGATGGACATGTCCATGCCGGACGTCAGCACCAGCGCCACCAACAAGCCGGTCACCCTCACCATCCCGGTGCACCGGTGCACGCCACCGCTGGTGGAACGACTCAAGGAGACCCTGGTGCTGCACCCCGGCGACACCGAGGTGCACGTCAAGCTGCTCAACGGTGGGCGCACCACCACCCTGCGGCTGGGTCCGTTCCGGGTGGCGGCGACGACCGCGCTGATGGGTGATCTGAAGAGCGTCCTCGGCCCGGCCAACGTGAGCTGACCGGGCCGGGGCGCCGGCTCAGTCCCGGTCCGGGGCCGCGATCTCCCGCAGCCGCCCGTCGGCCAGCCGCAACCACCGCTGCACGCCGATCTCGGCGAGGAACCGTTCGTCGTGGCTGACCACCACGAACGCCCCCTGGTACGCGGTCAGCGCGCTCTCCAGTTGGGCCACGCTGATCAGGTCCAGGTTGTTGGTCGGCTCGTCGAGCAGCAGCAGTTGCGGTGCCGGTTCGGCGCAGAGCACACACGCCAGGGTGGCGCGCAGCCGCTCACCGCCGGAGAGCACCCCGACGGGCAGGTTCACCCGGGCACCCCGGAACAGGAACCGGGCGAGCAGGTTCATCCGCCTGGCGTCCGGCAGGCTCGGCGCGTACGCGGCGAGGTTCTCCGCCACCGTGCGGTCGAGGTCCAGCAGGTCCAGCCGCTGCGACAGGTACGCGATCCGCCCGTCGGCGCGGCGGATGTCGCCACCGGCCGGTTCGAGGTCACCGTTGACGAGGCGTAGCAGGGTCGACTTGCCGACGCCGTTGGCCCCGGTGAGCGCGATCCGTTCCGGCCCCCGGATCACCAGGTCGGCGCCGTCGCCGGTGAACAGCTCCCGGTCGTCGAAGCGGGCCCGCATCCCCTGGCCGGAGAAGACGGTGCGGCCGGCCGGGACGGTGGTGTCCGGCAGGTCCACGACGATCCGGTCCTCCTCGCGTACCGCCCGGCCGGCCTCGTCGAGGCGCGCCTGGGCCTGACCGACCCGACTGGAGTGCGTCTCCTGCGCCCGGCCCGCGGACTCCTGCGCGCTGCGCTTCAGCCCGCCGGCGACGATCCGGGCCAGGCCGGCGTTCTTGAGGTTCCTGGAGGCGTTGCTGGCCCGCCGGTCGCCCGCTCCCGGGCCTGTTGCATCTCCCGCTTCTCCCGCTTGACCTCCTGCTCGGCGTTGCGCAGGTTGCTCTCGGCCACCTCCCGGGCGGCCTGCACCGCCTCGGTGTACGCGGTGAAGTTGCCCCCGTACCAGCGGATCTCACCGCGGTCCAGTTCCGCGATGCGGTCCATCCGGTCCAGCAGCTCCCGGTCGTGGCTGACCAGCAGCAGACAACCGGGCCAGTCGGTCAGCACGCCGTACAGCTTGTGCCGGGCGTCCAGGTCCAGGTTGTTGGTCGGCTCGTCGAGCAGCAGCACGTCCGGGCGTCGGAGCAGTTGCGCGGCCAGGCCGAGGGAGACCACCTGGCCGCCGCTGAGCGTGTGCATTCGCCGGTCGAGTGCCAGCCCACCGAGGCCGAGGCGGTCCAGTTCGGCGCGGGTACGCTCCTCGATGTCCCAGTCGTCGCCGATGGTGGCGAAGTGTTCCTCACTGGCGTCGCCGCCCTCGATGGCGTGCAGCGCCGCGATCCGCTCGGCGACGCCCAGCACCTGCGCCACGGTCAGGTCACCGGCCAACGGCAGCGTCTGCGGAAGGTAGCCGAGCAGGCCGTCGACGGTGACGCTGCCGCCGCTGGGCCGCAGCTCCCCGGCGATCAGCCGCAGCAGGGTGCTCTTGCCGGCGCCGTTGGGCGCGACCAGGCCGGTGCGACCGCCCGGGACGGTGAAGGACAGCTCCGAGAAGACCGGGGTGTCGTCCGGCCAGGAGAAGGACAGGTTCGAGCAGACGATGAACGCATCAGACATGCGAGTGACCTCAGAGGGTGGGGTGGGCGCGCCGTAGCCGCCCGACGACAACGGGAACCGGTGGAACGACAATTGGCCACCGCGGCTGCGCGGGAGGCGCGCCGAACCGATGGCCGAACACATCCGGTCTCACCCGGAGATGTCGTCGTCACCCGCCATGTCTGGTCTCCCTGGTCGTACCGCTAACCCAACGCGCCGAGTCTAACAACGGATCTTCGCCCCGCCAGGCGATAGGGCGGGTCATCATGAGTAGTGGTGGGCGTCATGTCAGCCGCTGCCCGATTTGTGGGGCACCACAACTCCATGATCGACGTGAGAGGCGCCGAGCGCGGGGAGCGGGACCCGCTCACCTTGGGCGGTACTCGACCTCGGGGCGGCCGGGAGTGCCGTAGCGGGGGCTGCGGACGACCCGGTCGATGGTCACCAGGTATTCCAGGTAGCGGCGGGCGGTCACCCGGGAGATGCCGGTCAACGCGCTCACCTCGGTCGCGGACAGCCCCACCTGCGCGCCGGTTCCGCCGGCCAGCGCGGCGCGTACCCGGTTGAGGGTCTGCGCGTCGAGCCCCTTGGGCAGGCTGTGCCCGGCGGTGCCGCGCAGCGTGGCGAACATCCGGTCCACGTCGTGCTGGGCGGCCACCTCGCCGTCGGCGAGCGCCTGGGCGCGGTAGTCGGCGTAGCGCTCCAGCTTGTCGCGGAACGCGGCGAACGTGAACGGCTTGAGCAGGTAGTGGGTCACCCCGAGGGACACGGCGGTGCGTACCACCGCCAGGTCCCGCGCGGAGGTCACCGCGAGCACGTCGACGCTGCTGCCGGCGGCCCGCAGCGCCCGGCAGACGTCCAGGCCGTGCAGGTCGGGCAGCCGGAAATCAAGGAGTACGAGGTCCACGTCGCCGCCGTCGTTGGCGCGCAACGCCGCCATCGCCGCCCGCGCGGTGTGCGCCACCCCGACGACCGTGAAACCGGGAACCCGTTCGGTGTACGCGGAATGCGCCTCGGCCAGCAGCGGCTCGTCCTCGACGACCAGCACCCGGATGTCGGTCACGAGCGCTCACCCCCGCCGGGCAGGCGGACGGTGAACAGGCTGCCGCCGTCGTCCGAGCGGCCCACCTCGTAGCTGCCTCCGTGCCGGCGGACCACCTGACCGACAAGCGCCAGGCCGAGGCCCCGCCCGGTGCTCTTGGTGGACCAGCCGCGCCGGAACGCGTCGGCCACCCGTTCCGGGGCCAGCCCGGGGCCGCTGTCGGCGACCCGGACCACCAGCTCGTCGTCGACCGCGCCGACGAAGACCCGCACCCGGCGCGCGCCGGCGTCGCGGCCACCGCTTCGAGCGCGTTGTCGACCAGGTTGCCGACCACGGTGAGCAGGTCCCCGCTCGGCAGCGGGCTGTCGTCGAGGCGGCAGTCCGGCTCGATGACCAGGTCCACCCCACGTTCGCCGGCCTGCGCCGACTTGCCGAGCAGCAGCGCCGCCAGCGCCGGCTCGGTGACCGCGCGACCACCCGGTCGGTCAGCTGCTGGGCGAGGGCCAGGTCCCGGGTGCCGAGCCGAACGGCCTCCTCGGTACGGCCCAACTCGACCAGGGTCAGCACCGTGTGCAGCCGGTTCGCGGACTCGTGGGTCTGCGCCTGCAACGCCTCGGTGAGGGCTCGCACCGAGTCCAGTTCGCTGGCCAGCGTGCGCAACTCGGTCTGGTCGCGCAGCGTCAGGACGGTGCCGAGCACCACGCCCTCGAAGCGGGTGGTCCGCTGGTTGGCGACCAGCACCCGGTCACCGGCGAGGACGGGCTCGTCGCGGGCGTCACGGCCGGAGCCGAGCAACTCGGCCACCGCGGGCGGCAGGTCGATCCCGTCGACCGGCTGGTCGATCACCGGCGTGTCCGCGTCGAGCCCCACCAGCCGGCGACCCTCGTCGTTGATCAACGCCACCCGCCGGTCGGTGGTCAGCACCACGAGACCCTCGCGCACCGAGTGCAGAACCGCGTCGTAGTACTCGTACATCCGGGTCATCTGCGCCGGCCCCAGACCGTGCGTCTGGCGTCGCAGCCGCCGGCTGAGCAGCCAGGAACCCGTCGCGGCGAGCGCGAGAGCCGGTGCGGCGACACCCAGCAGCACCGGCAACTGGCCGAGCAGTTTACGGTCGATCGCGCGGGTGGTGATGCCCACCGAGACCAGGCCGACGATGCGCTGCTGTTCGTCGTACACCGGGACCACCGCACGCACCGACTCGCCGAGCGTTCCGACGTTGGTGGTGGTGAACGGACGGCCCGCCAGGGCGGGCCCGATCTCCCCCACGAACGGCTGGCCGATCAGGTCCCGGGTGGGGTGCGAGAAACGGGTGCGATCGGGGGCCATCACCACCACGAAGTCGGTGCCCGTCGCGTGCCGGGTCGATTCGGCGTACGGCTGCAGGACGCTCGCCGGGTCGGCGGTCGTGAGGGCCGCGCGGACGTCGGGGGAGCCGGCCACGGTCTGCGCCACCGACAGCACCTCCTCCTGCGCGGCCTGACGGGAGTCGCTGCGGGCCAGCCAGACGGCGCCCGCCGCCCCGGCCAGCACGAGCAGTGTCACCACCACCGCCTGGAGGGCGAAGAGTTGCCCCGCGATGCTCCACTGACGTCGGGCCACCTCCACCACCTCCCCGTCGCGCCGCCGTTGCCGCATTCGCGGTGAACAGAATGACCGCAAGGCTGTCAACGGGTGAGACGCGCTTCACATTGTCGACATGGACACCACCGCATCCGCCACCACCCCGGAACCGGCAGTCCGCCGGGACCGTACCCGTTACCTGTATCTGGCCGTCATCGTGGCCGTGCTCGCCGGCGTCGTGGTCGGCCTGGTCGCCCCCGATTTCGGCAAGGAACTCAAGCCGATCGGCACGGGGTTCGTCAACCTGATCAAGATGATGATCAGCCCGGTCATCTTCTGCACCATCGTGCTCGGCGTGGGCTCCGTCCGGCAGGCCGCGAAGGTCGGCAAGGTCGGCGGTCTCGCCCTCGGCTACTTCCTGACCATGTCGACCGTCGCGCTCGCCATCGGCCTGGTCGTCGGCAACATCATCCAACCCGGCTCCGGCCTGAACCTCGGCGAGGACCTCGCCGGCTCCGGCAAGGCCGCCGCCGGCGACGAGGCCGCCGGCACGGTGGACTTCCTGCTCGGGATCATCCCGAGCACGCTGGTCTCCGCGCTCACCGAGGGCGAGGTGCTCCAGACGCTGCTGGTCGCACTGCTGGTCGGTTTCGCCGTACAGGCCATGGGCCGGCGCGGCGAACCGGTGCTCGGCGCCATCACCGTCATCCAGCGGGTCGTCTTCAAGATCCTCGCCATGATCATGTGGCTGGCGCCGATCGGCGCGTTCGGCGCGATGGCCGCCGTGGTCGGCGCGACCGGCGTGGACGCCCTCAAGAGCCTCGCCCAGATCATGGTGGGCTTCTACGCCACCTGTCTGATCTTCGTGCTGGTGATCCTGGGCGCGCTGCTGTGGTTCGTGGCCCGCATCTCGATCTTCTCGCTGCTGCGCTACCTGGGCCGGGAGTTCCTGCTGATCCTGTCGACCTCCTCGTCCGAGTCGGCGCTGCCCCGGCTCATCGCCAAGATGGAGCACTTCGGTGTCAGCAAGCCGGTGGTGGGCATCACGGTGCCGACCGGGTACTCCTTCAACCTCGACGGCACGGCGATCTACCTGACGATGGCGTCGCTGTTCATCGCCGACGCGCTGGGCAAGCCGTTGTCCATCGGCGAGCAGGTGTCGCTGCTGCTGTTCATGATCATCGCGTCGAAGGGTGCGGCGGGCGTCACCGGTGCCGGCATCGCGACGCTGGCCGGTGGACTTCAGTCGCACCGACCGGACCTCGTCGACGGGGTCGGGCTGATCGTCGGCATCGACCGGTTCATGTCGGAGGCTCGGGCACTGACGAACTTCGCCGGCAACGCGGTGGCGACCGTCCTGGTGGGAACCTGGACCGGCGAGTTCGACCGGGACCGGGCGGCCGGCGTGCTGCGCGGCGACGACCCGTTCGACGAGGCGACCATGCTCGACGAGCACGACGACGAGGACGACTCGGAGCCGCGTCGGTCCGACGACGAGAAGGCGACGGCCCTGCCGGCCTGACCGCCCACGGTGGTGATCGACTTCAGATCGGCGATATCGGGGTATCCGAGCGCGTAGGACACCCCGATATCGCTGATCTCGTGTCGATCACCACCGAGAGGCGCCGGCCGACGCGTGTGAGGGTTACCGGGCGGCAGCCCTGTCGGTAGCGTGGGGCGTGGCGGCGGATGAGCCGGTACGGCGTCCCGCGCCACGAGGAGGTTCGGGATGGATTCCATGCCGGAGTTGACCTTCGGTCAGCGGCTGAAGGTCTACCGTGAGCGCTCGGGCAAGACTCGTGCCGTGCTCGGTGGCCTGGTTGGGCGTAGCGCCGAGTGCTGGGCGCCCTCCTGCCCGACCTGCTTCGAAATGCCCAATGCGCGGCGCTGACGTACGAGGGTGCCGAGCGCCGACGTGCTCAGGCACTCTTGGCCGAGGCGCTCGGGCTCGCGCAGATGTTCCTCGCCTACCAGCCAGCCGCCGAGATCATGTGGCGGGTCGCCGACCGTGCCATGGTGGCCGCGCAGGAGTCCGGGGATCCCGAGGCGCTGGCCTGCGCGGGGTGGTTCCTGTGCCAGGTGCACCGGGACGCCGGTGACTGGGACACCGCCATGGCGGTGACGCTCGACGTCCTCTCCGCACTGGAGTCGCGCGCGGCGGATGCCACCACCAACCTTCTGGCCCTCGTCGGAGCGCTTCAGTTTGAAGCTGCCTACACCGCCGCGAGGGCGGGTGAGGAAGGCCGGGCCTGGCGGTACTGGGACCGCGCCGATCGGGTCGCACAGCGCCTACCGCAGGGCTTCTACCAGCCGCAGACATCGTTCTCCCGTGTCATCATGGGTGCCCACGCCGTCACCGTGGCCGTCGAGTTGCAGAAGTCCGGCGAAGCGGTGCGACAGGCACATCGCCATGATGCAGCGGCCATCCCGTCGCGGCCGCGCCGCGCGCGACACCTCATCGAGGTCGCTCGCGCTCACTACGGCAGGGACGACGGTGAAACCGCCATGGTGAGCCTTCGCCAGGCGTACGAGTCCGCTCCGGAGACGATCCGCTTCAACGGCTACGCCCGACAGATCACCCTGGATCTGCTCAACGGGCCGCCATCCACCCGCAAGGACGCCCGAGATCTCGCACTGAAGGTCGGCCTCGTCTCTTGATCTAGGGGTACGAACCCTACCCATGCGACGCCACGACCGTCCGTAACGTCCCCGTCACGGGATGCGGCGGGCGGTGCGGACTCGCCTGGCCGCCGCGTCCCCCTCAACCTCAGGGGCGGCTGGCCGCCCTCGTGATGACGGGGAGGACGCGTGCGACGCGTCTCGTACGACGAATATCTCTCGGCGGTCGCCCTGACCCTGGCTCGCAGGCATCGGCCCGTCTGGTCCTGGCGGCACTGGCGACGTATCTGCCGTTGCGGAACCGACCTGCCGTGCCGAAGCCGTCATCGCCTCCCAATCAACCGCGACCACTGGCCCAGCCAGGGCACGTCGTGACGACCACTCATCAACCGGTCTCGCCCCTCTGGAGCTGCGGGTGTTGTGGCGCCGACTGGCCCTGCGAGCCGGGCCGGCGGGAGTTGCTGGCCGAGTACGACGGATGTCGCTTGTCCCTGACCGTCTACCTGGCCGCACAACTCGTCGTTGCTACGCAACACCTGGCCTGCGTCCCCGCCGGTCACCTGCACCACCGATTCCTCGGCTGGGTGCGGTGAGCATCCTTCGGCCCGGAGACGAGAAGTTCCACTACAGCGACGGGTCACACAGGTGGATCCCGCCCAACCCCCGACTATGACCAGGGAATCTGGGACGAGCAGGTCCGCCAGCACAAGCAGGGTCACCTGCGGAACGAGCGCCCAAAGGTCCGCATCCAACGCCTGGTATGACGCGCTGACCCGCGTCAACTCGTTGCCCCTAGGGCCGCCGTGCAGAACTCGGCTGGTGGCAGGTATTCGTGGGCGGCCAGGTAGTGGAGCAGGAGTTGAGGTGCGGCGTACACGAAGCCTTCGCCCCGCACCTCGAATTCGGCGCTCTCGCGGGCGATGGTGCCCTGCCGGATGGCCTCCATGGCGTCGTCGCCCATGTCCAGGATGCAGATTTCGCAGTAGTGGTAGCCGCGTGTCTGGCGGACTCGCACCGTGGCCAGGTTCATCAGAGCGGGCATCAGCTCGTCCGGGGAAGCGCCGGTCGGGAACGGATGCGAGGCGTCCAGCCAGCCGACGTTGAGCAGCAGCTCGTCGGATGCCCCATGCCCGTCCTCGTCATGCCGCTCCAGGTACGTGTACGGCGTCAGGTCCGCGAAGTAGGTCACGGATTCTGTCTACCCCCGGTGCACTTGACACACGATGTGTGAGCGTTAACATCGACAACCACCACTGCCTGCCGAACCTGGTCGGCGCTCCCGTTGGAGGTTCGATGACGCTCGTCCTCGCGCGTTCCACCGCACGGCGGATGGCCGGCCTCACTGCTCTGGTCGTGCTGCTCGCCGTCGGCCTCACCGTCATCTCCCCGAAGCCGGCGGCGGCGTGGGACAACGGCACGGCGAACACCCCGCCGATGGGGTGGAACAGCTACGACTCGTTCAACTGGCGCGTCACCGAGGCGGACGTCCGGGCCAACGCGGACTACATGCGCGACAACCTGCGCCGGCACGGCTGGGAGTACGTCGTCATCGACTGGGCCTGGTATTACCCGGGTCAGCACAACAACAGCCCCAACCAGGACGCCAACCTCAATCCCCGGCTGCGGATGGACGCCAACGGACGGCTGCTGCCGGACACCACACGGTTCCCCTCGGCGGCGGGCGGCAACGGGTTCAAGCCTCTCGCCGACTACGTGCACGACCAGGGGCTGAAGTTCGGCGTTCATCTGATGCGCGGGATCCCGCGGCAGGCGGTCGCGGACAACGTGCCGATCCTCGGCACCACCTGCCGCGCCAACCAGATCAACAACAGCACCACTGCGGCCTGGCTCAACCTGATGTGGGGTCTGAACATGTCCAACGCCTGCGCGCAGGCGTACCTGGACTCGGTCTTCCAGCTCCTGGCCAGCTGGGGTGTCGACTACGTGAAGGTGGACGACATCGCGGCCCCGACGTACCGGCAGGCCGAGGTCGAGGGCTACCGGACGGCGATCCAGCACAGCGGTCGGCCGATGGTGCTGAGCCTCTCGCCCGGCGCGACACCGCTGGCGAGTGGCGGGCACGTGCGGGACAACGCGCACATGTGGCGCATCGTCAACGACCTGTGGGACAACTGGTCGTCGCTCGACGCGCTGTTCGACCAGTTGCGCAACTGGACGCCGTACCGGACGACGGGCGCGTGGCCTGATCCGGACATGATCCCGATCGGGCGGCTGTCGAAGTACGGCCCGGTGGGCGCACCCCGCTACTCCGGGCTCACCGCTGACGAGCAGCGCACGCTGATGACCCTGTGGTCGATCAACCGGGCGCCGCTGATGTGGGGCGGCAACCTGGTTGAGAACCGCGCCACCGAGCTGGCGTTGATGACCAACGCGGCGGTGCTCGCCGTCGACCAGAACAGCGCCAACAACCGGCAGCTCGTCGGCGGCACCCGGCAGGTGTGGACCGCCGACGTCCCCGGCACCGACCACCGGTACGTGGCGCTGTTCAACCGCGAGAGCGCGACCGCCAACGTCTCGGTGAACCTGGCCGACCTGGGCATCGGCTCGGCCACCGTCACCGACCTGTGGTCCGGCGCCGGTCTCGGCACCGTCACCGGCACACTCACCCGATCCATCCCCGCCCACGGCAGCGGCCTGTACCGGGTGGCGCCGCTGACCACCGCCCCCACGCCGACCACCTACACGGTGGCCGCGCGGCACAGCGGCAAGCTCCTCGACGTCTTCAACGCGTCCACCGCCGATGGCGCGAACGTCGTCCAGTGGGGCGCGAACGGGCAGGCCAACCAGCGGTGGCGGTTCTCCGACGCCGGTGGCGGCTACTCGACGGTGACCAGTGTCAGCAGCGGCAAGTGTCTCGACGTGTACGGCGGCGCGGGTGCCACCGCCGACGGCGTTCGCGTGATCCAGTGGACCTGCAACGGCGGCACCAACCAGCAGTGGCGCGTCGAGGACCTCGGAACCGGCTACGTTCGGCTCGTGGCCCGCCACAGCGGGAAGTGCCTCGACGTGCTGAACGCCGCCACGGCGGACGGTGCTCAGGCCGTGCAGTGGACCTGCGGCACCGGCACCAGCCAGCAGTGGCGACGCACCACCGCGTAGCGCGCTGTCGGCCGGTGGCCCTCGCGGCGGTGATTCAGTCGCGAAACGCGCCGCCCCCGGGCCGACCCGGAGAACAATTGTGGGTCGGGAAGGGGTGCCGCGACAAACCGGGGGAGCAGGCGTGCTCGCAACCAGCCTCCTTGGCCGGCTGCGCCGCCGTGACCCGGGGGACGCCGTCCTGCGGCGCGCGGTGCGCCTGACGCTCGTCGCGTCGGTCATCTTCTACGCCTGCCGTTACGGGGCGGGCAGCCCGGTGCTCGCCACGTACGGGCTGTTCGGCACGATCGCCGCCGGGTCGTTCGCGCAGTTGCCCGGTCCGGCGCCGCAGCGGGCGCGGATCCTCGTCACGTCGCTGCCGGCGATCTGGGCGCTGATCGCGGCCGGCACGCTGCTGGCGTGGAGCACGTGGGCGGCGGCCGGCGGAATGCTTGTCGTCGGGTTCGTCGTGGCGTTCGCGGGGGTCGGTAATCCGCGCCTGGTGGGTCTGGCCAGCGCGTTCCAGCTCTTCTACATCCTGGCGTCCTTTCCGCCGTACCAACCGAACACCCTGCCGCAGCGACTGGCCGGGGTCACGCTCGCGGTCGTGCTGCTCGCCGCGGCCGAGGTGCTGCTCTGGCCCGATCCGGTGCCTGTCACCTTCCGGCAGATGCTCACCCGGGCGGCGGACGGCGTCGGGGCGTTCCTCGACGACGCCGCCGACGCGCTGACCGACCCGCACGCCGGTCACGGTGGTCGGGACAGTCGGCGCGCTCGGGCGTACGACCTGGTGGCCCCGCTCGGTCTGGGTCGTAACCCGCCGGAGCGGGCGCCGACCGCGGCGGGCGCCCAGGACCGGGCGCTGCGGATCTCGGCGGCGGCGTTGCGGGAGGTGCTCGCCGAGGCGGACCGGCTCGCCGGGGACGCCCCGCCGGAGCCGATCCCGGATCTGGCGGCGGCGCGGCTGCTGCGCACCTGCGCCGACACGACCCGGGCCGCCGGTCGGAGCCTGTCACCGGGTGCGCCGCCGATCGACCTCGCTGGCCTGGACGTCGCGATCCGCGCGGCCGAGGCCGCCTACCCGGTGGGGCGGGGCGGCGGCGACGCGCCGGACGTACCCCGGATGTGCCGGGACGCGACAGCGCTGGCCCTCGCCGACCAGGTGCGGGTCTTCGCCGTCGGTGCCCGGGTCGCCGTCGGGGCACGGCCCGCCGGGGGCGAGGCATACCCCAAACTCTTCGAGTACGCGCGCCACAGCCCGTGGACGCTGTACTGGTGGCAGTTCCGCTCCCACCTGGCTCCCCGCTCCGCCCACCTGCACAGCGCGCTGCGGCTGGCCGTGGCGCTGTCGGTCGCCCGGGTGGCCGCCGGGGTGTTGCAGCTCAACCACGGCTTCTGGGTGCTCCTGGCGACACTCACGGTCCTGCGGACCTCGGCCGCCGACACCCGCACCGCCCTGCGACCCGCCGTGCTCGGCACGATCGCGGGCGTGGTCGTCAGCGGCCTGCTGGTGCTCCTCATCGGGGACCCCATCGTGTACGCCGTCGTTCTGCCGGTCACGCTGCTGCTGGCGTTCGGTGTCGGTCGCCTGCTCGGCCCGGTCTGGCAGCAGGCGCTGTTCACCCTGCTGCTGACCGTCGTGTTCAGCCAGCTCAGCCCGGAGGGTTGGCGGCTCGCCGAGGCGCGGCTGGTCGACGTCGGGCTCGGCGCGGTGATCGGGGTGCTCGCCGGCGTCGCGATGTGGCCGCGCGGCGCGAGCCACGACCTGCGCCACAACGCCGCGCGTTACCTGACGGCCAGCGGGAACGCGGTCGAGCAGACCGTCGAGGCGGTGCTCGGCGACGCGCCGCCGCCCGAGGACGACCTCGATCGGGTTCGCCAGCGGATGGTCCTGGTCGACTCGTCCTACTGCCAGTACCACTCCGAGCGCCACGACCCGCAGCGCGCACGCGTGGACTGGGACGCCGCCCTGGGCGCCGGGCAGCACGTGGTGCCCGGCGTCGAGTCGCTGCTGCGCCGCAACCCGCCCGGCTGCCTCGCCGGCTGGCCGGCGGCGGCGGTCCTGCTGCGCGATGCGGCCGGTCAGCTGCGGTCGGCGTACGACGAGCTGGCCGCCGAGGTGGCGCAGGGCCGGGCCTCGGGCACGGTGCCAGCCCCGACCGACTGTGTCGACGAGGTGGACCGGATCCGTCCGCTGCTCGGCGCTGTCGACTCCGCCGCGGTGCGGCACCTGGTGGAGGTCGACAGATGGCTCGCCGGCCTCGCCGACAGCCTCACCCGGATCCACCCCGCGGGCGCGAATCGGCGTCGATGACGTCGCCGCCCGCGCCCGGGTGGTCTCCTCGGCGGCAGGTTGCTCGTGAGCGATATACCTCAGAGTCATATCTATACCTCAGCGGTCATCACGCCCTCCCCAGCGCCTGGCTCCGGGTGGCAAGCGGCGGGTGCCGGGCGCAGCCCGCAAGCCACCGTGAGCCCGCAGGCCGCAGGACTGCGATTGGCCGTGCCCCTTCGCGACGAGCCCGTCTAGCGTCGGCGACATGGAGATCGCGCAGGCACAGCAGTTGTGGAAGCCGGAGCCCGGCTGGTTGAACACGGCCTCCTACGGGCTGCCGCCCGAGCCGGCCTGGACGGCGTTGCAGGAGGCCCTGGCCGCCTGGCGGGTCGGCAGCACGTCCTGGGAGGGCTGGGGCGACTCGGTACAGCGCTCCCGTACCGTGTTCGCCGGTCTGATCGGCGTGCCGGCCAGTGACGTGGCGGTCGGCGCGACCGTCTCCCAGATGCTCGCGCCGGTGGCGGCGTCGCTGCCGACCGGCGCCACCGTGGTCGTTCCGGAGATCGAGTTCACCTCGAACCTGTTCCCCTGGCTGGTGCAGGAGGAGCGGGGTGTCACGGTCCGCACGGTGCCGGCGGACCGGCTGGTCGACGCGATCGACGCCGACACGGACGTGGTCGCGTTCAGCCTGGTGCAGTCGTCCGACGGCTCGGTCGCCGCGTACGACGAGATCGTGGCCGCAGCCCGCGCGCACGACGCGCTGGTGGTGGTGGACGCGACCCAGGCGTGCGGGTGGCTGCCCTTCGACGGGAGCCGGGCCGACGCGGTGGCGGTGGGTGGCTACAAGTGGCTGATGAACCCGCGCGGCACCGCGTACGCCTATCTGGCCCCGGCGTTGCGCGACCGGCTGCGCCCGGACGCCGCCGGCTGGTACGCCGGCCGCGACCCGCACGCCTCCTTCTACGGCCCGCCACTGCGACTGGCCGACGACGCCCGCAGGTTCGACATCTCACCGGCCTGGTTCAGCTGGGTCGGTGCGGCACCGGCCCTGGAGCTGGTCGCCGAGATCGGCGTGCCGGCGATCCGGGAACACGACGTGGCGCTGGCCAACCGGTTCCTGACCGGCCTGGGCCGGCCACCGGGGGAGAGCGCCATCGTCACCGTCGACGTGCCCGACGCGGAGCAGCGCCTTGCGGCGGCCGGCATCCGGGCGGCCGTGCGCGCCGGGAGGGTCCGCGCCTCCTTCCACATCTATTCCACCGAGGCCGATGTGGATGCCGCCCTGGAGGCGCTGACCTGAGTCCCGGTGATCAGGAGCAGATGCTGAAGGTCGCCTCGGTGTACGTGAGGGTCTGCCACTCCAGATCCGGTCCAAGGCTCATGTCCCACTTGCCGTCGGCGTCGCGACCGAAGTAGGCGAACCGGTCACCGCGCCCGTCGTAGTAGAACCAGCCTTCCCCTTCATAGACGCTGAGCTTCGTCGCCGCCTTCGCGAACGTTTCCGGTCCGACGATGCCGTCACTGACGAGACCGTGGGCGGCCTGCCAACGTTTGGTGGCCGCGGTCGTCGTCGGGCCGAAGCCGCAGTCGATGGCCCACTGGGGGAAATAGCCATCGGCGTACAGCATCATCTGCCACGCCGCGACGACGTTGTTGTACGAGTGCGTCGCCTCGGAGATGGGGCCCTCGTCCGCCCAGTCGTCCGTCCAGGTGCCCGTGCCCGTGACGTACCCCTCGTTGACGTCCGCGGACGCCGGTGCGGCCGCGACGGCGAGTGTTCCGACCGTGGCCAGGGCCATCGTAGTGGCCTTGATACGTAGGTGCATGCGCGTCTCCCCGTTGGCTGTCGAACCGGTGATGGATAGATGTTCGACATACCCACCTGGTCCACGACGGACACACCCTGTTCGGTCTCAGGCCAGGTGGCCGCCGATCTTGGTGTACCCGCGCAGCAGGTCGCGGGAGATGATCAGTCGTTGCATCTCGTCGGTGCCCTCGAAGATCCGGTAGAGCCGGACCTGCCGGTACCAGCGTTCGATGGGCAACTCACGGGTGTAGCCCATGCCACCGTGGATCTGGAGCACCCGGTCGACCACCCGGTTCACCATCCCGGCGCCGTAGAGCTTGCCCATCGACGAGGCGTGCCGGGGGTCCAGACCCTGGTCGACGGTCCACGCCGAGCGCAGCACCAGCCAGCGGGCCGCCTCCAGCTCGGTCTCCGAATCGGCGATCATCCACTGGATGGCCTGGTTGGTGCCGATCTTCGCGCCGAAGGTCTCCCGGGTGTTGGCGTAGTCGATCGCCATCTGCAGCACCCGCTCGGCGATGCCGATGGCGTGCGACGGGATCGTGTAGCGACCCTTGCCGATCCACTCCATGCCGAGCGTGAAGCCCTGCCCGATCTCACCGAGGATGTTGCGGTGCGGCACGCGTACCCCGTCGAAGATGAGCGACGCGGGCCCGCCCTCGCCCATGGTCTGGATGAACTCCGAGCGCCAGCCCATCTCCCGGTCCACCAGGAAGGCGGTGCGCCGCCCTTGCGGGCGCCCTTCTCCCGGTCGGTCACCGCGACCACGATGGCGAAGTCGGCGTCGTGGCCGCCGGTGATGAAGGTCTTCTCGCCGTCGAGCACCCAGTCGTCGCCGTCGCGGCGGGCGGACAGTCGGATGTTCGCCGCGTCCGACCCGGCGCCCGGCTCGGTGATGGCGAAGCAGGAACGCCGCTCGCCCTCGATCGTCGGAATGAGGAACTCCCGCTTCTGCTCCTCGGTGGCGTGGAACAGGATGTTGTCCGCCTCGCCGCCGAAGCGGAACGGCACGAACGTGCGGCCCAGCTCCGTCCAGATCAACGACTGGAGGACGGCCGGCAGGTTCATCCCGCCGTACTCCTCGGGGGTCGCCAGGCCCCAGAAGCCGAACTTGCGCGCCTTGAGTTGCAGCTCGCGCACCTCGGAGTGGTCCAGGCCCGGCTGGTGCGCCCGCTCCCGGCGCAGCACCTCCGCCTCCAACGGCATCACCTCGCGGCGGATGAACGACCGGACGGTGTCCCGCACCGCCCGCTCCTCGTCGGTCAGCGAAAAGTCCACGGTGGTCCTCCTGGCGTCGGTGCTGCCGGTCACCCCTAAACTAGCGGTGTAAGTTTTGCCGCGTCCAGACCCGGCCGTCGCGACCGCGAGGAGCGCAGTGCCCCGACCCCGTCAGCCCCGGCTCACCCGGCAGCTCATCGTCGAGACCGCCACCGCGCTCATCGACGCCGAGGGACTGCCGGCGTTCTCCACCCGCCGGCTCGCCGCCGAGCTGAGCGTGCGCGGCCCCTCGCTCTACAACCACTTCGCCACCAAGGACGAGATCCTCGACGCGGTCGCCGACGCGGTCACCGGCGCCGTCGACACCAGCGGCTTCGCCGGCCGGGACTGGGTCGCCGCGCTACGCGACTGGGCCTGGTCGTACCGGAGGGCGCTCACCGCGCACCCGAACATCGTGCCGTACCTGGCGCAGGGGCCCGGTCGGCGACCGGCCGCACTGGCCATGGCCGACGCGGTCTACGGGGGGCTGGTACGCGCCGGCTGGCCGCCGGCCCGGGCCACCCACATCGGCGCGGCGCTGCGTTACTTCGTGGCCGGGTCGGCGCTCGGCTCGTTCGCCCGCGGCTTCGTCGAGGACCCCGAGCTGTACGCGGCGCACTACCCGCACCTGCGCCAGGCGCACCGGCTCGCCGAACACCAGCAGAGCGTGGACGAGGGCGCCTTCGCCCTCGGGCTGGACGCCCTCCTGCACGGTCTGGCCGCCGAGTACGCGCGCACCGTCGACCCGGTGGAGTCCACCCGGCCCAGCGGGTAGCGTCCAAACTCCCAGCGCTAGTTTCATCGCCCGCCGCGACCCCGTCGCCCACCCCCGAAGGGACGCCATGGACCTCGCCGCCCCGCCGTCGCAGCTACCCGACGCCCTGCGCCTCCGGCGCCACCTGCACATCGGCGGCGAGTGGACGCACCCCGCCGGCGCCGACGTGATCGACGTGGAGAGCCCGAGCACCGGCGAGCTGATCGGGCAGGTGCCCGCCGGCACGGCGGCCGATGTGGACGCCGCCGTCACCGCCGCCCGGGCCGCCTTCCCCGGCTGGGCGGCCAGCGCGCCCGCCGAACGCGCCGCCCACCTCGACCGGCTGCACACCGCGCTCGCCGCGCGTGCCGACGACCTCGCCCGCACCATCGCCGTCGAGCTGGGCGCACCGTTGAAACTCGCCACCCGGGTGCAGGTCGGACTGCCGCTGACCGTGCTGCGTGACCACGTCACGCTCGCCGCCCGCCCAGCGGTCGAGGAGAGCATCGGCAACTCGCTTGTCGTCCGCGAGCCGATCGGCGTGGTCGGCGCGATCACACCGTGGAACTATCCGCTGCACCAGGTGATGGCGAAGGTGGCGCCCGCGCTGGCCGCCGGCTGCACGGTGGTGCTCAAGCCCAGCGAGCTGACCCCGCTGACCGCGTACCTGCTCTTCGACGCGGTCACCGAGGCCGGGCTGCCGCCGGGAGTGCTCAACCTCGTCCCCGGCACCGGCCCGGTGGTCGGCGAGGCCCTGGCCGGGCACCGTGACGTCGACCTCGTCTCGTTCACGGGTTCCACCGCCACCGGCTCGCGGATCATGCGGCTCGCCGCCGACCGGATCGCCCGCGTCGCCCTGGAACTGGGCGGCAAGTCCGCCAACGTGATCCTCGCGGACGCCGACCTGGCCACCGCGGTCAAGGTCGGCGTCGGCAACGCCCTGCTCAACTCCGGGCAGACCTGCACGGCGTGGACCCGGATGCTGGTGCACCGCGACCGGTACGCCGAGGCGCTCGACCTGGTCGCCACGGCGGTGGCCGGCTACCGCCTCGGTGACCCGTTCGACCCGGCCACCCGACTGGGTCCGCTGGTCTCCGCCGCCCAGGCCGAACGGGTCCGCGGCCACATCGACCGGGCACTCGCCGACGGAGCCCGGCTGGTCGCCGGCGGCCCGGAGGCCCCCGTACCGGGCGGGGGTCACTTCGTCGCCCCGACCGTCTTCGCCGACGTGCACCCCGCCAGCCCCCTCGCCCAGGAGGAGGTCTTCGGCCCGGTGCTCGCCGTCATCCCGTTCACCGACACCGACGAGGCCGTCGCCATCGCCAACAACTCGCGGTACGGGTTGGCCGGCGCGGTCTGGTCCGCCGACACCGACGCCGCGCTCGCCGTGGCGCGACGGCTGCGCACCGGCGCGGTCGACATCAACGGCGCGCCGTTCAACCCGCTCGCCCCGTTCGGCGGCTTCAAGCAGTCCGGCATCGGCCGCGAGTTGGGCGTGCACGGGCTCGCCGAGTTCTGCGAGCTGAAGACGATCCAGCGATGAGCGGCACCGAGCGGGCCGCACTGCCGGTCACCGTGCGCGCGCTCGTCGCGCGCGCGTCCGGCGCCGGCCTGGCGGGTCGAGCGGGTACGCCTGCCGCGCCCGGCCCCGGCGAGGTGCGGGTGACGATCCGCGCCGCCGGCGTCTGCCACTCCGACCTGTCCATGGTGAACGGCACCCTCGCCCCGAAGTACCCACTGGTGCTCGGGCACGAGGCGACCGGAGTGGTGGCCGAGACCGGACCCGGCGTCCGGCTGGCGGTCGGCACCCCGGTGGTGCTCAACTGGGCGCCGGCCTGCCGGGCGTGCTGGTGGTGCCGGCGCGGCGAGCCGTGGCTCTGCGCCGACACCACCTCCCCGACCGTGCCGCGCGGCGAGACCGAGGACGGCGTCCCGCTGCACCTGACCCTCGGCCTCGGCGCGCTCGCCGAGGCGGTGGTGGTGCCCGAGAAGGCTGTCATTCCGGTCCCCGCCGGTCTGCCCCCGGAGCGGGCCGCGCTGCTCGGCTGCGCGGTGCTCACCGGTGTCGGCGCGGTGCACAACACCGCTGGAGTGGCCGCCGGCGAGTCGGTCGCGGTGATCGGGCTGGGCGGGGTCGGACTGGCCGTGCTCACCGCCGCCCGCCGGGCCGGCGCCACGACGATCCTCGCTGTCGACGTCGCCGAGGCCAAGCGGGACCTGGCGCTCGCCGCGGGGGCGACCGACTTTCTGCTCTCCGACGACCGGCTCTCCAAGGAGGTACGGGCGCGCACCGAGGGCCGGGGCGTCGACCACGCCTTCGAGTGCGTCGGGCGCGCCGCCACCATCCGTGCTGCCTGGCGGCTCACCCGGCGTGGCGGAGCGGTGACCGTGGTCGGCATGGGCGCCAAGGACGACATGGTGAGCCTCGGCGCGCTGGACATCTTCCACTCCGCCCGTACGCTGCGCTCCTCGGTGTACGGCTCGTCCGACCCCGACCGGGAGGTACCCGCGTTGGCTGCCGAGCTGGCCGACGGTGCACTGGATCTGCGTGTGCTGGTCAGCGGCACGATCCCGCTGGACGAAGCGCCCACGGCGTTCGACCGGCTCGCCCGCGGCGAGGGCGCCCGCTGGGTGGTCACCCTGAACTGAGCCGAGAGGTCTCGGCCGCTGCTCGATCCTTGCCGCGTGCTCCAGCAGATGTCTCACTCGTTTCGTTCCGAGTGCCGAGCGGGTAGGTGAGGGCATGGATCGCAACGTGGTCAAGGTGCTGCTCGCCGCCTGGCAACGACCCGACTTCCGGGCTGGCCTGCGGCACCTGATCGACCTTGACGAGGTGACGTCGCTGCTCGCCGCTCTGGCCGTCGACGATCACGACGACGAGGTGCGGCGTCGGGCGATGGAGCTTCTGCGGTCGGCGTTGGAGACAGCGGAGATCCGCGGCGCGGTCCTGCTGCTGATAGAGACCGACGACATCCGGCACAGCCTCGCCGCCGCGATCTCGGACAACCTCGCCGACCGCCCGGGTCTCGCGTCGTCGATCCGGTCTGCTCTGGACGATCCCGCCGTCCGCGCCGAGATCCGCGACGCCCTCGAGTCGCAGGGGATGCGGACACTGGTGTGGAAGGTGGTCGAGGACGAGTTCCGCAGCCGTCGACTGACGCTGGTCGGGGAGGCGGTGTTGCTGCTCCTGCGGCACCGTCCCGCCCGCCGCCTGGCCTGGGCGCTGAAGCGGCACGGCGTCATCCGGGAGTTGCGCCGCAGACCGGCATCCACCTGACCGCGCGGCTTGGCACCGTGGGCCTGCGCCTGCTTGTCGCTACCTGAAGGCGCGGCTGGCATCGAGGAGGTCGACGCCGGGTCAGGCGCGGGTGGCTGGTTCGGTGGACTCCGTGGTAGGGCCGCCGCTCGGTCCAGTGTCGACCGGCGTGATCGGTGCTGCGGTGCCAGCGCGGGTGGGGGCCGCCACCTCGAGCCGGCGAACGTCCCGGCTGGCCAGCATGCCGAGGACGGCGAGCACCACCAGGGTCGCCATGATCAGCAGCGTGTCCCGGGTGCCGATCGCCGCGGCGACCGGTCCGACCGCAATCTGGCCGAGTGGGATGGCGACCCATGACCCCAACATGTCGTAGGAGTAGACGCGGGCCAGCCGGTCGGCCGGGACGTTCTGCGCGATCGAGGTGTCCCAGGCCACCGCGAACTGCTCGACGGCGATGCCGACCGCCACTCCAGCCGACAACAGCACGACGATGGTGGGCGCCACGGCCAGCCCCAACAGCAGGAACGACTCGGCGAGCATGCAGACCACCCCGAGCAGCAGCAGCCGGCGAACCCTGAGCCGCAGGGCGATCAACCCGCCCACGACCATGCCAGCGGTTTCCGCCGCCAACACCAGACCCCACGCGCTACGGCCGATCGTGTCCTCCGCGACGACCGGGCCGAGCACGTGCACGCCGCCAGCCAGGGCCGCATTGAGGACCATGAAGCCGAGCACCACCACCCAGACCCAGGTCCGCGCGGTGAATTCCGTCCAGCCCTCACGGAGGTCGGCGACGATGCCCGTGTTGGTGCTCTTCGCCGGCGAGGCAGCGACCCGGACTCCGGTGAACGCGAGAGCCGCGACAGCGAACGTGATCGCGTCCATGGCGAGGCCCCACCCCGGGCCGACGGCGGCCACCAGGAGGCCGCCGAGCGCGGCGCCGCCGATCATTGCCGCGTTGATGCCGAGCCGGATGAGCGCGTTGGCCTGCTGGATCAGCTCCGGCGGCACCGTCTGCGGCGTCGCGGCGGCCGAGGCGGGCTGGGACAGGGCGCTCACGATGCCGTTGGCCGCGCTGAGCGCCAGCAGCAGCGGGATCGTCGCGGTGCCGGTGAGCACCAGTGCGGCCACCGCCGCCTGGGTCAGCGCACCCAGCACATTGGAGCCGACCAGCACCAGCCGGCGCGAAACCCGGTCGGCCACCACACCGCCGAAGAGGACGAACAGCACGGTCATCAGCGATCGCGCACCCACCACCAGGCCCAGGTCGCGCACCGAACCCGTCAGGTCAAGTACGGCGAAGGCCAGCGCGATGGGAGCGACACCGTTGCCCAGCATGTTGACCAGCCGGCCGACAGCCAGGTACCGGAACGCGCTGTACCGCAGGGGAGCCAGCATCGGTCCTCCATCCGGATCAGGACAGCGATCAGCGTGGAGCAGCTTGGGGACGCCAGGTCGTTCGACTCCCATGATGGTGTCGCCGAGGTTCGAAGCTCGCGGGGTCGAACAGCAGCGGTGGCTCGCACGCGGGTGGTGCGAGGGGCACCTGTGATGATCGGCTGTCGGGGCGCTTCGACCAAGCCGTTCTCCCAAGAGCAGAAACGGCGGCTGACGGGTTTCCGTCTGGTCACGACCCCGCTCTGGTCCGGCGGCCGTGCGCCCCGACAGGCCCACTGGCGCCCTGCTCGTGGACCCAGCGAGGTCACTTGCCGGTGACGATGCCCGGGTTGATGCAGAGCCCAGGGTTGGCGCCGTTCTTCTCGGCGATCTCCAGGCAGCGGGTGACCTTGTCGACCTTCGCGTTGGTCTCCGTGATCTGCTTGGAGATCTCGGCGTTCTTGCGGTCCTGCTCCAGGTTTCGGGTCTGGGCCAGCTTGTCCTGGAACGCCTTGATGTTGCCCTCGGTCTTGTCGTCGTGGTTCACGCGGGTGATGGTCACCGAGAGGATGTCGACGTCGGTGGCGAGCCGGGTCTCCGCGTTGGTCTTGATGTTCGCCGCGAACGGTTTCAGGTCGACGTTGACGTCACCGGTCTGGCCGTCGATCTTCTCCAGCGGGTTGTACGCGGCGAAGGCGTCGTTGACTGCGCTGTCGAGCTGCACGCCCATCCGCTGGCCCCGGAAGCTGTCGAAGTCTCCCTTGTAGTCCATGAACTGCTTCGGCGCGTTCTCCGGCTTGACCTGCCACTCGACGAGCACCTCGACGCACGCGTCGGCGAGTGTGCCGGTGCGGACCCTTACGCAGTTGTTGCCGCCGATGTGGTCGTACTTCTGTCGGCCGGCGTCCCACTCGCCGACCTTCTGCCAGGGGGCGACCCACTTCAGGCCCGAGCCGGTCACCTCGCCGGTGGGCTTGCCGAAGCTGGTCACGATGCCGACCGAGCGGATCGGTACGGAGTGGGCGCTGGAGGCGACACCGACCAGCAGCGTGACGGCGAGGAGGCCGAGCGCCGCGAGGGCGGCGGTCCGCTTCACCGCGCTTCTGGGGGCGACGAGCGCCAGGACGGCGCAGACGACCAGGGCGACGGCGAAGACGATCGCCATGGTGAAGCCGACGGGCATGGGTTGGGGGCCTTTCCTCGGGCTATTGGATCATCAACCTAGAACGTCGGGTCAAGGTCGTGGCGGCGGGAAGTGGCGGCGGCACACGCCTTCTGGGGGCCGAATATGGATCCCATCGACATGGCTCGACTCGCGCGACCGGCCGTAGGTTTCCTCCACGCGACGGGCCTGTGACCACGGTCACCGGATCGACCGTCGCCGGGACCGTGCGGAGGATGAGGCGATGGCCGGGCAAGCGCTCCTGTCGGCCCGAGGGCTGACCCGGGACTTCCGGGGCTTCCGGGCGGTCGACCAGGTCGACCTGGACGTCGCGCCCGACAGCGTGCACGCGTTGGTCGGCCCCAACGGCGCCGGCAAGACCACCCTGTTCAACCTGCTCACCGGCTTCCTCGCGCCCAGCGGTGGGCGGATCGAGCTGGCCGGGCGGGACGTCACCGGGCTGCCCCCGGAGCAGGTCGCCCGGCTCGGCGTGGCTCGCTCCTTCCAGATCACCAGCCTCTTTCCGCAACTGTCCGCCCGGGAGCACGTCGCGCTGGCGTTGCAGTCGCCCAGCGGACTGGGCTGGCGGTTCTGGCGTTCGGCGAAGCTGATGGGCCGCTACACCGAGCGGGCGGACGAGTTGCTGGCCATGGTGGGGCTGCTCGATCTGGCGAACGCGCCGTCCGCGGCGCTGGCGTACGGCCGCAAGCGGGCCCTGGAGCTGGCCATCGCGCTGGCACTGGACCCGAAGGTGCTGCTGCTCGACGAGCCGACCGCCGGAATGGGCCTGGAGGACGTCGACCGCACCGTCGAGTTGATCAGCCGGGTCCGCGAGGGTCGGACCGTGGTGATGGTGGAGCACAACATGAGCGTGGTCGGCCGTCTCGCCGACACCGTCACCGTGCTCCAGGCCGGCAAGGTCCTCGTCGAGGGTCCGTACGAGCAGGTGCGCGCCGATGAGCGTGTGATCACCGCCTACCTGGGAGCCGCTGATGCTGCGCATTGAGAACCTGTCCGCCTTCTACGGCGAGGCGCAGGTGCTGCGGGACGTCAGCCTTGAGGTCTCCGCCGGCGAGGTGGTCACCCTGGTCGGGCGCAACGGCGCCGGCAAGTCCACTCTGCTGCGCTGCGTGATGGGGCTGCACCCCGGTCAGCGCGGCACGGTGGAGCTGGACGGGCGGGACATCACCAGGTTGCCGGCGCACAGGCGGGCCCGCCTCGGGTTGGGCTGGGTGCCCGACGACCGGGGCAGCTACGCCACCCTGACGGTCACCGAGAACCTCACGCTGCCGCCCACCGTCGGCCCCGACCCGTGGTCGCTGGAGCGGGTGTACGAGGCGTTCCCGGCCCTGCACACCCGGCGGGACTCGGCGGCCACCATGCTCTCCGGCGGCGAGCAGCAGATGCTCGCGCTGGCCCGGGTGCTGCGGATGGGCGCCCGGCTGCTGCTCTGCGACGAGCCCACCGAGGGGCTGTCGCCGCTGCTGGTGCAGCAGGTCGGCGACCTGCTGCGCGAGGCCAAGCGGCACGGGGTGACCGTGCTGCTGGTCGAGCAGAACCTGCACTTCGCCACGGGGGTCGCCGACCGGCACTACCTGCTGGCCGAGGGACGTGTCGCCGAGGCGATGGACAACTCCGAGGTGCGTTCGCGTGAACGCGAGCTGCTCGCGTACCTCGGGATCTGATTTCTCCCAACGACGATCCGCGCGACGACGCGCGGGATGGATGGAGTGGGCATGCGCAGGACGGTGGGTGTGGCCGCGGCGTCGGCCGCGGTGGTGCTGGTCGCCGGATGCGGCGGCGGTGGCCCCCAGTCGGGCGGCGACCAGAAGCTGACCGGCGACAAGATCGTGCTGGGCGTGCTCAACGACCAGTCCGGGGCGTACTCGGAGTTGTCCGGCAAGAACTCGGTGACGGCGGTGGAGATGGCCATTGCCGACTTCACCGCGAAGTATGGCGACAAGGCGGTGACCAAGGACATCAGCGTGGAGACCGCCGATCACCAGAACAAGCCGGACGTGGCCAACTCCAAGGCCCAGGAGATGTACGACCGCAAGGGCGTCGACCTGATCCTGGACGTGCCCACCTCGTCGGCGGCGCTGAAGGTCGCCGACGTGGCGAAGGAGAAGAAGAAGCTCTACTTCAACATCGGCGCGGCGACCACCGACCTGACCGGCAAGAGCTGCAACAGGTACACGTTCCACTACGCCTACGACACGTACATGCTGGCCAACGGCACGGGGAAGACCACCACCGAGCAGATCGGCAAGAACTGGTACATCCTGTACCCGAACTACGCCTTCGGTCAGGACATGGAAAAGAGCTTCTCCACCGCCATCACGGCGGCCGGCGGCAAGGTCGTCGGCAAGGACGGCGCGCCGTTCCCGAACACCAGCGGCGACTTCTCCACCTTCCTGCTCAAGGCGCCGGGCCTGAACCCGAAGCCGGACGTGCTGGGCACCATGCAGGCCGGCGCGGAGCTGGTCAACGTGGTGAAGCAGTACAACGAGTTCAAGCTGCGGGACAAGGGCGTCGGCCTGGCGGTGGGGCTGATGTTCCTCACCGACATCCACTCGCTCACCCCGGCCGCGCTGGCCGGCACCACCTACACCGACGCCTGGTACTGGAACTTCGACGCGAAGAACCGGGAGTTCGCCGACCGCTTCCAGCAGAAGGCGGGCACTCGGCCGACGTTCGCGCACGCGGCCAACTACTCGGCGGCGTTGCAGTACCTGGAGGCGGTGCAGGCCGCCGGCACCGACGACGCGGACGCCGTGGTCAAGGGCCTGGAGGGTAAGACGGTCGAGGACGTCTTCCTGCGCAACGGCAAGATCCGCGCCGAGGACCACCGGGTGGTGCACGACGCGTACCTGGCCCAGGTCAAGCCGCAGTCCGAGGTGACCGAGCCGTGGGACTACGTCAAGGTGCTCAAGACGATCCCCGCCGCGGAGGCGTTCCGCGCGCCGTCCGCGGACTGCAAGCTGTGAGTGCGAGGAGTGAGCCGGTTTTGCGAGCCCCGCAGTCACGAACGGATGTGACGCTGTGAGCGGATTCGCGCAGAACACGTTCAACGGGTTGGTGAGCGGGGCGTTCTACGCCCTGCTCGCCCTCGGGCTCGCGGTCATCTTCGGCATGCTGCGGGTGGTCAACTTCGCGCACGGCGCGTTCTACATGCTCGGCGCGTTCGGGGCGTACGTGCTGCTCACCGAGGCGGGCGTGCCGTTCTGGGCGGCCCTGCTCATCATGCCGGTGGGGCTGGGCCTGCTCGGCATGGCGCTGGAACGCGCCGTGATCCACCGGCTGACCAGGCTGGACCCGCTCTACAACTTCCTGCTCACCTTCGGCCTGACGCTGATCCTTCAGGACCTGGTGAAGCTGCGCTACGGCGTGCAGTCCAGCCCGTACGCCACCCCCTCGTTGTTGAGCGGGTCGGTGAACTTCGGACTCTTCGACTTCCCGACGTACCGGGTCTTCATCCTCGGTTTCGCGGTGCTGCTCTGCGTCGCGGTGTGGTGGGTGCTCACCCGGACCCGGATCGGCATGGTGGTCCGCGCGTCCACCGAGCGCCCCGATCTGACCCGCGCGTTCGGCATCGACGTCGGGCGTTGGGTGACCCCGGTCTTCGGGTTCGGTATCGGGCTGGCCGGCCTGGCCGGGGTGCTGGCCGCGCCGATGCGCGCGGTCAACCCGCTGATGGGCGCCGACCTGATCATCGTGGTCTTCGCGGTGGTGGTGATCGGTGGGCTGGGCTCCATCTTCGGGTCGGTCGCCGCCGGCTTCGGCATCGGCCTGGTGCAGGCGTGGGGCGAGGCGTACCTGTCGCACTTCCCGATCGTGTCGCAGACGATCGTCTTCGTCGTGATGGCGGGTGTGCTGCTCTGGCGCCCGGCCGGGCTGTTCGGTCGTGAGGAGGCGCCGGCATGACCAGCACCGTGGAGACTCCCGCCGACGCGTCCCGCCCGGCCCCGTCCGGTCTGGTCGCCGTTGCCCACGCCCCCGGCTGGGTGCGCTACGCGCTGCTCGCCGTCGGACTGGTCGTCGCGGCGTGGCTGCCCAACGGCCTCTACCCGGCGGTGGCGGTGGACATCCTCTGCTGGGCCTTGTTCGCCGTCGCGGTGGACCTGCTGCTCGGCTTCACCGGGCTGATGTCGTTCGGGCACGCCGCGTTCTGGGGCACGTCGGCGTACGTCACCGGATTGGTGGCCATCCACGCCGGCCTGCCGTTCCCCCTCGCCGTGCTGGCCGGCGCGCTCGCCGCCGCGGTGCTCGCGGTGCCGATCGGCTACCTGGCGGTGAAGCGGACCGGCATCTACTTCGCGATGGTGACCCTGGCGTTCGCGCAGATGGTCTACTACGTCGCCAACGAGTGGCGGTCGGTGACGCAGGGCGAGAACGGCCTCCAGGGGGTGCCCCGCGAGCTGTTCGGCGTCGACCTCACCGACGACTACTACTTCTACTACGCGATCCTGCCGATCGTGCTGCTCGGGCTGGCCGCCGCCTGGCGGATCGTGCACTCGCCGTTCGGCCGGGTGCTGGTCGGCATCCGGGACAACCCGGCCCGGGCCCGGGCGCTGGGTTACCCGGTGCACCGCTACAAGCTGACCGCGTTCGTCCTCTCGGGCTTCATCGCCGGCCTGGGCGGTGGGCTGTTCGCGGTCGGCCACCGCTTCGTCTCGCTGGACGTGCTGCACTGGACGACCTCCGGCAAGGCCGTCATCGTGGTGGTGCTCGGCGGGATCGGCACCCTCTGGGGTGGGGTGCTCGGCGCCGGGATCGTCGTGCGGTTGGAGGACTGGTTGTCGTTCTCCGGGTTCGAGGCGATCGGCCTGGTCACCGGCGGCATCTTCGTCCTCGTGGTGGTGCTGTTCCGGCGCGGTGTCTGGGGTAGCGCCGCCGCTCTGGCACACCGGCTGGCGGCCCGCCGCCGGTAGATCCGAGGCCGGCGCATCCGCCGCGCCTCGTCGTAGCGAACCCCGGGTAGAGACCGTCTACCCGGGGGTACGTCTGTGCTGACCGATCCGACGCCGGCCGAGGCCGTGGAAACCGGGCAAGGCACGCCGCCTGGACACGCTGCCGGCCGCGGTCGACGCTCACCTGACGACCACGCGATCCTGCTGAGTCCGCCCCGGGTGCGAGTGACGCCGACCACATTCGATACGAAACCGTCCCGTATCGTTAATGCCGGCCGTAGTCTGATCGCCGTTACGAGTCCGACCCGTATCGTATTGCGCGGCGGGTGGAACCGGGGGGAGAACCGGGTATGGAACTGCACGACAACACGGGACACCCGAGGAGGTGGGCGATCCTGGGGGTGCTGGTGATCAGCCTCCTCGTGGTCGTCCTCGACAACACGATCCTCAACGTCGCCCTGCGCACCCTGGCCGACCCGGTGCACGGCCTCGGTGCCAGCCAGGGCCAGCTGGAGTGGTCCATCAACTCCTACACGCTGGTCTTCGCCGGCCTGCTGTTCACCTTCGGGGTGCTCGGCGACCGCTCCGGCCGCCGGCGCTTCCTGATGATCGGCCTGGTGCTGTTCGGGCTGGCGTCGCTGCTCTCCGCGTACGCCCAGAGTCCGGCACAGCTCATCGCGGCCCGCGCCCTGATGGGGGTCGGCGGCGCGGCCATCATGCCGGTGACGCTGTCGATCATCTCCAACGTCTTCGACCCGCGTGAGCGCGGCCGGGCCATCGGCGTCTGGGCCGGCGCGGTCGGGTTGGCCGTGGCGATCGGCCCGATCCTCGGCGGCGCGCTGCTGGAGCACTTCTGGTGGGGCTCGGTCTTCCTGATCAACGTGCCGGTGGTGGTCGCCGGTGTCGTCCTGGTCGCGCTGCTGGTCCCCGAGTCGCGTGACCCGCGTCCCGGGCGCGTCGACGTGCTCGGCGTCCTGCTGTCCGTGGTCGGCCTGGTCGCCCTCTCCTACGGCATCATCGACGGTGGCGAGCACGGCTTCGACCGCCCGGTGGCCTGGGGCTCGATCCTGGTCGGCCTCGCGGTGCTGGCCTGGTTCGTGCAGCACGAGCGCCGCAGCGACCACCCGTCGCTGGACGTCCGGCTGTTCACGGTGCCCCGGTTCGCCGCGCCGGTGGCCATCGTCGGCCTCGTGTTCTTCGCCGCGATGGGCGTGATGTTCTTCAGCTCGTTCTACCTGCAACTCGTGCGCGACTACAGCCCGCTCCAGACCGGCCTGCTCTTCCTGCCCTTCGCCGGCGCACAGCTGATCTTCGCGCCGCGCAGCGCAGCGATGGTCCGTCGCTACGGCGGCCGGGCGGTCGCCGCCGTCGGCCTCGCGCTGACCGTGGTGGCGCTCGCCGCGTTCGCCTTCATCGGCGCGTCCACCCCGATCTGGGTCGTGCTGGTCGTCTTCTTCATCCAGGGCGTCGGAATGGCGAACATCATGCCGCCCGCCACCGAGTCGATCATGTCGGCGTTGCCCCGGGAGAAGGCCGGCGTCGGCTCCGCGGTGAGCAACACCGTCCGCCAGGTCGCCGGCGCGCTCGGCGTGGCCGTCCTCGGCTCGGTGCTTTCCGCGGTCTACCGCTCCGACGTGGGCGACGCCCTGACCGGGCTGCCCGCCCAGGCCCAGGACGCGGCCAACGAGTCGATCTCCGGGGCGTACGCGGCGGCCGGGCAGCTCGGCCCGGCGGCGCCGACACTGATCGCGGCGGCCAACGACGCCTTCGTCACCGCCATGCACTGGGCCGCGGCCATCTCCGCGCTGGTCGCCGCGCTCGGGATGCTGGTGGTCATGCGCTGGATGCCGGGGCGGGAGACCGTGGCCGCCGCACCGGCGGCACCGGTCGCCGAGCCGGAACTGGCCGGCACGGCATAGGTCGGGGACAATGTCCGACATGACGTCCAACGCCGATGCTCCGCGGTCGCCCGGGCGACCGCGGAGCGTCCGCGCCGACGAGGCGATCGTCGAGGCAGCCCTCGACCTGCTCGCCGAGGGCAGCACCATCGAGGCGCTCTCGATCGAGGCGATCGCCGCCCGCGCCGGGGTCGGCAAGGCCACCATCTACCGCCGGTGGGCCGGCAAGGAAGCACTGCTGCTGGACGCGCTCCGCCGGCTCAAGGGCGTCATGGCGCAGCCCGAGGGGCACTCCGTGCGGGATGATTTGATTTTGTTGGTCGGAGCGATCGGGCGAAACGTCGACCCCCGCGCGTCGAAGATCATGCCGTGCCTGGTGCCCGAGGTGAACCGCAGCCCGGACCACTTCCGGCTCTACCAGAACATCATCGCCCCGCGTCGACAGCTGATGCGCGAGGTGCTGCGCCGCGGCATCGACGAGGGGCTGATCCGGGCCGACATCGACCTGGAGGTGACCATGGCGCTGCTCACCGGGCCGATGCTGATCCAGCGGGTGCTGCGATGGAATCCGGAACTGGACGAGCAGACCCTGCCCGAGCAGGTCGTCGACACCGTCCTGGCGGGCATCCAGGCCCGCTGAACCGCCCGCCCGGCGACGGTCAGGCGGCGGGGGTACGCAGCCGGTGCAGGCGCAGCGCCAGCTGCACCTCCAGCGCCCGCTCGGGCTTCTGCCAGTCGGCGCCGAGCAGCTGACCGACCCGCTCCAACCGCTGGGTCACCGTGTTGACGTGCACGTGCAGCTGCTCGGCCGCGCGGGCCAGGCTGCCACCCACCCCGAAGTACGCCTCCAACGTCTTCACCAGCGCCGTGCCCCGCCGGGCGTCGTAGTCGATCACCGGTCCGACGGTGGAGCTGAGGAACTGCGTCACGTCCGTCTCGCCCCGGTCACCGACGGTGCCCAGCAGCAGCCCGACGAAGCCCAGCTCCGACGTGCTCGCCCCCTGGCCGGCTCGGCCCAGCGCGCCCAACGCGGTCAGGCACCGGTCCGCCTCGTGGAACGTGCCGGCCAACGCCGTCGGCCCGGCGGCCGGGCCGCTCGCACCGGCGGTCACCGGGCGGCCGGTCACCCGGGACAGGTCCCGGGCCACCGCGCGGGCGCTGCCACCGGCGTCGCGTCCGGGCAGCATCAGCACCACCCGACCGTCGCGCGCCGCCGCCAGACCACCCCGCGCCGAGGCGTACGTGGTGGCCCAGGAGAGCACCCGCTGTCGGGCCGAGCCGGTGGCGGCGATCGCGTCGTCGCCCACGGCCACCAGGACGTGCGGGGCATCCAGGTCCACCCCGAGCCGGCGTGCCCGGCTGCGCAGCGCGTCGGTGTCCCGCAACGGCCGGGCGATCAGGTCGTCGAGCAGCTCGCCACGGACCCGACCCTCGGCCTCGGCGACGGTACGCCGGAAGAGCAGCAGCAGCGCGGTCACCAGCGCCGCCCGCTCCAGGATCCGCTGGTCGGCGTCGACCAACTCGTCGTCGGGGCGCAGCACCAGGGCGCCCAGGTTCTCCGCGCCCGCCACCACCGCCGCGTACCAGAGGGGGCCGCGGCGCACGCTGCGCCCCTCGGTACGCGACGCGGCCACCGCCTCCACGATGTCCGTCCGGTCCGGCGCGTCGATCTCGCCGACCCGGGCCAGTAGCCGTCCCTCGGCGTCCAACGCCAGCAGAGCCCCGCCCAGCACCTCGGTCACCGCGGCGGCCACGTCCTCCACCCCGCCGCCGCGCAGCACCAGCGCGGTCATCCGGTCGTGCGCCGCCGCGGCCCGCTCCACCGAGCTGCTGTGTGCCCGGATGGTGGTGTTCGCCGCCGACAGCTCGGCCAGCGCCGAGCGGGTCTCGGCCAGCAAGCGGGCGGTGTCGATCGCCACCGCGGCGTGCGCGGCGAGCGACACCAGCAGCGCCACCTCCTCCCGGGCGAACGGCCGGGCGGAGCGGTTGGCCGCGTAGAGCACCCCGATCGACGTGGAGCCGAGCCGCAGCGGCACGCCGAGGATCGCCACCAGGCCCTCCTCGCCGACCCCGGCGTCGATCTCCCCGGTGTGGTGGAAGCGCTCGTCCTCGCCGTAGTTCGCCGTCACGTACGGGGCGCCGGACTGGGCCACCAGACCACCGAGACCCGCACCCATCGGCAGCCGCAGCCGCTGGAAGCGGGCCGAGACCGACCCGTCGGTCACCCGCATGTAGGTGTCGCCGCGCTCCTCGTCGTTGAGCGTCATGTAGGCCACGTCGGCGCCGAGCAGGTTGCGGGCCCGGTGCACGATCGCCCGCAGCACGTCGTCCAGGTCGCGCAGCCCGGCCAGGTCGCTGACCGTGTCGTACAGGCCGGACAGCTCGGTCTCCCGGCGGCGCCGACGCTCCAGCAGCGCGCGGACCCGCAGCGCCACCGTCTTGGCCTGCTCCAACTCGGCCAGCCGGTCGGCGGGTAGGCCGGCGGCCCGCGCGGCGACCAGCGGCCCCTCGAACTCGACCGGAGCCGCCTCACGGGCGAGCAGTTCCAGGAACTCCACCGGCGACGACATGGTCGACATTGTGCTCGGGCGCACTAGTTGGCCGTCCAGCCCCCGTCGAGGGCGATCGACGCGCCGGTGATGAAGGCCGCCGGCGGCGAGCAGAGGTACGCCAGAAGCTCCGCGACCTCCTCCGGCTCGATCAGTCGCTTGATCGCGGCCCGGGCCAGCATGATCTTCTCGATCACCTCGGACTCCTCGATGCCGTGGCTGGCCGCCTGGTCGGCGATCTGGCTCTCCACCAGCGCCGTGCGCACGTACGCCGGGTTGATGCAGTTGGCGGTCACCCCGTGCGCGGCGCCCTCCAACGCCACCACCTTCGACAGCCCTTCCAGGGCGTGCTTGGCCGAGACGTAGGCCGCCTTGTACGGCGAGGCGCGCAGCCCGTGCACCGAGGAGATGTTGACGATCCGACCCCAGCCGCGGGCGTACATGTGCGGCAGCGCGCGACGGACCAGCAGGAACGGCGCCTCGACCATCACCCGCTGGATGTACTCGAAGCGTTCGACGGGGAAGTCCTGTAGCGGGGCGACGTGCTGGAGCCCGGCGTTGTTGACCACGATGTCCACGTCCACGTCGAGTGAGTCCACCGCGGCGGGGTCGGCCAGGTCCACCCCCTCGGCCCGACCGCCGGCCTCGGCGGCCACCGCCTTGGCCGCCTCCAGGTTGCGGTCCACCACCAGCACCTTGGCGCCGGCCGCGGCCAGCCGCAGGGCGCACGCCCGCCCGATGCCGCTGCCGCCCCCGGTGACCAGGGCGGTCCGACCGGCGAGGTCGACCTGTACGACGTGGGGGACCGCCACGGGTTCTGCCGTCATGGCGCAAGAAGTTACGAGCTGTGTGCTCCCCGGCACATGGGCCAGCGACACATACTCCGGCGCAAAGCTGTGTGGCCACACCCGCAACGACCGCCCACCCTCACGCCGCCGCCCGCCAGGGTCTCGGTCGATCATGGAGTCGTGGTGCCCAGTTGCGGTGGATTCGCCCGATCTATCCACCACCATAACTCCATGATCGACAAGGCTCGCGGCTCGGGCAGGCCGTCACGGTCCTGGCTCTGGGAGCACGGCAGTGGAGGTGAGGGCGTGTCCCGTGGGGCTGGTGGGAGGGCGGGAAGTAGGGTGTCGAACACACGTACTGGCGGGGAGGGGAGCGTGGTGCGGGTTCTGGGTGTCGACCCGGGGTTGACCCGGTGCGGGGTGGGCGTGGTCGAGGGCGTGCCCGGCCGGCCGTGCACCCTGGTCGCCTACTACGTGGTCCACACCGACCCGGCCGACGACCTGGCGCTGCGCCTGCTGCACCTGGACCGGTCCCTCACCGACCTGGTCGCCGAGCACCAGCCGGAGAGCGTCGCCGTCGAGCGGGTGTTCAGCCAGCACAACGTCCGCACGGTGATGGGCACCGCGCAGGCCAGCGGCGTCGCCGTGCTGGCCGGGGCGCGCGCCGGGCTGCCCGTGCAGACGTACACCCCGAGCGAGGTGAAGGCGGCCGTGACCGGTTCCGGTCAGGCCGACAAGGCGCAGATGACCGCGATGGTGACGCGACTGCTGCGGCTGGCCGAGCCACCGAGGCCGGCCGACGCCGCCGACGCCCTCGCCCTGGCCATCTGCCACGTGTGGCGCGGCGGGACCCGCTCCAAGCTGGCCGCGGCGGCCGACCGGGCACGACGAGGAGGAACGCGATGATCGCCAGCGTGCGCGGCACGGTGACCGCGACGGGTCCGGACCAGGCGGTGATCGAGGTCGGCGGGGTCGGCCTGGCCGTGCACTGCGCGCCCGGCACACTGGCCGAGCTGCGGGTCGGCCAGACCGCCCGGCTCGCCACCAGCCTGATCGTCCGGGAAGACTCGCTGACCCTCTACGGCTTCGCCGACGACGACGCCAGGTCGCTGTTCGAGCTGCTCCAGACCGCCAGTGGGGTCGGCCCGCGGCTGGCCCAGGCGGTGCTGGCCGTGCACACCCCGGACGCCGTCCGCAAGGCGATCGCCAACGCCGACACGGCGGCGCTGACCCGGGTGCCCGGGATCGGCAAGAAGGGCGCCGAGCGCCTGGTGCTGGAGCTGCGCGACCGGATCGGCCCGGTGCCGATCGGCGCCGACGGGGTGGCCGGGGTGACCGGTGGCGCCTGGCCCGACCAGGTCCGCCAGGCGCTGGTCGGTCTGGGCTGGACGGCTGGACAGGCCGACCAGGCCGTGGCCGCGGTGGCGGAGACCGTCGACGGTGCGACGCCGCCGGTGCCGGTCCTGCTCAAGCAGGCCATCCGCCTGCTGGGCCGTACCCGATGAGCGAGACCGACGGGCTCATCTCGGCGTACGTGAGCGACGCGGACCGGGACGCCGAGGCCACGGTGCGGCCTCGGCGGCTGGCCGAGTTCATCGCCCAGGACCGGGTGCGTGACCAGCTCGACCTGTTGTTGCAGGGCGCGATGCGGCGGGGCTCGCCACCGGATCACATCCTGCTCTCCGGTCCACCGGGCCTGGGCAAGACGAGTCTGGCCAACATCGTCGCCGCCGAGCTGGGCGCGGGCATCCGGGTGACCAGCGGCCCGGCGATCGAGCGTTCGGGCGACCTGGCGGCGATCCTGACCAGCCTGGCCGAGGGTGACGTGCTCTTCATCGACGAGATCCACCGGATCGCGCGGCCGGCCGAGGAGCTGTTGTACAGCGCGATGGAGGACTTCCGGGTCGACGTGGTGGTCGGCAAGGGGCCCGGCGCCACCGCGATCCCGTTGGACGTCGAGCCGTTCACCCTGGTCGGGGCGACGACCCGTTCGGGCCTGTTGACCGGGCCGATGCGGGACCGGTTCGGCTTCGTCGCGCACCTGGACTTCTACGCCCCGGCCGATCTGGAGACGCTGCTGCATCGTTCGGCACGGATCCTGGGTGTGCCGATCACCGCCGAGGGCGCGTCCGAGATCGCCGGTCGGTCCCGGGGCACCCCGCGGATCGCCAACCGGCTGTTGCGCCGGGTCCGCGACTACGCCGAGGTCCGGGCCGACGGCGTGGTCACCCTGAAGACCGCCCGCGCCGCGCTGACGGTGTACGACGTGGACGCGCTGGGCCTGGACCGACTGGACCGGGCGGTGCTGACCGCGCTGGTCGACTCGTTCCGGGGTGGCCCGGTGGGGTTGTCGACGCTCGCCGTGGCGGTGGGGGAGCAGCCGGACACGGTGGAGGAGGTCTGTGAGCCCTTCCTGGTGCGGGCCGGTCTGCTGGCACGTACGCCGCGAGGTCGGGTCGCCACCGAGGCCGCCTGGCGGCACCTGGGCCGAACACCACCGAATGGTACATTTGGTGTAGAAGTCCCACCGGTGCCCGATCTGTTCTCGTTGGAGACCGATCAGCCGTGATGTGAACGTGATCTGTGCCGCATTCGGTGTTCCCAGGTGCAGGGATTAGACTTCGCCGCGGTCTGTACAGGACGTGAGAATCCGCCTCCGCTCCGGCACCCCCCGTGCCGGGCAGGTGGCCAATGGGAAGGTCAGTAACCGTGCATTACGCAGCAGCGGGTGGCGGGGCCGGCGGTTTCACGCCGATCCTGATGATCGCCCTGCTCTTCGGTGTCATGTACTTCATGATGATCCGACCCCAGCAGAAGCGCCGCCGCGAGGCGGAGGCGATGCAGTCCGCGCTCGGCCCCGGCGACGAGGTCGTCACCATCGGTGGGCTCTACGGCACGGTCACGGGCATCGAGGACGACACGGTCCTGATCGAGGTCGCCCCCGGCGTGCAGACGCGCTACGCCCGGCCCGCCATCGCCCGGGTGGTCACCCGCGCGGAGCTGCCGAGCGAGCCGGTCACCGAGGACGCGGACACCGTCAAGGAGTGACCCTCCCTCCCGACGGTGGTGAGTCCGGCGTACGGCCGGTCGAGCCTTCCTCGGGACCGCCGCGCTCGACGGGGCAGCGGACGAGACGTGAAAACTGGATAGTTGGGTCGACACCGGGCGTCGGCACGTTCCCGTGACCGTCGGCGTCCCGCGTCCGGCGCGTCCGGCCTGTGTGTCGGCGCTCCGTCGACCCAGGTCAGACCCGTCGGCCGGGACCCCCGGCCCGACACCGCCGCCGCTGCGCACAGCGGCGCGACCGTACAGGGAGACAGGACAGCCGTGGCACCACCTCAGGGACAGATGCGCCCCGGGCGGCAGCTCGCCGTGCTCGGGTTCATCTTCGTGGTCCTCTATCTTCTGGTGTTCTTCTCCGGCGCCAGCGGCAGCCTGAAGGACCGGCTCGAGCCACGGCTCGGCCTGGACCTGATCGGCGGCACCCGGGTGACGCTGGAGGCGACCAACTCCGTCGACGGCAAGCCCCCGACGGCGGACAACCTCGAGGAGGCCCGCCAGATCATCGAGAGCCGGGTCAACGCGTTCGGCGTGGCCGAGGCCGAGGTGGTCACCGAGGGCAACCGGAACATCGTCATCTCCCTGCCCGGTGAGAACCGCGACCTGACCGACGTGGGCAGCGCCGCCGAGTTGCGCTTCCGCAAGGTGCTCAAGGCCGCCGACGGCAGCGGCACGGCCGTCGCGCCGCCGGCCGCCACGCCGGCCCCGTCGGGCAGCGCCAACCCCACCCCGCCCG
>NZ_JAEVHM010000179.1 GCF_016802865.1 Micromonospora parastrephiae | reverse complement strand
CCGCCGCCGGCCGTCCGGGCGCGGCCGGCATGGTGCCGGGGTACGAGCGGCAGCGTTGTCAGCGCCGCACCGGCGGCGGCCACGAACGCCCAACGCCAGCCGGCGGTGAGCGCGATGGTGGGCACCGCCGCGCCGGCCAGCAGGGTGGACACCGGAATGGCCGCCTGCTTGACGCCGAAGGACAGCCCCTGCCGGCGCGCCGGCACATGTTGGGCGAGGGCCGCGTTGCTGGCCAGCTCGCCGAGGGCGTTCGCGGCGGCGCTGAGCGCCAGCAGCCCCACCAGCATCGGGTACGACCGGGCGAGCGCCGCCACGGCCAGCATCGACCCGGCGGCCAGCAGGATGCCGCAGCGGGCCACCACGGCCGGTCCGTACCGTTCGACCAGGCGGCCCGATGGCACCGAGGCCAGTGCGCTGACCCCGAAGTAGACGGCCACGGCCACGCCCAGGCCGGCCGGGGAGAAGCCGACGTCGGCGCCCATCTGCACGGCGAGGCCGCCGAGCAGGAAGACGGGCAGGACGCAGGCCACGGTCGTGGCGACGGCACCGGCGCTGGCCCGGACGGGTCGGGGTCGGGCGGTGGCCGGGGTGAGGGCTGTGTCGTTCATCGTCCGGCAAACCTACGCGAGGGTCGTTCAGAGCACTCCTCGTGACCGGCAGGGCACAAGCTGTGGATGGTGATCTGACATCCTCGACCCGAACAGGCATTTCGCACCGGGCCTGTTTTTCATATGGTGTAAGTCCCCGGCGGCGGAGGTGGTTGTGCGCGACCCCTTGGCAGAACCTTCGGACCTGATCCGCAGCGTGTCCAGAGCGCTGCGGGTGCTGGAGTCGGTCGGTCGCGCCCCGAAGGGCCTGACCGTCAAGCAGATCGCGCGACGCTGCGAGCTGACCGTGGCCACCACCTACCACCTGGTGCGCACACTCGCCTACGAGGGCTACGTGATCCGTCGTGAGGACGGCACGTACATCGTGGGGTTGGAGGTGGCCGACCGCTACCGCGAGCTGGTGACCGCGTTCCGGGGTCCGCCGGCCGTCGGTGAGACGTTGCGGCGCGCCGCCGTGGACACCGGCTACAGCCACTACCTGGGCCGCTTCGTCGGCGGTCAGGTGGCCATCACGGCGGTCGCCGAGGGGCACCGGTCGCCCTACCTGGAGGACCTGGTCCCCGGCTTCGACGAGGGGGCGCACGCCACCGCCCTCGGCAAGTCGCTGCTCGCCACTCTCACCGCCGACCAGCGCTTCCGCTACCTGCGGGAGTACGGCATGCGGCCGTTCACCAGCGCCACGCTGACCAGCACCGAGACGTTCGAGGCCGACCTCGCCGCCGGCGACCGGCGTGGGATGCAGCTGGAGCTGGGGCAGTTCCGTCAGGGTGTGGCGTGCGCCGCGGTCCTGGTCACACCGGACAAGGACATGGAACGCCGGGTCGTGCTGGCGTGCGCGCTGCCGGCCAGCGAGATGATGACCTCGGCCCGGGTGGTGCGGGCCAAGCTGCTCACGGTCGCCCGCAGCGTCGCCGACGGCATCGCCGCCGACCACTGACCCCGTACGACGCCGAGAGGCCCTCTCCCGGGCTGGGAGAGGGCCTCTCGGGGCGGTCCAGGGCCGGACCGCCGGAGCAACGTCAGCTGCCCACCGGGCCGCCGTCGAGACGCCAGGTGACCACCACACCCGGCTTGGCGTAGTCGCCGTCCGGCCAGTTCGAGGCCGGGTTCTCCACCGAAGCGCCGGTGATCTCACCCGGGTGCTGCACGGCCACGAACACCGAGCGGTTGTCGCCGGTGATGAACGGGCCACAGGTCTCCGCGCCGATCGGCACGGTCAGGAACTGCTTGAGGTGACCCCGCTCCGGGCCCTCCACGGCGGTGGCGAACAGGCCGTCGTTGCTGCCCAGCGCATTGCCGTCGGTGGAGATCCACAGGTTGCCGGTGGCGTCGAAGGCGACGTTGTCCGGGCAGGAGATCGGGGAGACCTTGGTCTTGTCGTACCCGGCGAAGAAGGTCGACGGATCGGTCGGATCGCCGCAGACGATCGGCAGCGACCAGGCGAAGGTCTCCGCGGTGTTGTCGTTGCGATCCTCGACCAGCTCCAGGATCTGCCCGTGCTTGTTGGCGTTCCGCGGGTTGGCCTCGTCGGCTGCCGCCTTGCCGGCCTTGCCACGGTCGGTGTTGTTGGTCAGCGCCACGTACACCTTGCCGGTGAGCTGACTCGGCTCGACGTCCTCGGGACGGTCCATCTTGGTCGCGCCGACCTTGTCGCCCGCGAGCCGGGTGAAGGTGAGCACGTCCGCGGCGGTCATCCCGTCGACGAACGAACGGTTGCCGCTGACCAGCTTGATCCACCGGCCCCGGCCGTTGAACGCGCCGTCGCTGGGCAGCGTGCCCGAGCCGTCGATCTCACCGGCGCTGGTCTGGTCCAGCCGCGCCACGTAGAGCGTGCCGGACTCCAGCAGGGTCAGGTTGTGCTTACGGGCAGCCCAGGAGTTGCCCTTCATGAACTTCTTGTCCGAGACGAACTTGTAGAGGTAGTCGAACCGCTCGTCGTCGCCCATGTACGCGACCACGTGCCCGTCCTTGGCGACGATGACGTTCGCACCCTCGTGCTTGAACCGGCCCAACGCGGTGTGCTTGCGCGGGCGGCTCTCCGGGTCGAACGGGTCGATCTCGACGATCCATCCGAACCGGTGCGCCTCGTTGGGGTGCTTGGCCAGGTCGAAGCGCTCGTCCGCGCGCTCCCACTTGCGGCTGCCGCTGGGGTAACGGCTGGCGGTGCTGATGCCGTACCGGTCCAGCTTCGGCTTCAGCTCGGCCGGCGCGGCGTCGGCGCCGACGAAGTACTGGTTGAAGTTCTCCTCGCCGGAGAGCACCGTGCCCCACGGGGTCACACCACCGGCGCAGTTGTTCAGCGTTCCGACGACGGTGTGGCCCTTGGGGTCGGCGGCGGTCTTCAACCACGCCGAGCCGGCGGCCGGACCGGTCAGGTCGAACTTGGTGCCGAGCGCGGTGACCCGCCGGTTGTACGGCCGGCGGCCGCTCCCGACCGGCTTCCACTGCCCGGTGCCGGCAACCCGCTCCACCTCCACCACGGACATCCCGTGCGCGGCCATGGCGGTGCGCAGCTGCTCCACGGAGAGCCCGTCGAGGCCCGGGAAGCCCGGGAACATCAGGTCCTCGTTGGTGTACTCGTGGTTGACCACGAGCAGCGCGCGGTTACCGCGCTTGTCCAGCGGCAGCACACCCACGAAGTCGTTGTTGTAGCCGAACTGCTTGGACTGCGCGGCGGCGGTCTGGTGGTGCACGTCGAACTCCGGCGCGCCCGGCACCACCGGGTCACCCCACTTGATCACCACGGCGTGGTCGTAGCCGTTCGGCACAACCAGGGTGTCCAACCTGTTCGGCGGGATCGGCTTGAACGACAGGGCGCCGCTGCCGACGCCGGTGCTGGGACGACCGAAACCGAAGCCCTCCGGAACGTCCGGGGCGGTGGGGGCCGCCATGGCGGGAGCCGCGCCGGCCAGCGCGCCGGCAGCCGCGCCGCCGAAGCCGAGGACCAGCGCGCCGACCGCACCGGCCCGGACCACGCCGCGCCGCGAGACCTCCGCGTTCACCACGTCTCCGAAGTACGCGTTGTCGGAGGTGTTCGGGACCGGGTGGTCACAGGCGTTTCCGCAGCGGTAGAGACAGGTCATGGCGTCACGGGCGCCGTGGCGGGTGGCGCCCAGCAGAGGGAGCAGCCGGGGACGGTCGCTCATGGGAGTGGCCTCCTGGGAAGTCGGTGGCGCGCCGGGAAGGTCATCGGCGGGCGTACCAGCCGGACGCTAGGAGGACGTGGTGAGCGGTCGTCGGCCGCAATGTGAACCAGGCATGAACACCTCTCCGGGTGCACGCCGACCCGCAACCGGTCTGACCTCGGTCTGAACCGATCGGCGTCACCGCACGTATTCCCGGGCGAACGCACCGCCGGACGCGCGCCGGAAGTGAGGAGACCGCCATCAGCGACCATGACGCCCAACTGCTGCGCGCGCTGCACGACGAGCACGCGGAGGCGCTGTACGCACACGCCCTGCGGCTGGTCAACGGCGACCGGCAACGCGCCGAGGACCTGGTGCAGGAGACACTGCTGCGGGCCTGGCGACACCCGGAATCGCTCGACCCCCGCCGCGGCTCGGTGCGGGCCTGGCTCTTCACCACCGCCCGTAACCTGGCCATCGACGCCTGGCGTCGCCGATCCACCCGGGTCGGCGAGGTTTTCACCGACGAGATGCCCGAGCCGCCCGAGGTCGTCGACGAGGCCGAACGTGCCGTGGAGGCGTGGACCGTCGCCGAGGCGTTGAACCGGCTCAGCCCGACCCACCGGGAGGTGCTCGTCGAGTGCTTCTACCAGGGACGGTCGGTGGCCGAGGCGGCGTCGCGGCTGGGTGTGCCACCGGGCACCGTCAAGTCGCGCACCCACTACGCGCTGCGGTCACTACGGTTGGTCCTGGCTGAGATGGGAGTGACGGGATGACCCGGTGCGAGTTCGCGCACGACGACGGCGCGTACGTGCTGGGCGCCCTCGCCCCCGCCGAGCGGGCCGCCTACGAACGCCACCTCGCCGGCTGCGCCGAGTGCCGGGACGCCGTCGCCGAGATCGCCGTCCTACCCGGACTGCTCGGCCGCCTCGACCCGGCCGGGCTGGAGCAGTTCCTGCCGCCGCCGACCGCACCCCGGGTGCCCGCGCTGCTCGAGGAGGCCCGGGCCCGCCGGCGCCGCGAGCGGTGGTCCAACCGCCGGGGGTACGCGGTGACCGGGCTGGTCGCCGCCGCGCTGGCGCTGGTGGTCGGTGCCGGCACCGTCACGGTGCTGCGGAGCACCCCGGGGGCGGTGGGGACCCCTGGCCCACGGGTGTCGATGGTCGCCATGCGACCGGTGGCAGCGGCCGGGCCGGTGCACGCCGAGATCGGCCTGACCGGCAACAAGTGGGGCACCGAGGTGACCATGCGCTGCGGGTACGACCCACGGACGAGCTACGGCAAGGCGTACCCGTTCCGGCTGGTGGCGCACGGCCCGAACGGCACCAGTGAACAGATCGGCTCCTGGCTCGCCGCGCCGGGCGACAGCCTCCAGTTCACCGGCGCCACGAGGTTCACCGACGCGGAGCTGGTCAGCGTCGAACTCCAGAGAGCGACGGCACCCCCCTCCTGCCGCCGTCCGGCCAGCACCGAGAAGCCGACCGCCGCGTCGGCGACCGTGCTGGTCAACATGCCGTGCTCGGTGAGACCGAACCAGTCGTCCGCGCCGAGCTGGCAGGGAACCACACCCCGGCCCGGCTTGAGCCCGACCAGACCGCAGCAGGCGGCGGGGATCCGGATCGAGCCGAGACCGTCGTTGCCGTGCGCGATCGGCACCAGCCCGGCGGCCACCGCGGCGGCCGCGCCGCCCGAGGAACCGCCAGGGGTACGCGAGCTGTCCCACGGATTGCGGGTCACCGCGCTGTCGTCGTCGGTGAGCGCCCACAGGCCCAGCTCCGGCATCCGGGTCACGCCCAGGATCACCGCGCCGGCGCCGCGCAGCCGGCGGACCACCTCGTGATCGGCCTCCGCGACGTCGGTACGCACCGCGGCCGACCCGTTCCAGGTGGGCAGGCCAGCGACCGGGGTGTTCTCCTTGACCGCCACCGGCACCCCGGCCAGGGGCAGGTTGGCCAGGTCCTCCTGCTCGTCGACCTTTTCCGCCTCGGTGATCGCCTCGCCGCCGCGAACGGCGCGGAACGCGGCCAGTTCGCGGTCGGCCGAGGCGATGTACTCGAGGTGGTCGGCGACGACCTGGGTGGCCGAGACGTCGCCCCGGCGCACCCCCCGGGCGATCTGCTTGGCGGTCGCCCCGACCCAGGTCGCCATGATGTCCTGCACGGCCATCCTCCCCAGCGGTCAGCCCAGTGCCTGCTCCAGATCGGCGAGCAGGTCGTCGACCGTCTCGATGCCGACAGACAGTCGCACGAGATCACCGGGAACTTCAAGCGGCGAGCCGGCAGCACTTGCGTGTGTCATCCGGCCCGGGTGCTCGATCAGGGATTCCACGCCGCCGAGCGACTCGGCGAGCACGAAGAGCTTGGACCGGTTGCAGATCTCCACGGCGTGGTCCTCGCCGCCGGCCGCCCGGAACGAGATCATGCCGCCGAACCGGCGCATCTGCTTGGCGGCCACCTCGTGACCGGGGTGCGAGGGCAGGCCGGGGTAGATCACCTGGGCCACCTTGGCGTGCCCCTCGAGGTACGCGGCGAGCCGCTCGGCGTTGTCACAGTGCCGGTCCATCCGTACCCCGAGGGTCTTGATGCCGCGCAGGGTGAGCCAGGCGTCGAACGGACCGTTGATTCCGCCCATCGCGTTCTGGTGGTAGCGCAGCTCCTCGCCGAGCGCGGCGTCGGCGACGACGAGCGCGCCGCCCACCACGTCGGAGTGCCCGCCGATGTACTTGGTGGTGGAGTGCACCACCACGTCGGCGCCGAACGCGATCGGCTGCTGAAGGTACGGCGAGGCGAAGGTGTTGTCGACCACCAGCAGCGCGCCCGCGTCGTGCGCGACACCGGCCAGGGCGGCGATGTCGGCGATGCCCAGCAGCGGGTTGGTCGGCGTCTCCACCCAGATGATCTTCGTACGGCCGGGCTGCACCGCGGCCCGGATCGCGGCCGGGTCGGAGACCTTGGCCGGGGTGAACTCCAGACCCCACCGCTGGGCGACCCGGGCGAAGAGCCGGTAGGTGCCGCCGTACGCGTCGTCCGGGATGATCACGTGGTCCCCGGGTTGGCAGACGGCCCGCAGCAGGGTGTCCTCGGCCGCCAGGCCGCTGGCGAAGGTGAGCGCGACCGGCCCGCCCTCCAGCGCCGCCAGGCACTCCTGGAGGGCGTCGCGGGTCGGGTTGCCGGAGCGGCTGTACTCGTAGCCAAGCCGGGGCGCGCCGACGGCGTCCTGGGCGTACGTGCTGGTCTGATAGATCGGTGGAATCACCGCGCCGGTGCGGGCCTCAGGGTCCTGACCGGCGTGGATGGCGAGCGTCTCGAAGCCGTGACTCATTCTGGTGAGGCTAGTGCCCCGTCCCGGAAGCTGGAACGGAACCGCGCTCCCGCGCGTGGCCGGACCGTCCGGCCGGCCACCGCGCGCCGATCCACGGGCTGAGAGCCGATCAGCCGGCCGGAATGGGCAGGATGTGCAGGATTGCCTGGTTGGCGTTGGGCCAGTCGTCGGAGACCGCGTAGAGCCGGGCCCCGTTCGGCGACCAGGCCACCGCGCCGGGGACGAGCTTCCCGGTGAGTTCGAAGCGCGCCAGCTCCGTGCCATCGGGGGTGAAGGCGAACACCTCCGGGCCGTAGGAGGCGTCACGTCCGACGGCGACGCGGGTGCCGTCGCGGGAGACGTCGACGGCGCTCGGGTACGCGTCGGCGGGATAGGTCGCGGTGGGGGTGCTGATGTCGGCGAACGGGAACGCCTGCACCTCGTACGGGTAGGCGGCGGCGGTGTAGAGGGTCGTGCCGGTCGGGTCGAGCGCGATCTCACGCAGATTGCTGCCGATCACCGACCAGGAGTTGGTGCGCAGGGTGGTCAAGGCGCCCCCGGCGCCGATCCCGTACGCGTACACCGACGCCGGACTCAGCGACGGTTGCCCGGCGAGCAGCACCGACCGGTTCTGGCTGGCCGCGGCCAGCAACGGCGCGTTGTAGAAGTCCTGGCTGGCCACCCCGGTGCTGAGCCGGGCCGGCTGACGGCCGAGGTCGATCCGGCCGATGTTGCCGCCCCACTGGTCGCAGCCGTAGCCGAACCACAGGTACCGCCCGGTCACCGCCAGCGACGACGGGCACTCGCCCGCGCGGTGTCGTACCGGGCGGACTCGACCAGCGAGCCGGTGTCGAAGGCGGCGATGGCGTTGGCGGTGGGCAGCGCCACGTAGAGGGTCTGCCGGTCGGCGCTGAGCAGCAGGTCGGTGGGGCCGGGCAGACCCGACAGGGTGCCGACCACCGCGCCCGTCGCGCTGGTCACGGCGACGTCGGTGGAGGAGCGGCCGCCGCTGATGAAGACCCGGTCGCCGGCCGACACCACGTCGGCCACGGTCGCCAGCGGCACCGGGGTGGCGGTCGGCGCGGGTGCCGCCTGGGCCTGGGCGGGGAAGGTGCCGGTGAGCAGCCCGGCGGTCAGGGCCGCCAGGGCGAGGGCGGTGCCTCTTCGGCTGGTCAAGATGCGTCCTTTCGCTGTCGCGACAGCACGATGCCCCCGCGCACGTATCCAGAACAGTGAATGACTATCACAGTCGATGCGATCGTGGGGGCCGCCATGCCCCCCGGGACCCCGGCATAGCCTGGGCCGATGAGTGGGTGCGTGTTCTGCGGGATCGTGGCGGGTACGGTGCCGGCGTTCCGGGTCGCCGACGAGCCGGACGGGGTGGCTTTCCTGGACACCCGCCCGGTGTTCAAGGGTCACGTGCTGGTGGTGCCCCGGGTCCACCTGGTGACCCTGGCCGAACTGCCGGCCGACCTGCTGCCGGGCTACTTCGCGCTGGTCCGGCGGCTGGCCGTGGCGGTGGAGAGCGGTCTGGGTGCGGGTGGGACGTTCGTCGCGATGAACAACAAGGTGTCCCAGTCGGTGCCCCACCTGCACACCCACGTGGTTCCGCGCACCAAGGGCGACGGTCTGCGCGGCTTCTTCTGGCCGCGTACCCGCTACGACGACGACGCCGAGGCCCAGGCTCACGCCGACCGGGTGGCCGCCGCCCTCCCGGCAGGGGCCTGAGTCACACTGACGCGGGTAAGGAAGCACTACCCACCGGTGTTACACGCTGGGAGAGGTACGAGAGGAGTCCCACCGTGTTCCTGCGCCGTATGAACGCCGAGATGGTCTCGCCCGACCAGGCCCTGCCCGGCCGCCCGATCGCCATGCCGGTCGCCGACCGGCACGAGGTCCTGGGCACCCCGCTCAAGGGCCCCTTCCCGGAGGGCCTGCAGGTCGCCGTCTTCGGCATGGGCTGCTTCTGGGGCGCCGAGCGGCTGTTCTGGACGCTGCCCGGCGTGTACACCACCTCCGCCGGCTACGCCGGTGGCATCACCAAGAACCCGACGTACGAGGAGACGTGTTCCGGCCGGACCGGGCACGCCGAGGTCGTCCAGGTGGTCTACGACCCCACCAAGATCGCCTACGAGGACCTGTTGAAGGTCTTCTGGGAGAACCACGACCCCACCCAGGGCATGCGCCAGGGCAACGACGTGGGCACCCAGTACCGGTCGGCGATCTACACGACGACCGACGAGCAGCGGGCCATCGCGGAGTCGTCCCGGGACGCGTTCCAGCCGATCGTGACGCGCGCCGGCAAGGGCGAGATCACCACGGAGATCGCCCCGCTCGGCAGCTACTACTTCGCCGAGGACTACCACCAGCAGTATCTCGCGCCCACGAAGAACCCGAACGGGTACTGCAACCACGGCCCGAACGGGCTGAGCTGTCCGGTCGGCGTGGCCCGTACCGCCAGCTGACCGCCGTACACCCGCGCGACCTCGAATGCCCGGCCACCGACAGGTGGCCGGGCATTCCCGTTTGGCCATGTGATCGAAATCCGTTGCCGAGCCCGGCCGGGACTCGATAGCGTGGCGGTACACGTGAAAGGAGGTGGTCCAGACTTGTATAGGAATCGGACTCGTGAGGTGGCTGTCCGCTAGCCGCTGTCCTCGACAGTGATCGGTCCGCCGACAGGCGGGCAACCAGCACCATCGTCGAGACCGTGTGGCAGCGGTGCGGCGAATTCCAGACAGCCACCCGACCCCCGGGGTGCCGGCCCAGTCCAGCCGGCCCGCGCGACAGCGCGGAGCGCCCCGGGGGTCGCTTCATTTCCGGAAAGGGCCGCCGATGTCGATGCGCGAGCTGGTGGTGCTGGGGACAGCGAGCCAGGCGCCGACCCGGCAGCGCAACCACAACGGGTACGTGCTGCGCTGGGACGACGAGGTGATCCTGTTCGACCCGGGCGAGGGCAGTCAACGCCAACTCCTGCACACCACCGTCACCGCCACCGACCTGACCCGGATCTGCGTCACCCACTTCCACGGCGACCACTGCCTGGGCCTGCCGGGCACCATCCAGCGGCTCTCCCTGGACCGGGTGGCGCACCCGGTGGCCGTGCACTTCCCGGCCGGTGGCGCCGAGTACTTCGCCCGGCTGCGGCACGCCACCTCCTTCTACGAGACCGCCGAGCTGGCGGTCACCCCGATCGAGGCCGACGGGCAGCGGATCGCGCTGAACTGCGGCGTCCTGGAGGCACGCCGGCTGCGGCACCCCATCGAGACGTACGGGTACCGGCTGGTCGAGCCGGACGGCCACCGGATGCTGCCGGAGAGGCTGGCCGCGTACGGCATCGCCGGCCCGGCCGTCGGCGAACTGATCCGCGTCGGGCACCTCGACCTCGACGGACGCCGCGTCACCCGGGCCGAGGTGAGCGTGCCCCGGCCGGGGCAGCGGTTCGCCTTCGTGATGGACACCGGCCTCTGCGACGGGGTGTACGCCCTCGCCGAGCACGCCGACCTGCTGGTCATCGAGTCGACGTTCCTGGAGTCGGAGGCCGCGTTGGCCGCCGAGGTCGGCCACCTGACCGCGGCGCAGGCCGCCCGGGTGGCGACCGAGTCCGGGGTACGCCGGCTGGTGCTCACCCACTTCTCCCAGCGGTACGCCGACCCGCGCCGGTTCCACGACGAGGCGCGCGCCCACTTCGACGGTGACCTGATCATCGCCGAGGACCTGACCACCGTGCAGCTCCCGCCCCGCCGGGTAGCCTCGTCCGGATGACCGTCACGCTCCGTCCCGCGACCGGTGACGACCTGATGGGGGTGGGTGCCCTGCACCAGCGTTCCCGGGTCGCCGCGTACTCCTCGTTCCTGCCGGCCGGGGCGCTGGCCGCCCCCACCGAAGAGGCGATGGGGGCTCGGGGCTCGGGGCAAGCTCGGGTGGGTCGCTCGGCGGGTGGTGCGTTGGCCGGGCGAGCGCGGGTGGCAGACTGGTGGGGTGAGTGAAACCGAACTGGTCCGCCTGAAGCCCCGCCGCATCCGGCTGGTCTGCTGGTCGGCCGCGGTCGCGCTGGTGGTGGTGTTCGCTCTGGTCGGCACCTCGCTGAGCGGGCCGACCGGTGACGGTTACGGCAGCTTCCAGCGCGGTGACCAGATCGCCATGATCGGCTTGGGTGTCTTCGGCGCGTTGGGCTTCCTGTTGTTCACCCGCCCGCGAGTGGAGGCGGACGCGCGTGGCATTCGCGTGCGGAACGTCATCAACTCGTACGACCTGCCCTGGGAGGTCGTCCGGGGAATCCGCTTCGACCGGGGCGCGCCGTGGGCCAGCCTGGAACTGCACGACGACGACCTGCTTCCGATGGTCGCCCTCCAGGCTGCCGACAAGGAGCTGGCCGTCGACGGGGTCCGCGCCCTGCGCCGGCTGCACGAAACCCACCTGACCCGCCTCGCCGAACGCGCGCCGGCCGCTGATCCGCGCGCCGCCGCCGCCGCCGCCGCCGCCGCTCGTTGACCGAGCCCGCCC
>NZ_JAEVHM010000178.1 GCF_016802865.1 Micromonospora parastrephiae | reverse complement strand
GTGGGGCGGCGTCCGCGTGGGCTCAGGGGGCCGGGCGGGCGGCGGCGGTGAAGAGGCGTAGGGCCAGGTCGGTCAGGGCCGAGGCGGTCTGGTCGATCGGCGAGCGGGGAAGCACGATGTGGCTCACCACCAACCGGACGATCGTGTCGGCGGCGAAGGCCAGCGCCCCCTGGTCCGCTCCGGGCAGGTGGTCGCCGGCCCACTCGATCAGCGCGCCGGACGCCTCGGTGAGCACCACCTCGGCCCGTGTGGTGAGGTACGGAAGGAGCTCGTCCGATCCGCCCCGGGCGCTGGTCAGGATGGCTTTGAGCAGCGGGTTGTCGGCTGCCGTGGTGAGAGTGCGTTCGATCGCCGCGTACGCGCCGGCCCGTACGTCGGAGCCGTGCGCGAGCAGCGCGGCGCGAACGTCGCCGACGAACCGGTCCACCTCGCGGCGGGCGAGCGCCTCGGCCAGCCCCGCCTTGCTGCCGAACTCGTTGTAGACGGTCTGCCGGCTCACCCCCGCCGTGGTGGCCACCCCGCCCATCCGGACCGCGTCCCAGCCGGCGGCGATGGTCCGGGCGCGGGCGGCGTCCACGATCGTGTCCCGCAGGCGCTGGCGCGGCGAGTCCGTCGATGCAGTCATGGTCGTCGAATTCTACGAGCACGCCGTCGAGTGGCCCAGCGCGTGCCGTCGAGTGGCCCGGCGCCGTCGCGGTCGACGCGACGAGCGGCTGCGACACGGCACGACGGCTCCCGGGCGCGGCGTCGCGCCGCCTGACGCATAGGATGTGCGGTCATGGCACGCGTGCTCACTCCCCGCGCGGAGGACTTCCCCCGCTGGTACCAGGACCTGATCGCCAAGGCGAAGCTGGCCGACAACGGCCCGGTCCGCGGCACCATGGTCATCCGCCCGGCCGGCTACGCCATCTGGGAGCGGATGCAGGCCGAGATGGACGCCCGGATCAAGGCGGCCGGCGCGGAGAACGCGTACTTCCCGCTGTTCATCCCGGAGAGCTACCTCAAGCGTGAGGCCGAGCACGTCGAGGGCTTCTCGCCGGAGCTGGCGGTGGTCACCCACGGCGGCGGCAAGCAGCTCGCCGAGCCGGTGGTGGTGCGTCCCACCAGCGAGACGGTGATCGGCGAGTTCATGGCCAAGTGGATCGACTCGTACCGGGACCTGCCGCTGCTGCTCAACCAGTGGGCGAACGTGGTCCGGTGGGAGCTTCGCCCGCGGATCTTCCTGCGTACGAGTGAGTTCCTCTGGCAGGAGGGGCACACCGCGCACGCCACCCGCGAGGACGCGCGGGCGTACGCGCGGCGGATCCTGCACGAGGCGTACGAGGACCTGATGGTCAACGTGCTCGGCATCCCGGTGGTGGTGGGCCTCAAGACGGCCCGCGAGCGGTTCGCCGGCGCGACGGCCACGTACACCTGCGAAGGCATGATGGGCGACGGCAAGGCGCTCCAGCTGGGCACCAGCCACGAGCTGGGTCAGAACTTCGCCAAGGCGTTCGACATCAGCTACTCCTCCGCCGAGGGTGGCCGGGAGCACGCCTGGACCACCTCGTGGGGCACGTCGACCCGGATGCTCGGTGGCCTGATCATGGCGCACGGCGACGACAACGGCCTGCGCGTGCCGCCGAGGCTGGCGCCGATCCAGGCGTACGTCATGATCGTCAAGGACGGCGAGGGTGTCGCCGAGGCGGCGGCCAAGCTGTGCGACGGCCTGCGTGACGCCGGTGTCCGGGTCGCGCTCGACGACCGGACCGACACCGCGTTCGGCCGCCGGGCCGTCGACGCCGAGCTGCGTGGCTATCCGGTACGCGTCGAGGTCGGCCCCCGGGACCTGGCCGCCGGCAACGCGACGGTGGTGCGCCGCACCGACGGGTCGAAGTCCCCGACGCCGGTCGCCGACGTGGTCGGCGCGGTGCTGGCCGCGTTGGAGGCCGACCAGAAGGCGCTGCACGACCAGGCGCTGGCCCACCGGCTGTCCCGCACCGTCGAGGTGGCCACCCTCGCCGAGGCGATCGAGGCCGCCGCGAACGGCTGGGCCCGGGTGCCGTGGTCGGTGGTCGGCGTGGCCGGCGAGGCCGAGGCGAACGGCCAGGGCGTCACGGTGCGCTGCCTGCTGCGCGCCGACGGCTCCGTACCGGACTCGGAGGACGAGCCCGACCTGGTCGCCATCCTCGCCCGCGCCTACTGAGGTGCGCCCGGGCGGTCCCGCCGACCGGTTCGAGCCGGGTCGGCTGATCATGCATCGGAACGTGCGGCACGGCCGGATCGGCTGGGTCCGGCCGGGCCGGGTGGTCAGCGACGACGAGCGGGGCCTGCTGGTCTGGGTCGCCCGGGACTCGCCGGTGGCCCACGAGGTGACCGAGGCGGGGCTGGGGATGCGGGCGATGCCGTTCGCCCAGTGGATCTCGTCGTCGTACCGGCTGGCGCGCGGCCGCTGGAACGGGCCACCGCTGTTGAAGTTCCTGCCCACCGGGGCGGCGCACTCGGTGTGGTGGTTCTCCGACGCGCGGGGCCGGTTCGCCAACTGGTACGTCAACCTGGAGGAGCCCGGTGTCCGCTGGGACGACGGCCCGGTGGCCGGCGTCGACGTGGTGGACCAGGACCTCGACGTGGTGGTCCGTCCGGACCTCAGCTGGCAGTGGAAGGACGAGGACGAGTTCGTCGAGCGGCTCGCCTTCGGTGACGACTACTGGGTGACCGACGAGAAGGCGGTCCGGGCCGAGGGGGAGCGGGTGATCGCGCTCGCCGAGGCCGGCGAGTTCCCGTTCGACGGCACGTGGTGTGACTTCACCCCGCCGGCGGACTGGGACGTACCGGACGAACTGCCGCCGGGATGGGACCGTCCGCCGGTGCGCTGAAAGGTGTTCCACGTCACCGGTGACGCGGTGTCCGGGTCCGATGCGGGGGATCGGCATCGGATCTGGCAGAATGGGTCGCTGGTATCCGGCGCGCGTCCGGCGCCCTCTAACCCGGGCGCGTCGCCAGTCCACCGAGTAGTCTCCGGCCCAACCCCACTGTGCCGGTCGGCGCTCACCCATGCACACCGCCCGTACGGGCCGGTGAGATCGCAACAGGAGCGAAACAACTGTGGCCGTAAAGATCCGGCTCCTGCGGATGGGCAAGATCCGCAACCCGCAGTACCGCATCGTCATCGCCGACTCGCGCACCAAGCGTGACGGTCGTGCGATCGAGTTCGTCGGGGTGTACCAGCCGAAGGAGGACCCTTCGGTCATCGAGGTCAAGTCGGAGCGGGTCCAGTACTGGCTGTCCGTCGGCGCCCAGCCGAGCGAGGCGGTGCAGCGGCTGCTGGAGCTGACCGGTGACTGGCAGAAGTTCAAGGGCCTGCCGGCCCCGCCGCCGCTGAAGGTCGCCCCCGAGCGGGCCGACCGCAAGGCGGCGTACGAGGCTGAGGCGAAGGCCGCCGCCGGGCTGGCCCCGGAGACCCCGGCCAAGCCGGCCAAGAAGGCCGCCAAGGCCGCCGAGGCTCCGGCCGAGGCGCCGAAGACCGAGGCTCCGGCCGAGGCCCCGGCTGCCACTGCCGACGCCGGTGAGCAGGCCTGACATGCCTCTGCGTCCGGCGTTGGAGCACCTGGTCAAGGGCATCGTCGACCACCCGGACGACGTCCGGGTGCGGATGGTCGATTCCCGTCGGGGCAAGCGGCTCGAAGTCCGCGTGCACCCCGAGGACCTCGGCACGGTGATCGGGCGGTCCGGCCGGACCGCCAAGGCGCTGCGTCAGGTGATCGGCTCCATCGGCGGGCGCGGGGTACGCGTCGACATCGTCGACTCGTACTGATGCAGCTCGTCGTCGGAAGGATCGGCAAGCCGCACGGTGTCCGCGGTGAGGTCACCGTGGAAGTGCGGACCGACGAGCCCGAAGCACGGTTCGCCCCCGGCACAGTACTGCGTACTGAGCCGGGGGCGGTTCCGCCGCCCGCGCCGGCGAACGGTCCGGGCGTGCCGTTCCGGGTGCCGGCGGAGCTGACCATCGAGGAATCCCGCTTTCACCAGGGGCGGATGCTCGTCGCCTTCGAGGGGATCCTGGACCGCGATGCCGCCGAGGCACTGCGCGGCACCCTGCTCGTGGTGGACAGCGCCGACGTGGAGCCTCCGGAGGACCCGGAGGAGTTCCACGACCACCAGTTGGTGGGGCTGGCCGTGGTCACCCCGGCCGGCGAGCGACTGGGCGAGGTGGCCCGGATCGACCACGCGCCCTCGTCCGACCTGCTGGTGCTGCGACGCCCCGAGGGGCGCACCGCGCTGATCCCGTTCGTCCGGGCGATCGTTCCGGAGGTCGACCTGGCCGGTGGACGCGTGATCGTCGACCCGCCGGCCGGACTGCTCGATCTTTAGGACCACCCCCATGCGCGTCGACGTCGTGTCGATCTTTCCGGAGTACTTCGCCCCGCTGGACCTGTCGCTGATCGGTCGGGCCCGCGCCAACGGCGTACTCCAGCTCGCCGTGCACGACCTGCGGACCTGGACCCACGACGTGCACCGCACGGTCGACGACACCCCCTACGGCGGCGGCCCCGGCATGGTGATGCGGCCCGAACCGTGGGGCGAGGCGCTGGACGCGCTCGCGCCGGCCGAGGCCGCGCCGCCCCGGCTGCTGGTGCCCTCGCCGGCCGGTGCCCCGTTCACCCAGGCCATGGCGCACGAGTTGGCGGCCGAGTCGCACCTGCTGTTCGCCTGCGGCCGGTACGAGGGCATCGACCAGCGGGTGCTGACGCACGCCGCCACCCGGATGCCGGTCACCGAGGTCTCGCTCGGTGACTACGTGCTCTTCGGCGGCGAGGTGGCGGTCCTGGTGATCCTGGAGGCGGTCACCCGCCTGCTGCCCGGGGTGCTGGGCAACGCCGGTTCGCTGGACGAGGAGTCGCACGCCCACGGGCTGCTGGAGGCGCCGATCTACACCAAGCCGCCGAGCTGGCGCGGGCACGAGGTGCCGGAGGTGCTCCGCTCCGGCGACCACGGCAGGATCGCGCGGTGGCGGCGCGAGGAGGGGCTGCTGCGTACCGCCGCCCGACGTCCGGACCTGCTGGCCGCGCTGCCGGCCGATCGGCTCGACAAACGGGACATCGCGGCCCTGGACCGGGCCGGATTTCAGCCGCCGCCGGGGGATGTGGCAAAGTAGGGGGGTTGCCGCATCCGTCCGCGCCCGCGGGCGGCTGCGAGGATCCCTGACCGGGGCCGGCCCGCCGACCGCCATCCGGGGATCAGAATCACCCACCCGCGCACCGAGTGACGGTGCGCCGTGAGCCTTACGAGGACGCAGCGATGAACATCCTGGACGCCCTTGACGCCCAGTCGAAGCGGACCGACCTTCCCGACTTCCGTGCCGGTGACACCGTCAAGGTGCACGCGCGGGTCGTCGAGGGCAACCGGTCCCGTGTCCAGATCTTCCAGGGCGTCGTGATCCGCCGCCAGGGTGACGGTCTGCGCGAGACCTTCTCGGTCCGCAAGGTCAGCTTCGGTGTCGGCGTCGAGCGGACCTACCCGCTCAACGGCCCGGGCATCGACCGGATCGAGGTCGTGACCCGCGGTGACGTGCGTCGCGCCAAGCTGTACTACCTGCGCGAGCTGCGCGGCAAGAAGGCCAAGATCAAGGAGAAGCGGGAGAAGCAGCCCAGCTGACTTCCCGCTCGCCACGCCGCCTGAGCTGCGCGTATGCCGTACCGACCGGACCGCACTACCCTGGTCGTACGGGCGCAGCCAGGCGGCGTTCCCGCCCACGTGGCGGGCAGCCGTCCACAACCGCCCGTGGAGCCTCGACGAGGCTCCCGGGCGGTGGTGTTTCTGCGGACCGGGGAGTGGCGTGGTGCAGACGCTTGACGAGGACGGCACCGTCGATCCGTGGCGCCGGCGGGTCCGCCGCGGCCGCCGCCAGATGCCCCTCTGGCAGGAGCTTCCGCTGCTGCTGATCGTCGCGTTCTGCCTCGCGGTGCTGATCCGCACGTTCCTGCTCCAGGCGTTCTTCATCCCGTCCGGCTCGATGGAGGACACCCTCCTGATCGGTGACCGGGTGCTGGTCAACAAGGTCGTCTACGACATCCGTGACCCGGCACGCGGCGAGGTGGTGGTGTTCCGGGGCACCGACCGCTGGGCGCCGCAGGTCGACGAGCAGCCGGAGCCGGGCTTCGCCGGCAAGCTCGCCCGCACCGTCGGCGACCTGGTCGGGGTGAGCCGCCCCGGTGAGAAGGACTTCATCAAGCGGGTGATCGGGCTGCCCGGCGACCGGGTGAAGTGCTGCGACACGCAGGGCCGGGTCACCGTCAACGGCACCCCGCTCAACGAGCCGTACGTCCTGCGGGACTCACCGCTGGACCTGCCCCCCAACCCGCAGGAGTGCCGCTCCCGGCGCTTCGACGAGGTCGTCGTGCCGCCCGGCCAGATCTTCGTGATGGGCGACCACCGTGAGGTCTCGCAGGACGCGCGCTGTCAGGGTCCGGTGCCGATCGACAACGTCGTCGGCCGGGCCTTCATGGTGGTCTGGCCGTCGTCGCGCTGGAGTGCGCTGTCGGTGCCGTCGACCTTCGAGGATGTGGCCGGGCCCGTCACGGCCTCCTCCGGCGCGCCCCCGGTCCGACCCACCCCGCAGGGTGGTGTGCTGTTGATTCTTCCCGTGGCGGTGGCGCTACGGGGTTCCCGCGCGTTCCGGACGGTGACGTCCGGCCCGGCAACGTAGGCTCCTTGGCGTGATTGACGAGCAGACCGACAAGCCGCGTAGCTCCTTCTGGAAGGAGCTGCCGATCCTGCTGGGTGTGGCGATCCTGGTCGCGGTGCTGGTCCGCGCCTTCGTGCTGCAGACCTTCTTCATCCCGTCCCCGTCCATGGAGAACACGCTCAAGATCGATGACCGGGTGCTGGTCAACAAGCTGGTCTATGACTTCCGGTCACCGCACCGCGGCGAGGTGATCGTGTTCAAGGCGCCGACCGAGTGGAGCGGCAACCCCGATGGTGAGGACTTCATCAAGCGGGTGATCGGCGTCGGCGGCGACCACGTGGTCTGCTGCGACCCGCAGGAGCGGCTGATCATCAACGGCAGGTCGCTGGACGAGCCGTACATCTTCTCCATGGACGGGGTCCGCGACAAGCCGGCCGACCAGGAGTTCGACATCACCGTGCCGAAGGGCCGCCTGTGGGTGATGGGTGACCACCGTTCGGCGTCGGGTGACTCGTTGGAGCACTGGCAGCAGTCCGGGCAGAACATCACCGAGGCCACGATTCCGGAGGGTGAAGTCGTCGGTCGGGCGTTCACCGTCTTCTGGCCGGTGAGCCGGGCCACCTGGCTGACGGTTCCGGAGCAGTTCGAGGGCATCCCCAAGCCGTAGGTCCGACGGGGGCGTGGGCGAACCGCCTCCGGTCTGGCAGGCTGGGGCGGTGACCGTCTACACCCCTCGACGCGCCGCCCGCGTGCTGCTCGTCGACGCGGCCGGTCGGGTGCTGCTCTTCCACGGCTTCGACCCGGCCCGCCCCGGGCACCGCTACTGGTTCACGCCGGGCGGCGGGCTCGACGCGGCCGAGTCGCCGGCGGCGGGCGCAGCCCGGGAATTGGCCGAGGAGACCGGGCTGTGCATCGACCCGGCCGAGCTGGGCGAGCCCGTCTGGTCCGACACGACCGAGTTCACGTTCGACGGCGCCTGGTACCGCCAGGAGCAGGACTTCTTCCTTCTCCGGGTGCCGTCGTGGCAGGTCGACACCGTCGGTTTCGATGACATCGAACAGCGCAGCATCGCCGGTCACCGCTGGTGGCTGCCGGCCGAGCTGACCGCCAGCGCGGAGCGGTACTACCCGCCCGAGCTGCCCGACCTGCTGGCCCGGCTCCTGCCCCCAGCCGCCGAGGCCCGCCCTGGCGAGGCGTCGTGCTGACCCCGCCCCGCACCGTCGTACGCCGCGAGGCCGGGCTGTACGCGCTGGAACGGGCGCTGCAACGGCGCGGTTTCCGGCACGTGGCCGGTGCTGACGAGGCCGGCCGGGGCGCGTGCGCGGGCCCGCTGGTCGCCGCCGCCGCGGTGCTGCCGGAGGGGCGACGCGGCGAGATCGACGGGCTGGCCGACTCCAAGCTGCTCACCCCGGCCAGCCGGGAACGGGTGTACGCGGAGGTCGTGGACCGCGCCCTGGCGTACGCCGTGGTGGTCATCCCGGCCGAGGAGGTCGACGCCCGGGGGTTGCACGTGTGCAACCTGGCGGCGATGCGTCGGGCGCTCGCCTCGCTCACCACCCGACCGGAGTACGTGCTGACCGACGGCTTCGGCGTGGACGGCCTGGGCGTGCCGGGGCTGGCGGTGTGGAAGGGTGACCGGGTTGCCGCGTGCGTGGCGGCGGCCAGCGTTCTCGCCAAGGTCACCCGGGACCGGATCATGGTGGAGCTGGACGGGGTGTTCCCCGCGTACGGGTTCGCCGAGCACAAGGGTTACATCACTCCGGAGCACAGCTCCGCGTTGCGGGAGCACGGGCCGTGCCGGGAGCACCGTTTCTCGTACGTCAATGTCGCCACGGTCTCCGGCCGCGACGGCCGACCGCCGCGCTCCCGCCGGCCCGCCGGTGCGGGCGCGGACGAGCCGATGGAGCGCTCCTGGGCGTCAGGGGGTACCGTCGGCGTGGCGTTGGGCGAGCAGCCTCGGCCTCCGGCGCCGGTGGGGGAAGATGTGGTCATGGAAGGCGGAGTGCGATGAGCGCGGAAGATCTCGAAAAGTACGAGACCGAGATGGAGCTTCAGCTCTACCGGGAGTACCGCGACATCGTCCGCCAGTTCTCGTACGTGGTGGAGACGGAACGTCGGTTCTACCTGGCCAACCAGGTCGACCTGCACGTGCGCAACTCCGACGGCGAGGTCTACTTCGAGGTCGAGATGCACGACGCCTGGGTGTGGGACATGTACCGTCCCGCCCGCTTCGTGAAGAACGTCCGGGTGATGACCTTCAAGGACGTCAACGTCGAGGAGCTGGAGAAGCCCGACATCTCGCTGCCCGCCGACTCCGGCTTCGGCGGCTGACCGCTCCCAACCGCGCCACGGGCCCCCCACCCGTGGCGTAGCCGGTCGGTCACTCGGCCGGCACCACAACCTCGACCCGCTGCACCAGGTTGTTGGCGAAACCACCCCGGTTCCACGGCTGCTCGACCGGCTGGGTCCGCCCGGACGCGTCGGTCGCCCGCGCGCCGAGCACGTACCGGCCCGGGGTGGCCGTCCACTCGTACCGCCACCGCCGCCAGGCGAAATCGCCACCGTCCGCCGGGTCCAGCTCCGCCGAGGCCCAGCTCTCCCCGCCGTCGGTGGTCACCTCCACGGCGACCACCGGCGCGTGCCCCGACCAGGCCCGACCGTCCACCGTGCACGACCCGGGCCGCAGAACCCGACGACGGGACATGAAGTCGGGGAAGCCGGGTGGGCGGACCAGCGCGCGGGGCTCGATCCGGGTGACCGGCACGCCCGGGTCGTCGGCGTCGCGGCGCAGCCGGTACGCCACCGCGTTCTGGTAGCCCTCGAACGGCTCGGTGCGGACCTCGACCGAGTGGAGCCACTTCACGTGCGCCATGCCGTACCAGCCCGGCACGATGAGCCGCAGCGGGGCGCCGTGCTGCGGCAGCAGGGGAGCGCCGTTCATCTCGTACGCCAGCAGCACCTCCTCGCGCAGCGCGTCGGCGACCGGCAGCGCCCGCTGGTAGTCCTGCTCGATCCCGCGCTCGACACCGTGATCGGCGCCGGTGAAGACCACGTCGACCGCGTCCGGTCCGAGGCCCGCGTCGCGCAGCAGCGGCGCCAGCGGCGTGCCCGTCCACTCGGCGTTGCCGACCGCCTCCACCAGCCACGGCTGGCTGACCGGCCGCGGGTGCAGCAGCGCCCGGCCGTTGCCGGCGCACTCCAGGGTGACCCGGTGGGTGACCCGGGGCCGCTCGCGCAGCTCGGCCAGGCTGACGGTCAGCGGCCGATCGACCGCGCCGCCGACGGTCAGCGCGTGGGTGGCCGCGTCCAGCTCCGGAATGTCGTAGTGGATCAGCAGGTAGTGCAGCCCGGCCGGGGTGACGTCGTAGCGCAGCGCCTCCAGGGGAATGCCGTGGTTACGGGCGGCCAGCTGCAACTCCTCCGTGCTGATCGCCTCGTCCGGCCCGGCGAGCCGGGACGGCCCGCTCGCCTCCGCCACCGTCGGCGTGCCCGCGGGCGTCGTCCGGTCATCGACAGTGGTCATGCGGCCTCCCCGGTGCGAACGGCGGCGCTACACCGCACGTCGCCCAGCCTAGGCCCTCGCCGATGACCCGAACACGGCCCAGCCGGCCGGCGGTGTGCGACTGCGGCGAGGCCGGGCGTCTGCGGTGGCGCGGGCGGGCGGGGTCAGTCGGGGAGGAAGCGGAACATCGTCACGCCAGGAGGGAGCGGCCGGGGACGGCCGAGGTGCCGGTGTACGCCGACGCCCACCCGGTCCGCGGGAGTGCTGACCGCGATCTCAGCGAAGCCCTCCTGCGCGAACCAGTCGCAGATGGTGGGCACCAGATCGGGTTCCCCCCGGTGCCGCGTCCAGATCACCGTGCCGTCGCTCGCGCAGAGCGCGGCGCAGTGCCCGACTGTCGCCCGGACGTCCGAGTCCGACACGTTCCCGAACACCCCGCAGAGCAGCACCAGATCGGCCGGGACCAGATCGGTGTACGCGTCGGTCGCGGCCGCGTCACCCACCACCACCTGGACGCCGGTCAACCCGGCCGACCGGGCGGCGTCCTCGGCGATCGCGGCGTTGCGTCGGTCCAACTCGACAAGGCGGGCGGTCACGTCGTCCCGACGGGGGTGCGCGGCGAGCACCGGGATCAGGTCCCGCCCCTGACCTGCGCAGGCGCTGACCACCCGCAGCGGCCCGGCCGGCGCCCGATCCAGGGCCGCCCGGACCTGCTCCCGCACCTCGGCAAGGCGGGCGGCCAATGCCGAGCCCGGCTGGTCGTAGTCGTCGTGCCAGGAGAGCCAGTCCTTCGTCACCGACCCAGCGTAGGCAGCGCCGGCCAGCCTTGGACATAGCAGATCACCGACGGCTCTGGGTGGTCGTCCACAGCGCCTCCGGTTGTCCACAGCTCCGCGGTGCGGGGTGGCGGACGGTCCGGCCGCGGCCCGAGGCTGCCGTCATGCGACCGTCAACCGTCCCCCCTGCCGGCTGGATCAGCCGCACCGTCCTGCTCTGCGCCGCGCTTCCTCTCGCGTTGGCCGTCCAGCTCTGCGGGCTGGCCGTGCTCGTGGCGGGGATGCCCGGCCATCCGCCGACGCGGGCCGTGCCGGTGGCGGTGCTGGCGTCGTCCTCGGTGGACGTCGGTCCGGGGCGGTTCCGCTGGCCGCTCGACGGCCCGCCCCGCCCGGTACGTCGGTTCGACCCGCCGCCGCGGCCGTGGCTGGCCGGGCACCGGGGTGTCGACCTGGCCGCCCCGGCCGGAGCGGTGATCCGCAGTGCCGGGCCGGGCACGGTGCTCTTCGCGGGTCTGGTGGCCGGCCGCCCGGTGGTCACCGTGGGCCACGCCGACGGGCTGCGGACCACCCACGAGCCGGTACGGCCGGCGTCCGCCCCGGCCAGCCGGTCACCGCCGGTGCGCCGCTGGGCGAGCTGCTGGGCGGGCCACCCGGGCTGCCCGGCGGCGGCCTGCCTGCAC
>NZ_JAEVHM010000177.1 GCF_016802865.1 Micromonospora parastrephiae | reverse complement strand
GGTCGCCCCGGTCCCGGCCGGCCGGCCGGTCGCCACCGGCGGCCTCGCCGGCAGCCGGCGCCTCGGCGCCCTCCGGACGGACCTTGTCCAGGTAGATCTTGCCGCGGGCGTCGATGTCGGCGATCTCGACCTCGACCCGGTCACCGACGTTGAGGAAGTCCTCAACGCGCTCGACCCGCTTGCCGTCGCCCACCTTGGAGATGTGCAGCAGGCCGTCGCGCCCCGGCAGCAGCGAGATGAACGCACCGAACGCGGCGGTCTTGACCACCGTGCCGAGGAACCGCTCGCCCTGCTTGGGCAGGGTCGGGTTGGCGATGCCGTTGATCCGGTCGACGGCCGCCTGGGCCGACGGGCCGTTGGTGGCGCCGACGTAGATCGTGCCGTCGTCCTCGATGGAGATCTCGGCGCCGGTCTCGTCCTGGATCGCGTTGATGGTCTGACCCTTCGGGCCGATCACCATGCCGATCTTGTCCACCGGGATCTTGACGGTGGTCACCCGCGGCGCGTAGTCCGACATCTCGGCCGGAGCCTCGATCGCCGCCCGCATGACCCCGAGGATGACCTGCCGGGCCTCGTTCGCCTGCTGAAGCGCGGCGGCCAGCACGTCGGACGGGATGCCGTTGAGCTTGGTGTCGAGCTGGAGCGCGGTGACGAAGTCCGGAGTACCGGCGACCTTGAAGTCCATGTCACCGAACGCGTCCTCGGCACCGAGGATGTCGGTCAGCGTCACGTACTGGGTCTTGCCGTCCACCTCGTCGGAGATGAGCCCCATCGCGATGCCGGCGACCGGCGCCTTCAGCGGGACACCCGCGGAGAGCAGACCCAGCGTCGACGCGCAGACCGAACCCATCGAGGTGGAGCCGTTGGAGCCGAGGGCCTCGGACACCTGCCGGATGGCGTACGGGAACTCCTCGCGCGACGGCAGCACCGGGATCAGCGCCCGCTCGGCGAGCGCGCCGTGACCGATCTCGCGCCGCTTCGGCGAGCCGACCCGGCCGGTCTCACCGGTCGAGTACGGCGGGAAGTTGTAGTTGTGCATGTAGCGCTTGCGGTTCTCCGGGGACAGCGTGTCCACCATCTGCTCCATCCGGAGCATGTTCAGCGTGGTGACGCCCAGGATCTGGGTCTCGCCCCGCTCGAACAGCGCCGAACCGTGCACCCGGGGCAGCACGCCGACCTCGGCGGTCAGCGCCCGGATGTCACGCGGGCCACGCCCGTCCATGCGTACCTGCTCGCGCAGGACGCGGTTGCGCACCTCGGACTTGGTGAGCGACCGGAAGGCGGCGCTGAGCTCCTTCTCCCGACCCTCGAACCGAGCGCCCAGCTCCTCGGCGACGCGAGCCTTGACCCGGTCCAGGGCCTCCTCGCGGTCGGCCTTGCCGGCGATCGTGATCGCCTCGGCGACCTCGGTGCGGGCCAGCTCGGCGACGGCGTCGTACACGTCGTCCTGGTAGTCCAAAAAGACCGGGAACTCGGTGACCGGCTTGGCGGCGACCTCGGCCAGCTCGCTCTGCGCGCGGCACAGCTCACGGATCGCCGGCTTGGCGGCCTCCAGGCCGCTGGCCACGATCTCCTCGGTCGGGGCGGTGGCACCGGCCGAGATCAGGGCGACGGCGTTCGGCGTGGCCTCGGCCTCGACCATCATGATCGCGACGTCGCCGTCCTCGAGCGTGCGGCCGGCCACGACCATGTCGAACGTGGCCCGGGCCAGCTCCTCCAGGGTCGGGAAGGCGACCCACTGGCCGTCGATGTGGGCGACGCGGGTCGCACCGATCGGGCCGGAGAACGGCAGGCCGGAGAGCTTGGTCGACATCGAGGCGGCGTTGATCGCCACGACGTCGTACGGGTGCTGCGGGTCGAGCGCGAGGATGGTCTCGACGACCTGGACCTCGTTGCGCAGGCCCTTGACGAAGGACGGGCGCAGCGGCCGGTCGATCAGCCGGCAGGTGAGGATCGCGTCCTCGCTGGGCCGACCCTCACGGCGGAAGAACGAGCCGGGGATGCGGCCCGCGGCGTACATCCGCTCCTCGACGTCGACGGTCAGCGGGAAGAAGTCGAACTGCTCCTTCGGGTGCTTACCGGCCGTCGTGGCGGAGAGAACGACCGTCTCGCCCAACTGGGCGATGACGGAACCGGCGGCCTGGCGAGCCAGCCGACCGGTGGAGAAGGTGATCTCGCGGGTGCCGAAGGACCCGTTGTCGATCACGGCGGTGCGGGATTCGGTGCCGAGTTTGGTCTCGGTCATGTGCTGTCGTGCTCCTTCGCGTCGTGGCCACGACATCGGGGAGCTGCTCAGCCGGCCGGTCTTCGATCGAAGCGCCCGGGGGCCGGCATGATGCCGGGGTTCCCGGGGGCCACTACCGGAGACCGGTACGCTGACCGGCTCCCTCTCGGGTGGTCGCGCGGCCCGTGTTTCCTCAGGTGGGACGCGGTACGGGGGAGCGGCCGTCCGGCCACTCCCCCGTCACGTCACCGGCGCAGACCGAGCCGCTCGATGAGCGACCGGTAGCGGGCAATGTCCTTCTTCTGGACGTAGTTGAGCAACCGACGGCGCCGGCCGACCAGCAGCAGCAGCCCACGGCGGCTGTGGTGGTCGTGCTTGTGCACCTTCAGGTGCTCGGTCAGCTCGGCGATCCGCTTGGTGAGGACCGCGACCTGGACCTCCGGCGAACCGGTGTCGCCCTCGGCGGTCGCGTACTCCGCGCGGATGCTGGCCTTGGCTTCCTGATCGAGCGCCATGTTCTCCCTGTTTCGATGGGTTGATCAAGTGGGTGTCCGTCGTCCCGGTGGACCGGGAACGGACCGGTACCTCGCACCCGCGGCGTCGAGCAGGCACGCGAGGCCCCACGCCGGTCACCCGACGTCCCGGCAAGACTACCAGCACCCGCCGGTAACACCCGGCGAAGGGCCTGGGCGGGGGCCGCGTCGCCCGGGTGACGATCAGGCCAGAGCGCGCCGGGTGCGCTCGACGTCCTGGTCCATCTGGGCGATCAACGGCTCGATTGAGTCGTACCGGATCTGACCGCGCAGGTGCGCCACGAAGTCCAGGGCCAGCCGCTCGCCGTAGAGGTCACCGGTGAAGTCCAGCGCGTACGCCTCCACCCGGCGCTCCCGGCCGGAGAAGGTCGGGTTGGTGCCCACCGACACGGCCGCCATCAGCGGCTCGTGCTGCCCGCGGCGGATCAGCCGGGCCGCGTACACCCCGTCGGCGGGCACCGCCGCGTACCGGTGGCAGAGCAGGTTGGCGGTGGGAAAGCCCAGCTCCCGACCGCGCTGGTCGCCGCGGACCACCACCCCCTCCAACCGGTGCGGGCGGCCCAGCGCGGCGGCGGCCGCGCCCACGTCGCCCGCGTCGACGCAGGAGCGGATGTAGGTGGAGGAGAAGACGGTGCCGTCCTCGGCGACCAGCGGGCCACCCTCCACCCCGAAACCGAAGGTCCGACCCAGCCGCTCCAACAGCGCCACGTCGCCGGCGGCCCGGTGCCCGAAGCGGAAGTTGCCGCCGACCACCACCAACGCGGCGTGCAGGTGCTCGACCAGGACGTCGTGCACGAACTGCTCGGCCGGCAACCGGGAGAACTCCGGGGTGAACGGCACCACGCAGAGCACATCCACGCCGAGCGCCTCGATCAGCTCCGCCTTGCGGGCCGGCTCGGTGAGCACCGCCGGGTGCGAACCGGGGCGGACCACCTCGGCCGGGTGCGGGTCGAAGGTCACCACCACCGACTGCACGCCCAGTTCCCGGGCGCGGGCCACGGCGTGACCGATGGTCGCCTGGTGCCCCTTGTGCACGCCGTCGAAGACGCCGATGGTGACGACGGAGCGTCCCCACCCTCCGGGCGCCGCGTCGTACCCCCGCCACCGCTGCATGCCGTTCCTCCCCTGCTGTCCCGCCGGCCGGCGGGTCGACACCGCCGGCCGCGGGCCGGCGGACCTGCGCCCCGCCGTCAGGCCGGGGCGAGCACGATCTCCGCGCGCGCCCGCCCGTCCCGCTCGCTGACGATAGCGATCAGGCCACCGGCCGGTCCGAAGACGGCGTACGGCCCGGTGCGGCCGGTCGGGTCCAGTGGACCGCCGTGGGCGAGCACCCGCGCCTCGTCGGGCGTGGCGTCGCGGCGCGGGAAGAACCGATCGGCCGCCGCGTCCAGCGGGAGGTTAACCACCGCGGGGGCGCGCTGCTCCAGCTCGTCGAGGGTGGCCGCCTCGTCCAGGGTGAAGCCGCCGACCGCGGTCCGACGCAGCGCGGTCAGGTGCCCACCGACCCCCAGCGCCAGGCCCGCGTCCCGGGCGATTGCCCTGATGTACGTGCCGGAGGAGCAGGTCACGTCGACGTCCACGTCCACCACGTCCGGCTCGTCGCGGCGGATGGCCAGCACCTCCAGCCGGGAGATGGTGACCCGCCGCGCCGGCAGCTCGACGCTCTCCCCGTCGCGGACCCGCTTGTACGCCCGCTGCCCGTCGATCTTGATGGCGCTGACGGCGCTCGGCACCTGGTCGACCTCCCCGGTCAACGCGGCCAGCGCCGACCGGATCGCGTCGTCGGTCACCAGACCGGCCGGGGTGGTGGCGATCACGTCGCCCTCGGCGTCGTCGGTGACGGTGGCCTGACCGAGCCGGATGGTGCCGGTGTAACTCTTGCCCGCGCCGATCACGTAGGTCAGCAGCCGGGTGGCCCGGCCCACTCCGATCACCAGCACCCCGGTGGCCATCGGGTCGAGGGTGCCACCGTGCCCGACCCGCCGGGTCTTCGCCAGCCGGCGGATCCGCGCCACCACGTCGTGCGACGTCATGCCGCCGGGTTTGTCGACCACGATCAGACCATCGGTGCTCACGTCGTCCAAGCCTGCCAGACGCGAGCGCCAGTCAGCGGACGGCCCCGACCACCGCCCAGCCGCCGGTGCGCAGGCGCAGCAGCAACGCGACGAGGCGGATCACCACGAACAGGGTGAGCCCGGCCCAGATGCCGCCCAACCCGAGGCCGAGGCCGTACGCCAGCCAGATGGCCGGCAGGAAGCCACCGAGCGCCGCCACGATGGTGAGGTTGCGCAGGTAGCGCACGTCGCCGGCGCCGATCAGCACGCCGTCGAGTGCGAACACCACCCCGGCCAACGGCTGCATGGCGACGAACCACGGCCAGGCGAGCATGGCCTGCTCGCGTACCTGGGGGTCGGAGCTGAACCACGACGGAACGACGCCGGCGCCGGCGGCGATGAGCAGCGCGAAGGCGATGCCGCAGACGCCGCCGAGCAGACCGATCCGCCGGGCCAGCGCCCGTGCCTCCGCCGCGTGGCCGGCCCCGAGCGCGGCACCGACCAGGGACTGCGCGGCGATGGCGAGGGCGTCGAGCACCAGCGCCGTGAAGAACCAGAGTTGCAGGGCGATCTGGTGGGCGCCGACGGCGGCGGCGCCGAAGCGGGCCGCGACCGCGGTCGCGGACAGGAAACTGGCCTGGAACGCCAGGCCCCGGATCAGCAGGTCCCGGCTGAGCACCAGTTGCTGGCGGATCACCCGGGGTTGGGGTCGCAGCGACACCCGTTCGGCGACCAGCGCCGCGGCGAAGAGCCCACCGGCGATCGTCTGGGCGACCACGTTGGCCACCGCCGACCCGACCAGGCCCAGCCCGCCGGGGTAGACCAGCAGCGGGCAGAGCAGCGCGGAGAGCAGGTTGGGGGCGAGCACGAAGACCAGTGGGCGGCGGGTGTCCTGCACGCCGCGCAGCCAGCCGTTGCCGGCGGCGGCGAGCAGCAGGCCGGGGGCGCCGAGGGCCGCGATCCGCAGCCACTGTGCGGCGGCGTCGGCCACGTCGCCACCACCGCCAGCGAGGGTACGTGCCAACGCGCCGCCGCCGAACTGCATGCCGACCGCGATCAGCAGTCCGACACCGAACGCCAACCAGGACGACTGGACGCCCTCGGCGACCGCCGCCGCCCGGTCGCCGGCGCCGAAACGACGGGCCGAACGCCCGGTGGTCCCGTACGCGACCACCGTGCCGACCCAGGCGGTGAGCGTCATCACCGTGCCGGCGACGGCGAGCGCGGCGAGCGGCACCCGGCCGAGGTGACCGACCACGGCCGTGTCGACGAGCACGTAGAGCGGCTCGGCGGCGAGCACCACGAGGGCCGGCAGGGCGAGGCTGGCGATCCGCCGAGGCGAGGCGGATCGGTGGGTTGCGGCGACGGTCTGACTCATCGCCGCCGATCCTGGCACGGGCGCGGTAAGGATCGCAATCCCGGTGGTGGCTTACTCGATCGGTGGGTGACGCTGGGGCTCGTCGCGGCCCCGAGCAGCGCCTGCCGTCGACCGGTCGGACGGTCGGCGGTCGGCGGTCGGGCCGGCCGGGGGCGAGTGCCTTCGGTCAGAGGCTTTGGAGCTGATGTCGTAGACGAATCGCGTCGCGATGTCGCAGACGATTCAGCTCCAAAGGCATGCCGTGAAGGGTCCGTCTCCTCCGGCCGCGCCGACCCGAGGGATCACCGCCGGACGGCTCAGATCACTGACGGGTGTCCATCGACGTCTGTAGCGCGCGGCGGGCCTGCTCGCGGGCGTCGTCGGTGGTCTCCGGCTTGGGGTTGTTCGGCATGGTGGCGCTCCTTCCAGGGTGCGAGCCACCGGCACGCGGCGGCCCTCACGGGCGGTCGTGCTGAGCGCCCCACGGCGGTCCGGGGTTACCGGAGCAGCCGACTGGGCAGCGTGAGCCCGGGTCGGTCCGACCCTGGAGGGAGGCGGCGCGAGGTGTGGCGCCACAGCCCACGACCTGCACCGCAACACGGTGCCGGCCGCCTCCCAAGTTATCGTTCAGGTCCACATGCTGCTGCTGGTTCCCGCCATTTGGACAGCTGGCATCCCGGCTCAGCGGGCCAGAAAGTGCCAGCCCAGCCACCACCAGAACCCGAACAGACCGATCCGGCCCACCGGCACCGGGCCGACCTCGTAGCGCATCACGTACGCGCAGACCTCGCCCAGAGTCGGGATGCGGGAGCCCTCCCGCCGGGCCAACCACTCGACCACCCCGAACAGGGCCAGCGCGGTGAGGAAACCGCCGATCGCGAGCGCCCGCATCATCGCCGCACCAGCCCCCAGAACGCGGCCAGCCAGGCGAACCACACCGCCGACCGGGTCAGATGATCTTCCAGGAGAGGATCGGCCAACCGGGAGAAGGTGGGAAAGTCGTCGCCGACCGCCATGACGAAGGTGACGCCCTCGAAGACCCCGAAGACCACAACCGGCAGCGCCCACCAGGCCGCGCCCGCGCCCAACCGGCGCGGTGCCGGCCGGCGGGGCACCCGGTTGCTCAGACCGAGCCAGATCAGCACACCACCGGTGCCGAGGGTGTACAGATTCGCCTCGGTGGAGAACGACGCGAACCGGCCACCGACGAGCGAGAGGCAGACGAGGACGGGGACGGAGACGGCGGGCCGATCCCAGGCGCGGGGGGCCTCCACGGTGAGGTCGTGCGGCTGCTCCATCCCGCAATTCTTCCCGTTATCACGGAGCGCGGGAAGACCGACACTCCCCGGAGCTGACCCTGATCTTCCCCACCGACGGATCGACGGTGGCGAACGCCAGCCTCAGGCGTCGGAGCGGATCATCGCGGCGTCCAACTGACCACGGATCGACCCGATCACCTGCTCGGCGGCCCCCCGCCCGGTGAACCCGGCCGCGAACCGGTGGCCACCGCCACCCAGCGCGACCGCGACCCGGCTGACGTCCACCGCGCCCTTGCTGCGCATCGACACCGCCCACTCGTCGGGCCTCACCTGCTTCAGCACGCAGCTCACGTCCGCTTCGGCGGTGCACCGCACCGAGTCGATCAGCGCCTCCAACACGTACGACCGCTGGTCGTGGCGGGTCAGGTCGTCGAGCGTGGCGAAGGTCCACACCAACCCCCGGCCGTCCGCGGCGGACGGCTCCAGCCGAGCCCGGCCGAGCACCTCACCGAAGAGGCGTACCGCGCCGAAGGGACGGGTGTCGAAGACCCGGCGGGATATGTCACCGGGCGAGATGCCGGTGGCCAGCAGCCGGGCAGCCAGGTGGTGCACGGCCGGAGTGGTCGCCTCGAACCGGAACGAACCGGTGTCCGTGGTCAGCGCCACGTACAGGCACTCGGCGACGGCCCGGTCCAGCGGTACGCCGAGCCGGGTCAGCAGCTGCTCGGCCACCACCGACGTCGCCGCGGCGGCCGGGTCGACCAGATTGACGGTGCCGAAGCCGGCGTTGGAGGCGTGGTGGTCGAGCACCAACGCCGCACCAGCGCTCGTCAGCCGCCCGGCCAACTCACCGAGACGCGACTCGCTCGCCGCGTCGAAGCAGATCACCAGGTCCGGTGCCGGGTCCGCGTCGCTCGCCGGCACCAGCAGCTCCAGTCCGGGCAGCCCACGGAACGGCTCGGGCACCTCCGGCGGCCCGGGGAAGGTCGCCTGCAACCTGCCCACACCGAACCGCAGCAGCCCCAGGCCGAAGCCGAGCATGCTGCCCAGGGCGTCACCGTCCGGGTTCACGTGGCAGATCAACAGCACCCGCGCGGTTGGCGGGAGAGCGCGGATCAGAGCCTCGGCCGCGGCCCAGTCCGCCTCGACCGGGCCCGCGCCCGCCGTCGGGGCGAGCTGCGCGCCGGCGGTGCCGGTCACCGCGCTTCCCCACCCCGTGGGGTCTCCTTGACGTCGGCGGCCTCGTCGGCCTCGTCCGTCTCGTCGTCCTCGTCCTCGACCCGGTACGGCTGCGCCTCGCCCGCGTACTCCGCCCGGGCGGCGAGCCGCTGCACCTCGGCGTCGGCGTTGCGGGCCGCGGCCAGCAGATCGTCGATGTGCTTGACCTGGTCCTGCACGTCGTCCAGGACGAACGTCAGCGTCGGCGAGTGCCGGAGCCCGAGAGCCTTGCCGACGGTGCTGCGCAGCAGCCCCTTGGCGCTCTCCAGGGCTGCCGCGGTGTCCGCCTGGGCCACCGCGTCACCGAGCACGGTGTAGAAGACCGTCGCGTCGCGCAGATCCGCGGTGATCCGGGCGTCGGTGATGGTGATCATGCCGAGCCGCGGGTCCTTGATCTGGCTCCGCACCACCGACGCGACCAGCTCACGCACCCGTTCCGCGTGCCGGCGTACCTTGGCCGGATCAGACATCTCGCCACCTCCACGGCGTCCCGCTCCCGGCCGGCCGGCGACCAGGAGGCCGCCGGCCGACAGGCCAACAACTCGAACATTACCTTCGCCGCCGGACCCGGTCGCCCGGCCCGGCCGGCACGCTGGTCAGTCGTCGTCCACGCCGTACAGCCGGCGCCGCACCGACAACAACTCGACCTCGGGGCGAGCCGCCACCAGACGCTCGCACGAGTCGAGCACCTCGCGGACATGCGCCGCCTCGGCGGCCACCACGGCCACCGCTATCTGCGCCCGACCATGCAGGTCGAGCGCACCCACCTCGGCGGCCGAGACCTCGAAACGGCGCAACGCCGCCACGATCGGCCGTACATATGATCTCTTGGCTTTGAGCGACCGGGAGTCGCCCGGCAGCAGCAGGTCGAAGACCGCGGTTCCGGTGAACATCGCCCCGGACGATACCGCCACCCCGCCCCGCATGATCAAGGGGTTTACGCCCAGCGGCGTAAACCCCTTGATCAGCGTGTCACCGCCGGATCAGGCGCGAGCCTTCTCCCGCATCTCGAAGGTCTCGATGATGTCGCCGACCTGGACGTTGTTGTAACCACCCAGGGTCAGACCACACTCGAAGCCCTCGCGGACCTCCGTGGCGTCGTCCTTGAAACGCTTGAGCGAGGTGATCGTGAGGTTGTCCGCCACGACCGTCCCGTCCCGAAGCAGGCGCGCCTTCGCGTTGCGCCGGATGATGCCCGACCGGACGATACAACCGGAGATGTTGCCGATCTTGGACGAGCGGAAGACGTCGCGGATCTCCGCGCTGCCCAGCTCGACCTCCTCGTACTCCGGCTTGAGCAGGCCCTTGAGCGCCGCCTCGATCTCCTCGATGGCCTGGTAGATGACGGTGTAGTACCGGATCTCCACGCCCTCGCGGTCGGCCATCTCACGGACCTTGTTCGAGGCCCGCACGTTGAAGCCGATGATCGTGACCGGCTCGGACGAGGCGCTCGCGAGCATGACGTTGCTCTCGGTGATCGCGCCGACGCCCCGGTCGAGGACCTTGAGCTGGACCTCCTCGGGGATGTCCAGGTTGAACAGCGCGTCCTCCAGGGCCTCCACCGAACCGGAGACATCGCCCTTGAGGATGAGGTTGAGCGACGTCTTCTCGCCCTCCTTGAGCTGCTCCATGAGCGTCTCGAGGGTGGCCCGACCACGGGAGTTGGCGAATGCCGCCGCCCGTCGCCGCGCCTGGCGCTGCTCGGCGATCTGCCGCACCGTCCGGTCGTCCGCCGCGGCGAGGAACGTGTCACCCGCGCCGGGCGGCGCGGTCAGACCCAGGACCATGACCGGACGCGCCGGCCCGGCCTCGGAGACCTGGTTGCCGTTCTCGTCGAGCATGGCCCGGACCCGGCCGTGCGCCCCACCGGCGACGATCGAGTCGCCGGCCCGCAGGGTGCCCTTCTGCACCAGCACCGTCGCCACCGCACCGCGGCCCTTGTCCAGGTGCGCCTCGATGGCCACACCCTGCGCCGGCCCGTCGATCGGAGCGGTCAGCTCCAGCGACGCGTCGGCGGTCAGCAGGACAGCCTCGAGCAGCTCCTCGATGCCGATGCCCGGCTTCGCGGCCACGTTGACGAACATGGTCTCGCCGCCGTACTCCTCGGCGACCAGGCCGTACTCGGTCAGCTGCTGGCGGACCTTGTCCGGGTTGGCCTCCGGCTTGTCGACCTTGTTGACCGCGACCACGATCGGCACGTCGGCCGCCTTGGCGTGGTTCAACGCCTCGATGGTCTGCGGCATCACGCCGTCGTCGGCCGCGACCACCAGGATCACGATGTCCGTCACCTGGGCACCACGAGCACGCATGGCGGTGAACGCCTCGTGACCCGGGGTGTCGATGAAGGTCACCGCGCGGTCCACACCCTCGTGCGGAACGTGCACCTGGTACGCACCGATGTGCTGGGTGATGCCACCCGCCTCACCGGCCACGACGTTCGCCTTACGGATCGCGTCGAGCAGCTTGGTCTTACCGTGGTCGACGTGACCCATGACGGTCACGACCGGCGCACGACTGACCAGACGCTCCTCGGCCACCTCCGCGTCGAGGTCGATGTTGAACTGCGCGAGCAGCTCGCGGTCCTCGTCCTCCGGGCTGACGATCTGGATGTCGAAGCCCAGGTGCTCACCCAGCAGCTGCAGGGTGTCGTCAGAACAGGACTGGGTCGCGGTGACCATCTCGCCCAGGTTGAACATCTCCTGGACCAGCGAACCCGGGTTGGCGTTGATCTTGTCGGCGAAGTCCGACAGAGAGGCGCCACGGGAGAGCCGGACGACCTGACCCTGACCCCGGGGAGCACCCGAGCTCATGGTCGGAGCCGACAGGTTGTCGAACTCCTGTCTGCGCTGCTTCTTGGACTTGCGACCGCGCGTCGGCCGGCCACCCGGACGCCCGAAGGCACCGCGCGCCGCCGCCACGGCCACGACCACCGGCACCCGGACGACCGCCGCCGCCAGCCTGGGCACCCGGACGGAAACCGCCGCC
>NZ_JAEVHM010000176.1 GCF_016802865.1 Micromonospora parastrephiae | reverse complement strand
GCGGGGGGGTCAGGCTTGGGTTAGGGCTTCGTCTACCAGGTTCTTGGCTTCTTGTTGGATCTGCTTGAGGTGGTCGGGGCCCTTGAAGGACTCGGCGTAGATCTTGTAGACGTCCTCGGTGCCGGAGGGCCGTGCGGCGAACCAGCCGGACTCGGTGCTGACCTTCAGACCGCCGATCGGGGCGCCGTTGCCGGGCGCGGTGGTCAACGTCGCGGTGATCGGCTCGCCGGCCAGCTCGGTGGCGGTGACCTGGTCCGGGGAGAGCTTGCCGAGCACGGCCTTCTGCTCGCGGGTGGCCGGGGCGTCGATCCGCGCGTACGCGGGCGCGCCGAACCGCTCGGCCAGCTCCGCCCAGTGCTCGCTCGGCGTGCGCCCCGTGGCGGCCAGGATCTCGGAGGCGAGCAGGCAGAGCAGGATGCCGTCCTTGTCGGTGGTCCAGGTGGAGCCGTCGCGGCGCAAAAAGGACGCCCCGGCGCTCTCCTCACCGCCGAAGCCGACCGCGCCGTCCAGCAGGCCGGGCACGAACCACTTGAAGCCGACCGGCACCTCCAGCAGCGGTCGACCGAGGTCGGCGGCGACCCGGTCGATCATCGAGGAGGAGACCAGGGTCTTGCCCACCGCGGCGGCCGGACCCCAGGCGGTGCGGGTCCGGAACAGGTGACCGATCGCCACCGCCAGGTAGTGGTTGGGGTTCATCAGGCCACCGTCCGGGGTGACGATGCCGTGCCGGTCGGCGTCGGCGTCGTTGCCGGTGGAGATCTGGAAGTCGGCGCGGGCGGCGATCAGCGACGCCATCGCGTTCGGTGACGAGCAGTCCATCCGGATCTTGCCGTCGCCGTCCAGGGTCATGAACCGCCAGGTCGGGTCGACCGTCGGGTTGACCACCGTCAGGTCCAGTCGGTGCCGTTCGGCGATCTCACCCCAGTACGCCACGCTCGCGCCGCCGAGCGGGTCCGCGCCGATCCGGATGCCGGCGTCGCGGACGGCGTCGATGTCGATCGCCGACGGCAGGTCGTCGACGTAGCGGGCGAGGAAGTCGTACTCCCCGGTGGTGTCGGCGGCGCGGGCCCGCGCGTACGTTATCCGGCGGACCTTCTTGAGCCCGGCGGCGAGGATCGCGTTGGCCCGGTCCTGGATCCACCGGGTGACGTCGGTGTCGGCCGGCCCGCCGTTGGTCGGGTTGTACTTGAAGCCGCCGTCGTCCGGCGGGTTGTGCGACGGGGTGATGACGATGCCGTCGGCGAGCCCGCTGGTGCGCCCCCGGTTGTGGGTGAGGATCGCGTGCGACAGCGCCGGGGTGGGCGTGTAACCGTCGCGGCTGTCCACCAGCACGGTGACACCGTTGGCGGCGAGGACCTCCAGGGCGTCCACCGCGGCCGGCGCGGAGAGCGCGTGGGTGTCCCGGGCCAGGAACAGCGGGCCGTCCAGGCCCTGTTCGCGCCGGTAGTCGCAGAGGGCCTGGGTGACCGCCAGGATGTGGTCGGAGTTGAACGCGTTGCGCAGGCTGGAACCCCGGTGGCCGGAGGTGCCGAAGGAGACCTGCTGCGCCGGGTCCGCTGGGTCCGGATGTTCGGCGTAGTAGGCGGTCACCAGGCGCGGCACGTCGACCAGGTCGGCGGGCTCGGCGGGCTGGCCGGCACGGGGATGGGTCACGGGGGTCTACCTCCTTGATAGTGCGACGGTCACGGCTCGACCCGCTGGCCCTTACCGATGACCACGATGCCGTTGTCGGAGACGGTGTAGCGCTGCCGGTCCTTCTCCAGGTCGACGCCGATCTCCGCGCCCTCCGGGACGAACACGTTCTTGTCCAGGATGGCGCGCCGGACCACCGCGTGCCGGCCGATCTCCACACCCTCCATCAGCACCGAACCCTCGACGTGCGCCCAGGAGTGCACCCGTACCTTCGGCGCGACGATCGAGCTCTCCACCAGCGAGCCGGAGATCACCACACCGGGAGAGACCATCGAGCCGACCGCGCGCCCGACCCGCTCGCCCCACTGGTGTACGAACTTCGCCGGCGGCCACGGCGGCTGCTCGGTGTAGATCGGCCACTCGAAGTTGTACATGTTGAACACGGGGTGCACGTTGATCAGATCCATGTGCGCGTCGTAGAACGAGTCGAGCGTCCCGACGTCGCGCCAGTAGCCGCGGTCCCGGTCGGTGCTGCCCGGCACCTCGTTGTCGCGGAAGTCGTAGACGTTCGCCTCGCCCCGCTCCACGAGCATCGGGATGATGCTGCCGCCCATGTCGTGCTTGCTGGACTTGTCCGCCGCGTCGCGCTCGACCGCCTCGCACAGCGCCCGGGTGGTGAAGACGTAGTTGCCCATCGAGGCGTAGATCTCGTCGGGCGAGTCCGGCAGGCCGACCGCGTCGGTGGGCTTCTCGCGGAACGCCCGGATGCGCCGGCCGTCCTCGCCGACCTCGATGACACCGAACTGGTCGGCCATCGACAGCGGTTGGCGGATGCCGGCGACGGTCACCGCGGCGCCGGAGGCGATGTGGTCCTCCACCATCTGCCGCGGGTCCATCCGGTAGATGTGGTCGGCGCCGAAGACGATCACGTAGTCGGGCTGCTCGTCGTTGATGAGGTTGAAGCTCTGGTAGATGGCGTCGGCCGAGCCGGCGAACCACCACGGGCCGCGACGCTGCTGCGCGGGCACCGGGGTGACGTAGTTGCCGAGCAGCGTGGACATCCGCCAGGTCTTGGTGATGTGCCGGTCGAGGGAGTGGGACTTGTACTGGGTCAGCACGACGATCTTGAGATAGCCGGCGTTGGCCAGGTTGGAGAGGACGAAGTCGACCATGCGGTACATCCCGCCGAACGGGACGGCCGGCTTGGCCCGGTCCGTGGTGAGTGGCATCAGGCGCTTGCCCTCCCCACCCGCCAGGACGATCGCGAGCACCTTGGCAGCCATGCCACGACGCTATCCACCCGCGTCGGACTTCACCACTCGTACGGGGACTCTTCTGCACTAGGGTGCGGGGTCATGACGGATCCCACCCCCCTGCGCGTCGATCTGCTCACCCGCGAGTACCCGCCGGAGGTCTACGGCGGCGCGGGCGTGCACGTCGAGTACCTGGCCCGGGAGTTGCGCCGCCGCACCGACGTACGCGTGCACTGCTTCGGTCTGCCGCGCACCGAGCCGGGTGTCACCGCGTACGCCGAGCCGCCCGGCCTGACCGGCGCGAACGCCGCGCTGCGCACGATGGGTGTGGATCTGGAGATGGCCGCCGGCACGGCGGGCACCGACGTGGTGCACAGCCACACCTGGTACGCCAACCTGGCCGGCCACACGGCAAAGCTGTTGCACGGCGTGCCGCACGTGGTGACCGCGCACAGCCTGGAGCCGCTGCGGCCGTGGAAGGCCGAGCAGCTCGGCGGCGGCTACGCGCTCTCCTCGTGGATCGAGCGCACCGCGATGCAGGCCGCCGACGCGGTGATCGCGGTCAGCGGGGGAATGCGCAACGACGTGCTCACCGCCTACCCGCAGATCGACCCGTCGAAGGTCCGGGTGGTCTACAACGGCATCGACACCGTCCAGTACGCCCCGGATCAGGGCACCGACGTGCTCGACCGGCTCGGCGTCGACCCGTCCCGACCCAGCGTCGCCTACGTGGGAAGGATCACCCGGCAGAAGGGCCTGCCCTACCTGCTGCGTGCCGCCCGGGAGTTGCCGGCGGACACGCAGCTCGTGCTGCTCGCCGGCGCGCCGGACACGGCCGAGATCGCCGCGGAGGTGGAGGAGCTGGTGGCCGAGTTGCGGACCAACCGCTCCGGGGTGGTCTGGGTGGCGGAGATGCTGCCGAAGCCGGAGGTGATCCAGGTGCTCACCCACGCCACCGTCTTCGTCTGCCCGTCGGTGTACGAGCCGATGGGCATCGTCAACCTGGAGGCGATGGCCTGCGAGACCGCGGTGGTGGCGACCGCGACGGGCGGCATACCGGAGGTCGTGGCCGGCGACGAGACGGGCCTGCTGGTGCCCATCGAGCAGGCCACCGACGGGTCCGGGACCCCGTTGCAGCCGGAGAAGTTCGTCGCCGACCTGGCGGCGGCGATCAACACGCTGCTCGCCGACCCGGCGCGCACCGAGCGGTTCGGCCTGGCCGGTCGGCGACGCGCCGTGGAGCACTTCTCCTGGGACTCCATCGCCCGCCAGACCCTGGAGGTCTACCGGTCCGTCGGCGCGGCCTGATGAAGACGGCCTGAGGAGACGGACGACATGCGGTGCGCCCACCGAATCCGGAAGGAGCGGTGCTGGGATCGAGGGGGCACCGCGAAGATCCGCACAACTTCGGGGAAACTGCTGCGTCGACGGTGCCCTGAGGCAGCAACTTTCCCGAAAGTGCGCGGATCTTGCCGCGCGGGCCCTGGCGCGGGGCGGACCGGCAGGCTTGGCCGCGCGCGAACTGATCTCGCGCAGTAGGTTGGCGGGGTGACTGGACGGTTCCCGATCGAAGACGTCTCCCCCGTCGTCTCCTGCGGGCGGTACCCGGCCAAGGCGGTGGTCGACGAGCCGGTTCCGGTGTCGGCGCGCGCCTACCGGGAGGGACACGACGCGCTGGGTTGCAACGTGGTGTGGGCCGGTCCGGACGGCGCGACACGGCCGTTCACCCGGATGCGCCCGGGTGAGCCCGGCCAGGACCGCTGGCACGCCACCATCGCACCGGACGCCGTCGGCTCCTGGACCTTTTCCGTCGAAGCGTTCCAGGACCCGTATCTGACCTGGCAGAACGCGGTGACCAAGAAGATCGCCGCCGGGCAGGGGCCGGAGGACCTGGCCAACGACCTGGCCGAGGGCGCGCGGGTGCTCGCCGCCGCCCGCGAGCTGGTGCCGGCCGCCGACCGGGCACGGCTCGCCGCCGCCCTCACCGCGCTGGCCGACACCGACCTGCCGCTGCCGCAGCGGGTCGACCCGGCGCTGGCCCTGGCCGACCTGCTCTGGGAGCACCCGGTGCGGGAGCTGGTCACCGCCGGTGACACGTACTCGATCTGGGTGGACCGCAAGCGGGCGCTCTACTCGGCCTGGTACGAGTTCTTCCCCCGCTCCGAAGGAGCGACGGGCGGCCGGTCCGGCACCTTCGCCACCGCCACCGAGCGGCTGCCGGGCGTCGCCGCGATGGGCTTCGACGTGCTCTACCTGCCGCCGATCCACCCGATCGGCCGGGTCAACCGCAAGGGGCGCAACAACGCGCTCACCGCCGGGCCGACGGATGTGGGCTCGCCGTGGGCGATCGGCGCCGCCGAGGGCGGCCACGACGCGATCCACCCCGACCTGGGTACGCCGGCGGACTTCCGGGCCTTCATCCAGGCGGCGGCGGCACAGGGCCTGGAGGTGGCGATGGACCTGGCGTTGCAGTGCGCGCCCGACCACCCGTGGGTCACCGAGCACCCGGAGTGGTTCACCACCCGGGCCGACGGCAGCATCGCGTACGCGGAGAACCCGCCGAAGAAGTACCAGGACATCTACCCGGTCAACTTCGACAACGAGCCGGAGGGCATCCGCGCCGAGGTGCTGCGGGTGGTGCTGCACTGGGTCGGCGAGGGCATCCGGATCTTCCGGGTGGACAACCCGCACACCAAGCCGTTCGACTTCTGGCACTGGTTGATCGCCGAGGTGAAGCAGGTCGACCCGGACGTGCTGTTCCTGGCCGAGGCGTTCACCCGGCCCGCCATCATGCACGGCCTCGGCAAGATCGGCTTCACGCAGTCGTACACCTATTTCACCTGGCGCACGACGGCCGCCGAGATGCGGGCGTACTGCGAGGAGCTGATCGAGGCGGCCGACTACATGCGGCCCAACTTCTGGCCCAACACGCCGGACATCCTGCACGAGTCGTTGCAGCACGGCGGCCCGCCGATGTTCAAGATCCGGGCGGTGCTGGCCGCGCTGCTCTCCCCCTCCTGGGGCCTGTACGCCGGCTTCGAGCTGTTCGAGCACGTGGCCCGGCCCGGCGCCGAGGAGTACCTGGACAACGAGAAGTACGAGCTGCGTCCGCGGGACTGGGCCGCCGCCGAGGCGCAGGGCCGCTCGCTGGCCCCGTTCCTGGCCACCCTCAACCGGGTACGCCGCGACAATCCGGCCCTGCACCAGCTGCGCAACCTGCGGTTCCACGAGATCGACAACCCGGCGCTGCTCTGCTGGTCCAAGCACGACCCGGAGACCGGCAACGCCGTCATCGTGATCTGCTCGTTCGACTCGCACACGGTGCAGTGGGGCAACACCACCCTGGACATGCCGGAGCTGGGCTTCGACTGGCACGAGCGGTTCACCGTGTACGACGAGTTGACCGGCACCAGCTACGACTGGGGCCAACGCAACGCGGTGCGGCTCGACCCGTACCTGCAACCGGCGCACGTGCTCACCGTGCGCGGCCGACGCCGCCCGCCACGCCGGCGTCCGCCACGAACGTCGCGGCCACGCTCACCGTGGCCGACGTCCCCGCCGACCTGTCCGGCGGTACCGCGCCGACCACCCCCGCTTCGAAGGACGCTCGATGGACCAGCTGATCACCGGCGCGACGCACGACCCGCACGCGCTGCTCGGCGCGCACCCCGCCGACTCCTCGACGACGATCCGCACGATGCGCCGGGGCGCCGGCGACGTGGTGCTGCTCGTCGGCGACGAGCGGCACCCGATGAAGCGGGTGCACGACGTGGGCGTCTTCGAGGCCCAGGTCGACGGCACCGTGCTCGACTACCGGGTGGAGGTCGACGGCGCGGCGCACGACGACCCGTACCGCTATCCGCCGACGCTCGGCGAACTGGACCTGCACCTGATCGGCGAGGGTCGGCACGAGCGGCTGTGGGACGTGCTGGGCGCCCGGGTCTTCGACGAGGGTGTGGCGTTCAGTGTGTGGGCGCCCAACGCCCGCGGGGTGCGAGTGGTCGGCGACTTCACCGGCTGGGGGCCGGACGACGGCTGGCCGATGCGCTCGCTCGGCTCCAGCGGAGTGTGGGAGCTGTTCGTCCCCAACGCCCGCGTCGGTGCCCGCTACAAGTACCGGGTGCTGGGCGCCGACGGGCAGTGGCGGGACAAGGCCGACCCCCTCGCGGCGTACGCGGAGGTGCCGCCGGCCACCGCGTCGGTCGTGCACCACTCGACGTACCGGTGGTCCGACGCGGACTGGCTGGCCCGGCGGGCCGAGCGGCAGCCGCACCAGGAGCCGATGAGCGTCTACGAGGTGCACCTCGGCTCGTGGCGGCCCGGCCTGAACTACCGGGAGCTGGCCGACCAGCTCACCGCGTACGTCACCGAGCTGGGCTTCACCCACGTGGAGTTCCTGCCGGTGATGGAGCACCCGTTCGGCGGTTCCTGGGGCTACCAGGTGACCGGCTACTACGCGCCCACCGCGCGGTTCGGCGACCCGGACGAGTTCCGCCACCTCGTCGACCGGCTGCACGCCGCCGGCATCGGCGTGATCCTCGACTGGGTGCCCGCGCACTTCCCGAAGGACGAGTGGGCGCTGGGGCGCTTCGACGGCACCCCGCTCTACGAACACCCCGACCCGCGACGCGGCGAGCACCCCGACTGGGGCACGTACGTGTTCGACTACGGTCGCCGCGAGGTCCGCAACTTCCTGGTCGCCAACGCGCTCTACTGGTGCGACGAGTTTCACGTCGACGGACTGCGGGTGGACGCGGTCGCCTCGATGCTCTACCTGGACTACTCCCGCGAGCACGGGCAGTGGGTGCCCAACCAGTACGGCGGCCGGGAGAACCTGGAGGCCATCGCGTTCATGCAGGAGGTGAACGCGACCGTCTACAAGCACCACGCCGGCGTCGTGATGATCGCCGAGGAGTCCACCGCCTGGCCGGGGGTCACCCGCGCCACCGCCGAGGGCGGGCTGGGCTTCGGGTTCAAGTGGAACATGGGCTGGATGCACGACACCCTGCTCTACACCTCGAAGGACCCGGTCTACCGCCAGCACCACCACCACCAGCTCACCTTCTCCCTGGCGTACGCCTGGAGCGAGAACTACGTGCTGCCGATCAGCCACGACGAGGTCGTGCACGGCAAGGGCTCACTGGCCGGCAAGATGCCCGGAGACACCTGGCAACGGCTGGCGAACGTGCGGGCGCTGCTGGCGTACATGTGGGCGCACCCCGGCAAGCAGCTGCTGTTCATGGGCTCCGAGATGGCCGACGACCGGGAGTGGAGCGAGGAGCGCGGCCTCGACTGGTACCTGCTGCACGACCCCGCCCGAGCCGGGGTGCAGCGGCTCGTCGGTGACCTCAACCGGGTCTACCGGGACACCCCGGCGCTCTGGGCACAGGACACCGAACCGGCCGGGTTCCGCTGGATCGCCGGAGACGACGTCGCCAACAACACCGTGTCGTTCGTCCGGATCGCCCCGGACGGTTCGACGCTGGTGTGCGTGGCGAACTTCTCCGCCCAGCCGCTGAACGACTACCGGGTCGGCCTTCCGGCCGGCGGCACCTGGACGGAGGTGCTCAACACCGACGCGCAGCACTACGGCGGGTCCGGGGTGGGCAACCTGGGCGAGGTGCGCGCCGAGGACGTGCCGTGGCACGGCATGGTGGCCTCGGCCGCCCTCCAGGTCCCCCCGCTGGGCGCCATCTGGCTCCGCCGGGGCTGACCGGAGGAGGCGCGGCGGCTCAGACCAGGTCGGCGTCGCGCAGCAGTTGCCACAGGCCGGCGCCGTCCGGGGCGGACAGCCACTTCTGCCCCACCGGCCCCGACGACGGGCGGCCGGCCGGGGCGGGCAGGCTACCGGCCAGCACCGACTGCGCCGGGGAGAGCCGGCGGATCGCCACCCCGGCGACGTTCTCCGGGTGGGCGGCGGCGAACTCCCGGTAGATCTCCTGGTCGTGCTGGCCGTCGTCACCGACCAGCAGCCAGCGCACGTGGGGGAACTCCTGGGCCAGCCGGGCCAGGGTGACCCGCTTGTGTTCCCGGCCGCTGCGGAACCACCGGTCGGCCGTGGGCCCCCAGTCGGTGAGCAGCAGCGGCCCGGCCGGGTAGAGGTGCCGGGACAGGAACCGGGTCAGCGTCGGCGCGACGTTCCACGCGCCGGTGGAGAGGTAGAAGACCGGCGAGCCGGGGTGCGCGGTCACCAACCGCTCGTAGAGCACCGCCATGCCGGGCACGGCGGCCCGGGCGTGCTCGTCGAGCACGAACGTGTTCCACGCGGCGAGCAGCGGCCGGGGCAGCGCGGTGACCATCACCGTGTCGTCGATGTCGGAGAGGATGCCGAACGTGACGTCCGGGTCGAGGATGCGTACCGGCGCGTCGACCGGCTCGGCGTCCGGGACGCTGAGCCGGACGGTGCCCCACCCGGGCGGCAGGTCGGCCTCGACCAGCGTGTCGATGAAGCCGCTGCGGTCCGCCCGCGCCTCGTGCCGCACCCCGCCGGCCTCGATGGTCACCGTGACGTGCTTCGCCGGCAGGGTGGTGAAGCTGCGCCAGCCGCGGACCTTGTCCAGGCGGCCCCGCTGTCGGGTGTCCGGACGGCCCAGCAGCACCCGGCACATCACCCGCACCCAACCCGGGGCGCCATAGCCGGTGTACGCGATGATGTTGACCCCCCAGCCGGTGCGGCGCAGGCGGCGCTCCACGAGCTGGTGAACGGCGTCCTCGATCCGCGCTGCCCGGTGCAGGTTCGGAACGGCCAGTTGGCCGGTGGAAGTGGGTGACACGGGCCAACCCTGCCACACGTCGACACCCACGGCCACGCGAGCCGACCCCGACTGCGCCGAACCTCCCCGGCCCGCCCGCCGTCCGTGAAACACTCCGGTCGGGACGACGACGGGGGCGTTGGTCGTGTCGCATGCAGAGCAGCACCGTGGGCGGTGGCGTCCACGACTCGACCGGCCGGCGCTCGTGGCGCTGCTGTTCGGGCTGGTCGGCGTCGTCTACCGGCTGGTCCTGACGCTGTACACGGTGCCGGTGTCGAACAGCGACGAGGCCACCTTCGGCCTCGCCGCGCTGCACATCGGGCAGGGCCGGGAACGTCCGGTCTTCCTGTACGGCCAGCACTACATGGGAATGCTGGAGTCGTACCTGGCGGCGCCGCTGGTCGTCGTGGCCGGGCCGAGCTGGCCGGTGCTGCGGCTGCCGATGCTCGCGCTGTACGCGGTGTTCCTCTACCTGATCCACCGGCTGACCCGTCGGCTCTGCACGCCGTGGTTCGCCGCCTTCGTCGTCGGCCTGCTCGCGCTCGGGCCGGAGCGGGTGGTGCGCGACCAGCTCACCGTCGTCGGGGGGCGGCCGGAGGTGAAGCCGGCGGTGCTGCTGATGCTGCTGATCACCCTGGGGTTGGCGGCCGGCACCGTGCACCGCCGGCGACTCGCCGTCGCGCTGTTCGGCCTGCTCGTCGGGCTGGCCGCCTGGTCGGACTGGCTGATCCTGCCGTACCTGGCGGTGGCCGGGCTGGCGCTGGTGTGGGCGCTGCGGCGGGAGCTTCTCGGCTGGTCCGGTCTGCTGCTGGTGGCGGGCTTCCTGGTCGGGATCGCGCCGATGATCGTCGACAACCTGCGTGCCGGTCCGGGTGAGGACTCGCTGTCGGTGTTCCGGGAGGTCAGCACCAAGGCAGGGCCGTTGCCGCCGTGGTCCGAGCGGGTCCGGGGTGGCCTGCTGGAGGGGGTGCCGCTCGCGCACGGGCTCTGCCCGGTGGACGGCTGCGGGCGCTGGCAGCAGTGGTTCGGGGCGGTGTACCCGCTGCTGCTGGTGGCTGCCGCGGTGCTCGCGGTCCTCGCGTACCGGCGGGCCGCCGGCGGGCCGCGCGGGGAGCGGGTCAAGCCGGTGGTGCAGCTCGCGCTCGTCGCGGGCGCCGCGTTGACCCTGCTGTCGTACGTGCGCAGCCCGCTCGCCGCGACGAGCCCGCTGGACAACGCCCGCTACCTGTCGGTGCTGCAACTGTCGCTGCCGGCGGTGCTCTGGCCGCTGTGGGTGGTGGCGGTCGCCTGCTGGCGGGGCACCGTCGGCGGGCTCGGCCGGCTCACCGGCGCGCTGGCCACCGCCGTGCTGGTCGCGCTGACCGCGACCACGCTGGTGATCACCGTGCTGTTCGTGACGACCGGCACCGCCGCGTCGCGGACCGAGGAGCGCCAGGCCCGGGAACTGGCCGCCGCGCTGCGGGCCGACGGCCCGCACGAGGTGTACGGGGACTACTGGACCTGCAACCGGCTGATCTTCAACACCGACGAGACGGTGGTCTGCGGTGTGCTCGACGCCGACCTGTCCCCCGGGCAGAACCGCTACCTGGCGTACTGGCGGCAGGTCGGCCGGCCGCGCGGCCGGGCTACGTGGTGGAGGTCGACTCCCCGATGGACCGCCGGCTGCGCCGGTTGCTCGCCGACCGGGCCGACGCCGCGCCGGTACGGGAGGTCGGCGGCTATCGCGTGTACCACCCTGACACACCGGTGCGGCCCTGGCGGTAGCGGCGGGTCGTACGCTGGCCGGGCCGGCGCGCGGGGCGCCGCCGTCGCACCCGTCGAGGAGACCCGATGCTCATCCTGCTGCCGCCCTCGGAGGGGAAGGCCGACGCCGGCACCGGACGTCGGTGGGCCCCCGACCGGCTCTCCCTGCCCGAGCTGAACCCGGCCCGCGAGCGGTGCTCGACGCGCTGGTGGCGCTCTGCGCCGGGCCGGACGAGGAGGCGGCGCGGGCCGCGCTCGGGCTCAGCGAG
>NZ_JAEVHM010000175.1 GCF_016802865.1 Micromonospora parastrephiae | reverse complement strand
GGTCACCCCGGGGCGACAGCCCGGGGTGACCGGCCGCCACCGTCGTTCGAGCGCCTGAACAATACGACGGGGCCGCGCCGTTTCCGGCGCGACCCCGTCTGTGTGTCGTCCAGTCAGCGGCTCTTGTAAGCCTCGACCACCTCGACCGGGATCCGGCTCGCTCGGAAATCTTGTATCCGTTCTTGACGGCCCATTCCCGGATGGCCCGGTTCTGCTCCCGATCCATTCCGGCGCCGCTGGGCCGGCCTGGCCGCCGAACGGTCCGGGTGTTCTCCACGGCGCCGCGCCCGATGCGCCGACCCGCATTGATGTACGGGTCCAGCGCCTTGCGCAGGACGCCGGCATTCTCGTCCGAGACGTCGATCGTGTAGGCCACGCCGTCGAGACTGAACTCGACCGTCCGGTCGGCCTTCCCGCCGTCGAGGTCGTCGGTCAGGACCGTGATTACTTTTCTCGCCATTGCCGATTACTCCCTGTGTGTGGCGGGATGTGTCCAAAGTCTGACCTACTACCCGGGGAAACCGCAACAATATGCGTCGCTTTCATTTCGGCGCGTCGCGATTCGGTGACGGGGATAACCGCGAATCGACGCCGAATCGCGAGCCGGGGGCGGCTCATTCGCCGAGCAGACCGGCCTGACCGGCCACGGCGGCCGCCTCGGCGCGGTTGGACACCCGCAGCTTGCGCAGAAGCGCGGCGGTCATCCGTTTCACCGTCCGCTCCGAGACGTGCAGTTCCTCGGCGATATCGACGGTGTTGCGGCCGGCGGCTATCGCGCGCAGCAGTCGGCGCTCCTCGCCGTCGAGGTCGACCGGTGTGGGGTGCGGGGGACGCAGCAGGACACGGAGCAGTTCCGCAGGCAGTACCGCCCAGCCGTCGAGGATGGCCAGCAGCGGGGGCAGCAGTTCCTCCGGCTCGCTGGTCTTGGGCAGATATCCCTCGGCGCCGGCCCGCAGCGCCTCCAAAGCTGGTGTCGGGTCGGTGGAACCGGACATCGCGACCACCCGTGCCTGGGGGGTGGTCCGCCGGATCGCCGACACCGCCCGGACGCCACCGGGCGGTGGCATGTGCAGGTCGACCAGGACGAGATCGGGGTGGCAGCGGTTGACCAGGCCCGCCGCGGCGGCGGCGTCGCCGGTCGAGCCGACCACCTCGGCGCGGCCGTCGCTGGTCACCGGGAGCAGCAGCTCCAGGCCACGGACGAAGAGGGGGTGATCGTCCACGACCGCGATTCGAATGGTGGAGCCGTCCGGCATGTCTGCGCCGTTCCCCACCGGGTACCGATCATGCGGCCACGCACCGAACGAGGGGAGTCGGGTGGATGCGCGAACGTCAGGGGGTACGGGGCCTGCTGCGTGGGGTGTTCCGGAGCGGGTCCGGCCCAACCGGGACGGTGCCGCCGGAGGTCGACCCCGAGCTGCTGCTGCGCGTGTTGTGCCACGAGTTCCGTACCCCGATCAGCACTCTGACCTCGCTGACCCGGACCCTCGCGGACGAACGCCGGGACCTGACCGGCGCCGACCGGCGGGCCATCACCGAGTTGGCCCGCGATCAGGCCGCCCATCTGCAGAGCCTGTTGCGCGACGCGACCGCCGGCACCGGTGCGCTGGTGTCGCCCCCGCGGCCGGAGCCGACCGTGCCGCTGGCCGGGATCCTGCGTGAAGCCGCCGGGTTGGTGCCGGTCGGGCGTCGGCGGGCGCGGGCCACCCGCAGCGCCGGCTCCTGCCCGGTTCCGGCCGGTCGCACCCGGCAGGTGCTGGTGAACCTGGTGGAGAACGCCCTGCGGCACGGGCCGGTGGAGGGGCAGGTCGGGCTCTACGCGGCGCTGCGCGGCCCCGGGCTGAGCATCCTGGTCACCGACGAGGGGCGGGTGGACGACGCCCTGCTGGCCGCGCTGCGCCGGCCGGCGCCCGGCGCCGGGATGTCCGGGCTCGGGCTGTGGATCGTGCGGCAGTTGGTGGCGGCGGACGGGGGAGCACTGCGGGCGCACCGGTTGCGGCCGCGCGGTGTGGCGTTGGAGGTGGTGCTGCCGCTGGCCAACGATTGTGCTGACCCCAGCGGGACACGGGTTGGCCCGGCGGGGTCACCGGCGTGGGGATAGTCCCCGGTACCAGCTTTTCCGGTTCCGAGGAGGTCAGATGTTCAGCCATGTCAAGGACCTGCAGTTCGAGGCCAAGCCGGACGGTCCGGACGCCGCTTTCGCCCGCCGGTTGCAGGAGGTTCTGGGCGGCAAGTGGGGCGAGATGACGGTCGCCAACCAGTACCTGTTCCAGGGCTGGAACTGCCGGCTGCCCGGCAAGTACAAGGACCTGCTGCTCGACGTCGGCACCGAGGAGGTGGGCCACGTCGAGATGATCGTCACGATGATCACCCGGCTGTTGGACAACGCGCCGTTGTCGTTGTCCGAGGGCGTCGCCGACAACCCGGGCGGTGCCGCGATCTACGCCGGGTCGAACCCTGCGCACTTCATCCACTCCGGTGGCGGCGCGTTGCCCGCCGACTCCAACGGGGTGCCGTGGAATGGCGCGTTCATCACCGCCAGCGGGAACCTGCTGGCCGACTTTCAGCTCAACGTGACCGCGGAGGCGCAGGGTCGCCTCCAGGTCGCGCGGTTGTTCAACATGACCGACGATCCCGGCGTCAAGCAGATGCTGCGCTTCCTGCTGGCCCGCGACACCATGCACCAGAACATGTGGCTGGCGGCGATCGAGCAGCTCAAGGAGGACGGGCTGGAGGACATGCCGGTGCCGGAGGCGTTCCCGGACTCCGGCGAGTTCACCGAGGAGTTCGGTTACGCCTACCTGAGCTTCTCCTCGGGCACCGACGCCTCCGAGGGGCGCTGGGCGTCCGGGCCCACTCCGGATGGCAAGGGCGAGTTCCGGTACGGCGACAGTCCGCGGGCGAACGCCCCGGAGCCGGTGCTGCCTCCGGGGGATCCGCGCCTGTACGGCACCAACCCGGGTGTGGCCGGCTCGGTCGTGAACACGGTCAAGAACAAGCTCACCTGAGGCGTCTCGTCGGGTCGCCCGCCGGTCCGGGCGGCCCGACGGACCAGGTCGGAAGAGTGGTCTGGGTCACAGCCTGGAACAAGGGGAACGCTTTGTTACTTGAGTGAGACACGCTCAACTCAACGCGATAGCAGGTGTTCGATGGCAACTCTTCCGGTACTTCCCCTGACCGACGCCGTGCTGCTGCCCGGCATGGTCATCCCGGTGACCCTCGACCCGACCACCCAGGCCGCGATCGACGCGGCCCGGGCGACCGGCGACCGCAAGCTGCTGGTCGTGCCGCGTATCGACGGCGAGTACGGTCCGGTCGGCGTGGTCGCCACCATCGAAAAGGTCGGCCGGCTGCCCGATGGTGAGCCCGCCGCCGTCGTCCGTGGCCTGTCCCGGGCCCGGATCGGCTCCGGCGTGCCCGGCCCCGGCGCCGCACTCTGGGTGGAGGCGACCGAACTCGACGAACCCGCTCCCGCCGGGCGCGCCCGGGAACTCGCCCGCGAGTACCGCGCCCTGGTGACCTCCGTGCTCCAGCAGCGGGGGGCCTGGCAGGTCATCGACGCGGTGGAGCGGATGACCGACCTGTCCGAGCTGGCCGACTCGGCCGGCTACGCGCCCTGGCTGACCCTGGAACAGAAGACCGACCTGCTCGCCGCGCCGGACGTCACCGCCCGGCTGGAGCTGCTGGTCGGCTGGGTGAAGGACTACCTGGCCGAGCAGGAGGTCACCGAGCAGATCAACAGCGACGTCCGCGAGGGGCTGGAGAAGTCCCAGCGGGAGTTCCTGCTGCGCCAGCAGCTCGCCGCGATCCGCAAGGAGCTGGGCGAGGACGAGCCGGACGGCTCGGCGGACTACCGCAGCCGGGTGGAGAGCGCCGAGCTGCCGGAGAAGGTCCGCGAGGCGGCCCTGCGCGAGGTCGGCAAGTTGGAGCGGGCCAGTGACGCCTCCCCGGAGGCGGGTTGGATCCGCACCTGGCTGGACACCGTGCTCGAGATGCCGTGGGGTACGCGTACCCAGGACAACACCGACCTGGCCGCGGCCCGGGCGGTGCTCGACGCCGACCACGCCGGCCTGGCCGACGTGAAGGACCGCATCCTGGAGTACCTGGCGGTGCGCAACCGCCGCGCCGAGCGCAACCTCGGCGTGGTCGGCGGTCGCGGCTCCGGCGCGGTGCTCGCCCTCGCCGGTCCTCCCGGAGTGGGCAAGACCAGCCTCGGCGAGTCCGTCGCCCGGGCGCTCGGGCGCAACTTCGTCCGGGTCTCCCTCGGCGGCGTCCGCGACGAGGCGGAGATCCGCGGTCACCGGCGCACCTACGTGGGCGCGCTGCCCGGCCGGATCGTCCGCGCGCTGCGCGAGGCCGGCTCGATGAACCCGGTCGTGCTCCTCGACGAGGTGGACAAGCTGGCCGCCGGCTACGCCGGTGACCCGGCCGCCGCCCTGCTGGAGGTGCTCGACCCGGCCCAGAACCACACCTTCCGGGACCACTACCTGGAGGTCGACCTGGACCTGTCCGACGTGCTGTTCCTGGCCACCGCCAACGTGGTGGAGACCATCCCCGGCCCGCTGCTGGACCGGATGGAGCTGGTCACCCTGGACGGGTACACCGAGGACGAGAAGGTCGCCATCGCCCGTGACCACCTGCTGCCCCGGCAGCGGGAGCGGGCCGGGCTGACCGCCGACGAGGTCAGCGTCGCCGACGAGGCGCTCGCGCTGATCGCGGGGGAGTACACCCGGGAGGCCGGCGTACGGCAGCTCGAACGGGCCCTGGCCAAGATCCTGCGCAAGGTGGCGGTGACCCTGGCGACCGACCCGTCGCCGGTACGCGTCGACACCGACAACCTCACCGGCTACCTGGGTCGACCGAAGTTCACCCCGGAGTCGGCCGAGCGCACCGCGGTGCCCGGTGTGGCCACCGGCCTCGCCGTCACCGGCGCCGGCGGGGACGTGCTGTTCATCGAGGCGACCAGCATGGAGGGCGAGCCGGGGCTGACCCTGACCGGCCAGCTCGGCGACGTGATGAAGGAGTCGGCGCACATCGCCCTGTCGTACCTGCGCTCCAACGGGCGTCGGCTCGGCATCGACCCGAACGCGCTGGCCGGACGCCGCATCCACCTGCACGTCCCGGCGGGCGCGGTGCCCAAGGACGGCCCGAGCGCCGGCATCACCATGGTGACGGCCCTGGCGTCGCTGGTCACCGGGCGTCCGGTCCGGCCCGAGTTCGGGATGACCGGCGAGGTGACGCTCTCCGGACGGGTGCTGCCGATCGGTGGGGTGAAGCAGAAGCTGCTCGCCGCGCACCGGGCCGGCCTCACCGAGGTGATCATCCCGGCGCGTAACGAGCCGGACCTGGACGACCTGCCGACCGAGGTGCGCGAGGCGCTGACCGTGCACACCCTGGCCGACGTGGCCGACGTGCTCGCCCTGGCGCTGCGCCCGGCCGACGTCGAGACGCTCGACGGTCCGGCGCTCTTCACGGTCTGACGCTGCGAGCACAATGACCCCCGCCGTCTTCCGACGGCGGGGGTCGTTGATGTACGCGCATGGGGGACTACTGTGCGGCTCGAACCCTCGACGACCTCTCCGCCGCGAGGCGGTCCCCCTGGAGGAATCCCCCGTGAACGTCGTGCTCTGGGTCATCCAGATCCTGCTCGCCGCCATCTTCGCCGGAGCCGGTCTGGCCAAACTGACCCAGCCCAAGCAGAAGCTGCGCGACCGGATGGGCTGGGTCGACCCGGTCCCGCCGACCCAGGTCAAGGCCCTCGGCGCGGTCGAGGTGCTGGCCGCCGTCGGGCTCGTGCTGCCGGCGCTGACCGGCATCGCCACCGTGCTCACCCCGCTCGCCGCGGTCGGCCTGGTCATCGTCATGATCGGCGCCATCGGCGTGCACCGGCGGGACATGAAGACGCACACCGGGGACCGACGCAAGCTGGAGGTCCAGGGCGCGATCACCTGCGCGGTGCTGCTTGTCCTCGCCGCCGCGGTGGCGTGGGGCCGGTTCGGCCCGTACTCCTTCTGAGCCTGACGCGCCGGCGACCGTCGTACCCCGGCGGTCGCCGGCGGGCGCGCTCAGCGCCCCTCGCCGCCGCGGTCCCGACGAACCGTGGCCTTGCGGCCCTTGATGGTGCTGGAGCGCAACCCGGAAATCACCTCGTCGGCCACCCCCTGCGGCACCTCCACCAGCGAGAACCGGTCCGCGATCTCGATCGAGCCGATGTCCCGGCCGCGGATCCCGGTCTCCCCGGTGATCGCGCCGACCAGATCCTGCGGGCGCACCCCGGCGCGCCGGCCCAGGCCGACGAAGACCTGGACGGTGTTGCCGCCACCCGGGCGCGGCCGGCCGCCGCCGCGCCGATCGCCACCCCGGCCACCGGTCTCCGGCCGACCCTCGCCCGGGCCGCGCACCGGGGCCTGGGGGATCTCCTCCTCGTCGTCCGAACCCGGGGACGTCACCTCGTGCGCCAGCTTCACCGCGGCGAGCGCGACCTCCATCAGGTCGAACTCGTCGGTCAGCGTCTCCACGATCACCCGGAACGGGTCCAGGTCGTCCTCGAGCAGGCTCTCCCGCAGCGCCGCCCGGGTCAGCTCCAGCCGGCGCGTCCGCATGTCCGCCACGGTGGGAATCTTGTCGATCGTGATCCGCTGGCCGGTCACCCGCTCGATGGTCTTCAGCATCCGGTGCTCGCGCGGCTCGGCGAGGGTGATCGCCACACCCTCCCGGCCGGCCCGACCGACCCGCCCGATCCGGTGCACGTACGACTCCGGCGCCGACGGCACGTCGTAGTTGACCACGTGGGTGAGCTGCTCGACGTCCAGGCCACGGGCCGCCACGTCGGTGGCCACCAGCAGGTCGGCGGTGCCCGCCCGCAGCCGGCCCATCACCCGGTCCCGCTGCTCCTGGCTCATCCCGCCGTGCAGCGCCTCGGAGCGGTAGCCCCGGCCGTTCATCGTCTCGGTCAGCCGGTCCACCTCCTCGCGGCTGCGGCAGAAGACGATGGCGGCGGTCGGCGACTCCACGTCCAGCACCCGGCCCAGCGCGGCCGGCTTGTGCGCCCGCGTCACGATGTACGCGCTCTGCCGCACCCGGGGCGCCTCGCCGGCGACCGTCTGCTCGCGGCCGATCTCGATCCGGACCGGCTCGCGCAGGTGCTGGCGGGCCATCCCGTCGATCCGTGACGGCATGGTGGCCGAGAAGAGCACCGTCTGACGCTGCGCCGGGGCGTGCTCCAGGATCGCCTCGATGTCCTCGGCGAAGCCCATGTCGAGCATCTCGTCGGCCTCGTCGAGCACCACCGTGGCCAGGCCACCGAGTCGCAGGGTGCCCCGCGCGATGTGGTCCAGGGCCCGCCCCGGGGTGGCCACCACCACGTCCACCCCACTGTCGAGTGCCCGCAGCTGCCGCCCGATCGGCTGCCCACCGTAGATCGGCAACACCCGCGCGCCCAGGTCCTTGCCGTAGCGGTGGAACGCCTCGGACACCTGCACCGCCAGCTCCCGCGTCGGCACCAGCACCAGCGCGACCGGGTCCCCGCCGTCGCGGTGCGCCACCATCCGGTGCAGCAACGGCAGCGCGAACGCCGCCGTCTTACCGGTGCCGGTGGCGGCCTGACCCAACAGGTCCCGGCCGTCGAGCAGCGGCGGGATCGCCTCCCGCTGGATGGGGGTCGGCTCCTCGTAACCGAGGGCGGCCAGGGCGCCCAGCAGTTCGGCGCGCAGCCCGAGCTCCGTGAAGGCGTTCGCCTCGTCGGTGCCGTCGGGGATGATGTCGGTCGGTGCGTCGTGCTGTGCAGGTGCGGAACTCATGGGTCAAGCTTTTCATCACGCCGTCCGGCCCGCTGCGGCGACCGGCACAAGAGCGCGTTGGGTGCCCGTACGCCGCCTCAAGATCCGCGCAAGTTCGGGGGAAAGTGCTGACCGTCCGCCCCCTCGGGACTGGCGGCGGAAGGTAGCCGTTCCCGCTAGCGTGTCCGGGTGCGTACGGTGGAACTGGTCTGCTCGCCCGGGCTGGACGTCGCGGTGCGGGCGGTCTGGGGCCGGTTGGCGGCTGCGGGGCTTCCCAGCCTTGCCCGCAACACCCACCCGACCAACCGGCCGCACCTGACCCTCGGCGCCGTCGACGAGTTCCCACCCGGGGTTGAGCACCGGCTGGCCGAGCTGTTCGACGCCGCGCTGCCGGTGCCGGTCGCGCTCGACCGGGTCGTCGTCCTGGACGGCAGCGCCCCGCTGGTCTGGCTCGTACGGCCGACGCCGGCCCTGACCGCGCTGCACGCCGCCGCCTGGGACGTTCTCGCCGAGGCCGACGGGCACCGTGCGTGGCACGCCCCGGGGGCGTGGGTGCCGCACCTGAGCCTGGCCCTGCGGTTCCGTGACGCGGACCTGCGGTTGGCCCGCGCCGTCGCCGGTGGGCAGCGCCCGACGGGAGCGTTCGTCGCCGCCCGCAGCTACGACGGCACGGACCGGACGGTGACCGCGCTCGGCTAGCGTCTCCGCCCCACCTCGTCAGCGGTAGAAACGCAGGTAGTCGAACCGCGCGGTGACCGCCGGTTCGGCGCCGCCGTGCGCGACCAGCCCGATCCGGGGAGTGGTGTCGGCCGGGAAGGCCCACACCGCACCCCAGGTCCAGCTACGACCGTCGCGGCTGGACCCGGCCCGGTACTCGTGTTCTCCGGTGGCCGGGTCGACGTGGTGCGCAAGCCGTAGCCACGTGGTGGTGGCCGGGGTGCCGACGATGCTGCCGCCGTAGACCGGCTGGCCGGCGAAGGGCACCTCGTAGCCGTACTCGACCTGCCGGGTGTTCCAAATCGCCACCTGCGTCAACCGTGCGAAGCGGTCGTCGTCCACGTAGGCGACGAGCCCCGCCTGCTGGTAGTTCCGGACCGTCTCCTCGCCCAGGTCCAGCGTCACCTTCGTCTCCGCGACGTAGTCGCCGCGCGGGGCGTCGCGCAGCAGCACGCCCGCCGTGTTTCCCGTGCCGGTCAGATCGGCGGCCTGCACCGGCCAGCGCAGTGCGCCACCGGCCACGGTGGTCGCCGGGTCCTCGCGTACCCACTGCCAGCCGTCGTCCAGCCCGTCGTCGAACTCGTCGGAGTACGCCGGCAGTGGCACGCCGACCCGCGGCTCGGGCGCCGCCCGTTTCGCCGGCTGGTACAGCCGCGCGACGCTGACGTTGTCGAACTCGGCCGAGCCACCGGTGGTGCTCAGCCCGGCTCGGCCGGCGACCGGGCGGTCCAGCCGCAGCGACACCACGGCGAGCTGGTCGCCGAGACGGGCGGGGCTCAGCTCGGCGATGAGCTGCCTGCCGCGTACCTCGATGGCCAGGTTGTGTCGGTCGGTCAGGTCGAGCCCGGCGGGCAGCGACGTGGTGGCCCGACGGCGGCCGTCGCTGGCGACGAGCCGGCCACCGGTGGCGTCCACCCGGACCTCGACCCGGTCGCCGACGACGAGCCCGGCGTTGGCCGCGCCGGTCAGCCGCAGGTCGGCCTCCGCGCGCACGTCGCCGCCGACGGTGGTACGGCTGGTGAGCGTGCCGCTGCCGGCGAGCCGACCGTCGGTGACCCGCCACTGGCCGGCCTGGCGCCAGCCGGCGAGCCGGGTGGGTGTCGAACCTCTCGTCGACCCGACCGGTCGTGACCGGTGCGGGTCGGGCGCCGTCGGACGGGCCGGCGCCCGCGTTCACCGTCGGCCAGCCGTCGATCCAGTCGAGCCGGTCCAGCAGCATCGGGCGTTCGTTGATCCCGAACGGCTCGTCGAGGTACGGGTCGGCACGGTCGATGGCGTGGTAGACGATCCAGTCCTGGCCGGACAGGTCGGTGAGGAACCCGTTGTGCCCGGTGCCGATCCAGCGGTTGCCGTTCTGGGTGAGCACCGGCGTACCGCCGGCCCGGGACGCGGTCAGCGCGATCCCCTCGCGGTCGGTGAACGGACCACGCGGGCTACGCGCCCGTCCGACCTGGACGGAGTAGCCGGTGGCCGGGCCGGCGCAGCAGTTCGCGGTGGACGCGAAGAGGTAGTACCACCCGTCGTGGCGCAGCACGTAGCTACCCTCGAACTTGTTGTCGACCGCCACCTGAGTCGGTGCGCCGACGGCGGTCAGCCCGTCCGGGCTGAGTTCGGTGACCGAGATGCCGCCGTAGTAGCTGCCGTGGTAGAGGTAGCTGCGTCCGTCGACGTCGGTGAACTGGCTGGGGTCGATGGTCCACAGGTAGCCGCCGCCACCGCCGGGGCGCGCGGCGACGACCGGCTCGGGGGCGAAGGTCCACGGACCGGTCGGGGTGGGGGCGGTGGCCGCGCCGATGGCGTAGTCGCTGCCCTCGGCGGAGACGGTGGTGTCGGTGACCGTCACGTACATGACCCACCGGTCGCCGAGGCGGCGCACGTCCGGTGCCCAGAACGCAGCCCCGGGCGCCGCGTACGGCGGGCGCTGGTCCGGGCCGAACGCGTCACCGACGTACGTCCAGTGGACCAGGTCGGCCGAGCGGGCGGTGGGCACGCGGTGGAACGCGTGCTCGCCCTCGCGCAGGGGGTCGGTGGTGCCGTAGGCGTACCAGAGGCCGTCGTCGCCGCGGACGATGGCCGGGTCCGCGAACGTGTCGCCGACGGTTGCGGAGACCGGGTTGCGGTAGCGCGGCGAGCTGTCCGGTGCGGCGCCGGACGCGGACGGGGGCGCGGCCAGGATCAGACCGAGTACGGCGGCGACCGCGCTACCACGGCGGAGATGTCGCATGTGGACCTGCCTGGGGGGAGTGGGCGGTGTGCCCTCCGTTCTTTACAACGTTGGATACAACGTTGTAAAGAGCGTGGGACGCCCGCTCCCTAGACTGGACCGATGAGCGTTGGCACCGACGGGCGCGCAATGGCCGAGCTGGCGGCCCTGCTGGCCGATGCCCGCTGCGCCACGAGCCGCACCCGACCCTGCGCGTCCCGACGAACCTGGAGGTGAGCGTCCGATGATCGAACGTCGTGCCGCGTTCCACGCCCTGCACCGCGTCGGCCGTCCCCTGCTGCTGCCCAACGCCTGGGACCACGCCTCAGCGGCGGCGCTCGCCGCGCGCGGCCATCCGGCGATCGGCACCACCAGCCTCGGCGTCGCCGCGACCGCCGGCCTTCCCGACGGCGCGGCGGCCACCGCGGCGGAGACCCTGGCCCTGGCCCGCCGGCTGGCTCGGCTGCCGGTGCTGGTCAGCGTGGACGTGGAGGCCGGGTTCAGCGACGACCCGGCGGAGGTCGCCGGGTACGTAACGGAGTTGGCCGGGCTCGGCGTGGTCGGGATCAACCTGGAGGACGGGCGCGCGGACGGCACCCTGGCCGAACCCGAGTGCGTCGCCGACAAGGTCGCGGCGGTGAAGGCGGCGGTGCCGGACCTGTTCGTCAACGCGCGTACCGACACGTGGTGGCTTCCAGTGGCCGACCCGCTGCCGCAGGCCCTCGCCCGCGCCCGCGCCTACCGGGCGGCCGGCGCGGACGGGATCTTCGTGCCGGGCACCGTCGACGAGGCGACGCTGCGTGTGCTCACCGACCGGCTCGACGCGCCGGTGAACGCGCTCTACCAGCCGGGCGGGCCCGGGCTGACCGAGTTGGGCCTGGCCGGTGTCGCCCGGGTCAGCACCGGCTCCCTGCTGTTCCGGGCCGCGCTGGGCGCCGCGGTCGCCGCCGCCGACGCCGTCCGCGCCGCGGGCG
>NZ_JAEVHM010000174.1 GCF_016802865.1 Micromonospora parastrephiae | reverse complement strand
AGCGCCGATGGTACTGCACTCGCGAGGGTGTGGGAGAGTAGGACACCGCCGGACAATCATTCCAGAACGTCACCCTCACGGGTGACCCGTTCTGCGTTTCACCAACCCGATCAGGTTTGATCAACTCGGTATCAGCGAAAACGCGGTATCCGCAGGTGTGGGACACCCCGATATCAGCAAAACCGAGTCGATCAAGCGGGGTGTTGGGAGGCGGGCGTCCGAACCGTCCATTTGATGGGGCGTACTGCGGCTTCAGGACGGCTGGGGACCGCACACGTAGCGGGGTTCCGCGTCCGCCCCCCGAATACCAGCGACAGCGGATCGACCAACGATTCGAGGGGGCGTGGTCAGTCGCGGGTCTGCATGCCGTCGCGCAGGCTACGCATCAGGCCGCCGGCGTCGGTGACCGAGCGCCCCGGGAACATCGCCATCACGACGCTGCCGTGATCGGCCCAGCCACACACCGCGAAGTCACCGCCCTCGCCGCTCGTGCTGCCGCACTTCATCACACCGCCCAGGTCGCCCGCGGGCACCTCACGCAGGCCGCTCACCGCGCCGGTCTCGTCGGACATCAGGCCGAAGAGGCTGTCCAGGTCGCGCTCCGGCTGCCAAAGCAGGGTCGTGCCCCCGAAGATCAGGACGGACCGCTTGTCGTCGGCGGGATCGCGGTAGACCGTGCCGAAGCTGCGGTCCAGTTCGATGTCGGCCGCCAGGCCGCTGCGCAGATAGTCGGCCGTGCTCTTCGCCCGTTCACTGTCGTCCCGGATCAGCCCCGCCACCCGATCCGGTGCGGCCAGGTCGGTGTCCTTCTGCTGCGCCACCCGCCACCCGCCGACACCCAGGACCCCCGCACCGGCCAGGCCGGCCACCAGCGCGACAGCCCAGCCGATCTTGCGCCGCCGGGACCAGCCGCCCTGCGGCTCGTCAGGGTCGCCCCCGGAGTCGCGGGTGCTCAGCCGGATCGGCTCTTCGGTCAGCTCGACCGGCTCGCGACCGTCGTCGAGCGGGCGCTCGGTGAGATGTGCGTCGGACATAGCCGACACCGTACGCGAATGGCAGGTGGCGCACGTCGGGTCCGCCGAAGCCCTCCGTAGACTTTCACGAGTGACCGACAGACTCGATGCCCAACGCCCCGATGCCCCCGCCCTGGCCGGCCAGTACCAGCCCGGCGAGGTAGAGCAGCGACGGTACGAGCAGTGGGTAGCCGCCGGGCACTTCCGGGCCTTTGCCGACAGCGACAAGCCGCCCTTCACCATCGTCATCCCGCCGCCGAACGTCACCGGCTCCCTGCACATGGGCCACGCGTTCGAGCACACGCTGATGGACGCGTTGACCCGCCGCAAGCGGATGCAGGGCTTCGAGGCGCTGTGGCTGCCCGGCATGGACCACGCCGGCATCGCCACCCAGAACCTCGTCGAGCGTCAACTCGCCGCCGAGGGCCTGTCCCGCCACGACCTCGGCCGGGAGAAGTTCGTCGAGCGGGTGTGGCAGTGGAAGGCCGAGTCGGGCGGTGCGATCCTCGGCCAGATGCGGCGCCTCGGCGACTCCGTCGACTGGGACCGTGAGCGCTTCACCATGGACGAGGGCCTGACCCGCGCCGTCCAGACGATCTTCAAGAAGCTCTTCGACGAGGGCCTCATCTACCGGGCCAACCGGATCATCAACTGGTGCCCGCGCTGCCTCACCGCGCTCTCCGACATCGAGGTCGAGCACACCGACGACGACGGTGAGCTGATCTCCATCCGGTACAGCGACGAGGTCGTGGTGGCCACCACCCGCGCCGAGACGATGCTGGGCGACACCGCCGTGGCGGTGCACCCCGACGACGAGCGGTACCAGCACCTCATCGGCACGGAGGTCGAGCTGCCGCTCACCGGCCGCCGCATCCCGATCGTCGCCGACGCGCACGTCGACCCGACGTTCGGCACCGGCATGGTCAAGGTGACGCCGGCGCACGACCCGAACGACTTCGAGATCGGCCAGCGCCACGACCTGCCGGCGATCACCGTGATGGACGAGCGCGGCGTGATCACCGTGCCCGGTCCCTTCGAGGGGCTGGACCGGTTCGAGGCGCGGCCCGCGATCGTGGCGGCGCTGCGCGAGCAGGGCCGCATCGTGGCCGAGAAGCGGCCGTACGTGCACGCCGTCGGGCACTGCTCGCGGTGCAAGACGACCGTCGAGCCGCGGCTGTCGTTGCAGTGGTTCGTCAACACCGCGCCACTGGCCCAGGCCGCCGGCGACGCGGTCCGCGACGGCCGGGTGCGCATCGAGCCGGCCGAGTTGGCCAAGCGCTACTTCGCCTGGGTCGACAACATGCACGACTGGTGCATCTCCCGCCAGCTGTGGTGGGGGCACCGGATCCCCGTCTGGTACGGCCCGCAGGGCGAGATCGTCTGCGTCGGCCCGGACGAGCAGCCACCGACCGGTGACGGCTGGCGGCAGGACGAGGACGTGCTGGACACCTGGTTCTCCAGCGCGCTGTGGCCCTTCTCCACCCTCGGCTGGCCGGAGCAGACCGCCGACCTGGCCAAGTTCTACCCGACGAGCGTCCTGGTCACCGGCTACGACATCCTCTTCTTCTGGGTCGCCCGGATGATGATGTTCGGCCTCTACGCGATGGACGGCAAGCAGCCGTTCGACGTGGTGGCACTGCACGGCATGGTCCGTGACGAGCACGGCAAGAAGATGTCCAAGTCGTTCGGCAACGTGGTCGACCCGCTGGACTGGATCGACCGGTTCGGCGCCGACGCCACCCGGTTCACCCTCGCCCGCGGTGCGAACCCCGGGCAGGACGTCCCGGTCAGCGAGGACTGGTGCCAGGGTTCCCGCAACTTCTGCAACAAGCTCTGGAACGCCACCCGGTTCGCCCTGATGAACGGGGCGCACACGTCCGGTGAGCTGCCCGCCGTCGAGCGGCTCACCACCGTCGACCGGTGGATCCTGTCCCGGCTGGCACACGTCACCGCCGAGGTCGACGAGCAGTTCGAGGCGTACGAGTTCGCCAAGGTGTGTGACCTGCTCTACCACTTCGCCTGGGACGACGTCTGCGACTGGTACGTGGAGTTGAGCAAGCCGGTGCTCGCCGAGGGCGGTGAGCGGGCCGAGGTCAGCCGCCGCGTGCTCGGGCATGTGCTGGACCAGTTGCTGCGGCTGCTGCACCCGGTCATCCCGTTCGTCACCGACGAGCTGTGGCTCGCGCTGACCGGCGGCGAGACGGTGCAGACCGCCGCGTGGCCGGTGGCCGACCGGTCGCTTGTCGACGACGCCGCCGAGGCGGAGTTGGCCAGTGTGCAGCGGGTGGTCACCGAGATCCGTCGGTTCCGGTCCGACCAGGGGCTGCGCCCGACGCAGCGGGTGGCCGCCCGGTTGGACGGGCTGGCCGGGGCGGGTATCGACGCCCACGAGCCCCTGATCCGCTCGCTGGTCCGGCTGGATCCGGCCGGCGACGACTTCCAGGCCAGTGCCACGCTGGCCATGCCCGGCGCGGTCGGTGTCGCGTTGGACACCCGGGGGTCGATCGACGTGGCCGCCGAGCGGGCCCGACTGACCAAGGACCGCGCGGCGGCCGAGAAGGAGGTCGCGCAGGCCCGGGCGAAGCTCGACAACCCGGCCTTCACCGGCAAGGCCCCCGAGCCGGTGGTCGCGAAGATCCGCGACCGGCTCGCCACCGCCGAGGCCGACCTGGTCCGGATCGACGCTGCTCTGGAGACGCTTCCCTCGTGACCGACCGTACCGATTTCGCCGCCGTCGAAGCCGAGCTGGCCGCCCGGGGCTTCACCCGCATGGTCTTCGAGCTGGACCGGATCGAGTCGCTGCTCGACCTGCTCGGCAGCCCGCAGCGGGCGTACCCCTCGATCCACCTGACCGGCACCAACGGCAAGACGTCCACCGCGCGCATGATCGACTCGCTGCTGCGGGCGTTCGGGCTGCACACCGGCCGGTACACCAGCCCGCACCTGGAGACCGTCCGGGAACGGATCAGCCTGGACGGGGAGCCGGTCAGCGAGGAGCGGTTCGCGGCGGTGTACCGGGAGGTCAAACCGCTGGCCGAGCTGGTCGACGCGCGTTCGGACGAGCCGCTGACGTACTTCGACATGACTACCGCGTTGGCGTTCGCCACGTTCGCCGACGCGCCGGTCGACATCGCGGTGGTCGAGGTGGGTCTCGGCGGCGCGGAGGACGCCACCAACGTGATCCAGGCCGGTGTCTGCGTGATCACCCCGATCGGTCTGGACCACACCGAGTGGCTCGGTGACACGCTCCAGGACATCGCGCTGGCCAAGGCCGGCATCATCCACCCGGGCGCCACCGTCATCGCGGCGGCCCAGGAGGAGGAGGCGCGCGGCCCCTCCTCGAACGGTGCGCCGAGGTGGGCGCCACCATCGCCCGGGAGGGCGCCGAGTTCGGAGTGCTGCGCCGGGCGGTCGCCGTGGGCGGGCAGGTGCTCACCCTCCAGGGTCTCGGCGGTGTCTACGAGGATGTGTTCATCCCGTTGCACGGCGCGCACCAGGCGCAGAACGCCGCGGTGGCACTGGCCGCGGTGGAGGCGTTCCTGGGCGCGGTACCCGGCGGCAACTGGACGTCGAGGCGGTCCGCGAAGGCTTCGCCACGGCCAGCTCCCCGGGGCGGCTGGAGCGGGTACGCAACGCCCCGACCGTCCTGCTGGACGGCGCGCACAACCCGCACGGGATGGCGGCCACCGTCACCGCGTTGCAGGAGGAGTTCGCGTTCAGCAAGCTCGTCGCGGTGGTCGGTGTGCTCGCCGACAAGGACGCGTCCAGCCTGCTGGAGCTGCTGGAGCCGGTGGCCGACGTGGTGGTGGTCACCCGCAACAGCTCGCCGCGGGCGATGCCGACGGCGGAACTCGCCGCGCTGGCCGCGGAGATCTTCGGCGAGGAGCGGGTCGAGTCGGCCGACGAGATGCCCGACGCGATCGAGTTGGCGGTGGCGCTGGCCGAGGAGGACGTCCCCGGTGAGTTGAGCGGCGTCGGGGTGCTCGTCACGGGATCGGTGGTGACGGTGGCCGACGCCCGTCGGCTGCTGAAGCGATGACCGGCCCGGAGCGGGATCCCCACGCCGCCGAGTTTCCGCCCACCGACCCGCCCACGGCCGAGCAACCCGCTGCCGATCAGCCCGCTCCCGATCAGCCCCGGCGGTCCGGGCTGCGCGATCCGCAGCGGGCGGTACGCGGACTGGGCGCCGGCACCCTCGGCCTGGAGGCGCTGGTGCTCCTGCTGGCCATCCAGCCGATCCGGGTGGTCGGCGGCGACCTGAGTGGCGCCGCCATCGGTGCCGTGGTGGCCCTGGCGGTGGCCGCCATCCTGGTCGCCGGCATGATGCGTCGCCCCTGGGCGTGGCATGCCGGCACCGTGCTCCAGGGCCTGCTCCTGCTGGCCGGTCTGCTGCACTGGTCGCTGTTCGCGCTGGGCGTCATCTTCGCCCTGGTGTGGGCGTACGCGGTGCACGTCCGCCGGGTCATCCTCGGCTGACGCGGTCGACGCGGAGCCGGGTCAGGCGTCGGCCCGTTCGCGCCACTGGGTGAGGGCGATGCCGTGGCCGTCCGGGTCCCGGAAGGCCGCCGCCCACACCTCCAGCTTGCTGCCCCGGTTGACCACCCGCGGGGCGTACGTGAAGCGGACGCCCGACCCGCGCAACCGCTCGTACGCCGCCTCGATGTCGTCCACCTCGAGGTTGACGTGGACGAGCCGGCGGCTGATCGGCGCTGCCCCGGTGACCTCGCGCAGCACCAGCCGGGTCGTGCCGGAGGCGAGCACGGCGTTGCCCGCTCCCTGGTCGACCTCGGTGAAGCCGAGCATGTCGCGGTAGAAGCCGAGCGACCGGGACAGGTCGGTGACCAGCAGGGTGAGGCCCACCCCGCTGATCGGGCCGGCCGGGTCCGCCGCAGCGCCCCCGTCGAACCCGAAGATCGCCTCGTCGAGTTCCTCGGCGGTGACGGTCCCGGTCGTCGCCGTGGCGGGGGTCGGATCGTCCAGTGGCAGGTCGAGCGGGTCCAGTGGATCCGTCGCGGCGGGGCCGGAACGCTGGGCGGGGGCCGGGTCGAAACGCTGCGCGGTGGGCGGGTCGAGGTGGGTCTCGGTGGGCGGCACGGGAGGGTCCGCCTCCGCCGGGTCGACGCGTTCGGCTCCGGGCTGGTCGAAGCGCTCCTCGGCGGGCGGGCGCGGTGCCGGGGTGGCCCGCCGGGGCAGGCCGCTGCCGGTCGACTGGCCCGCGGCCGCTGGTTCGACGACGACGCCCTCCAGGACCACCGGGCCGCCCGGGCTCTGGTGCATCACCACCGGCTCGCGTTCCTCCGGGTCGACGCCCGGGTCGTCGCGGAGCGAGTCGGCGCGCAGCGGGTCCGGGCCGAGTGGATCACGGAAGGGGTCGGGGCCGAGCGGGTCACGGACGTCGTCGTCGGGCGCGCGGTCGGCCCACGGCGGGGCGTCCTGCTGGATCAGCACCTCGTCCAGGGGCTCCGCCTCGGCGAACTCCGGTGGGAGGTCGGCGACGGCCGCGGCGGTCTCGGCGTGCGTCGGAATCTCGTCCCAGAGGACCTTGACGTGCCGTTGGTCGTCCAGCGCGACCCGGATCGGCAGGGTCTGGCCCAGCGACGGCCACTTGGAGACCGGCACCCGCGGCTCGATGATCTTCTTCGATCGTGGTGGCAGGCCGGGGGCGTCGATCACCAGTTGCAGCTCGCAGCGGCCGAACGCGTACTGGGTGGGTGGTTCGGAGGCGCTGTGCACGTGCCCGACGCCGACCACCCAGGTGCGCCCACCGCCGCGCACGGTGGCCAGCGCTATCGCCAGCACCAGCAGAGCGACGCCGATCGCCACGATCGGCCAACTGGTCATACCGAGGCCGAAGAGGACGACGAACGTGGCCACGGTGCCCAGCACCGTGCCGATCAGCTTGCGTACCGGCGCGATGGGTCGGTTCCCGCCATTCGCCACAGTGGACCTCCCGGGGGTCAGGGCCAGGCTAGGCCGGATCGGCCACCGGGGGAAAGACCGGCCGCCGCGCCGGCGCCGGGACCGGGTCGCTAGGCTGACCGTACCGATCCCGAGCGTCCAGCGCGTACAGGAGGAACCCAGCGTGTCCAGCAACAGCCCGGATGAGCGCACCCTCGTTCTGATCAAGCCCGACGCGGTCCGCCGCGGCCTGGTCGGCGAGGTCCTCTCCCGCTTCGAGCGCAAGGGGCTGCGAATCGACGCGATGGTGCACCGGACGATGGACGCCGCGCTCGCCGACACGCACTACGCCGAGCACGTCGACAAGGCGTTCTACCCGCCGTTGAAGGACTTCATGACCGGCGGCCCGCTGGTCGCCCTGGTGCTCTCCGGCGACCAGGTCATCGACGTCGTCCGCGGGCTGGTCGGCGCGACCGACGGCCGCAAGGCCGTCGCGGGCACCATCCGGGGCGACCTGTCGCTGTCCAACCGGGAGAACCTGGTGCACGCCTCCGACTCGCCGGACAGCGCCAAGCGCGAGATCGCGCTCTGGTTTCCCGAACTGGGCTGACCGGAGCCGATCCCGGTCTCAGTCGACCGGCGGCAGCTTCTCCGGGTTGCCGACCACGTAGACGCCGGTGATCCGGCCGTCGGCCGCGCTGAGGGTCAGGGTGTGCCGGCTGCCGTCTGCACCGGTCATCAGGGCGGCCGGTTCCCCGTTCAGCTCCACCCGGCGCATCGTCCACCGGCGGTTCGGGCCGTAGATCCCGGCGAAGAACCGGGCGACCCGGTCCGCACCGAAGACGGGGTTGCGCGCGGCCCGCACCCGTCCGCCACCGTCGTTCCAGGCCGTGGCGTCCGAGGCGACCAGGCCGGTGAGCGTCGCCAGGTCACCCTCGCGGGCGGCGGCCAGGAACGCGTCGAGCAGCCGCTCCCGTTCCGCCCGGCTGGCGGTGAAGCGCCGCTGCTCCTGCCGTACCCGGGTCACCGCCCGGTGGTGCAGCTGTCGGCAGTCCTCCGGGGTCCGGTCCAGGATCTCCGCGATCTCGGCGTACGGCAGCTCGAACGCGGTGTGCAGGACGTACACGGCACGCTCCGGCGGGGTGAGCCGCTCCAGCACGTGCAGCAGCGCGGTCGAGAGTGAGTCCCGCAGCTCGACGCGGTCCAACGGACCGAACGGCGACGGCGTCGTCGGCACCGGCTCGGGCAGCCACGTGCCCACGTACGTCTCGCGGGTCGCCTGCCGGGCCCGCAGCCGGTCCAGCGCCAGCCGGGTGACCACCCGGGACAGGTACCGGCGTGGCTCGTCCACCGTCGACCGGTCCACGCCCAGCCACCGCAGGTACGCCTCCTGGAGCACGTCCTCGGCGTCGTGTCGGCTGCCGAGCAGCCGGTAGGCGAGCCCGAGCAGCATCGGCCGGTGCGCCTGGAGCGCACCGGCCGCCTCTGCTGCCCCTGTCGTCACGCCTGCGCCGGAGGCTCCAGGCGCATCGTCACCCCGATCCGGTTCCACACGTTGATTGTGGCGATCGCGATGACCAGGTCGGCCAGTTCCTTCTCCGACCAGACCTTCGCCGCGTCATCCCACACCTCGTCCGGCACCCCGTGCTCGCCGAGCTTGGTGACGGCGTCGGTGAGCGCCAGCGCGGCCCGCTCCCGCTCGTCGAAGAACGGCGCCTCCCGCCAGGCGGCGACCGCGAACAGCCGACGGCTCGACTCGCCGTCGGCGAGCGCGTCCCGGCTGTGCATGTCGACGCAGTACGCGCACCCGTTGATCATCGACGCACGCAGCTTGACCAGTTCCAACACGGTGTGGTCGACGTTCGTCTGGACGTACTTCTCCAGCCCCATCACCGCCTGGTACGCCTGCGGCACCACCTTGGTCGGGTTCATCCGTTGCACGACTACCTCCCTGATCTGTCCGACACCGTCACGACGGATCGGCCGGGGCGGGCCGTGACAACCGTGGCTGTGACCCCGCTCATGCCCAACGGACCGGGCAGGATCAGCCGCGGCTTGCCGGAACGGTGTCCGCCAGCACCTCGCGCGGTCGGGGAATCTGGACGTCCTCGACGGCGGCACCGGCCGGGGTCGGTGTCGTGCCGTCGCCGTCGCGCGGCCCGCGTCGGGTGACCCGGGCGGCCAGCCGGCGCCCCACCTCGATCATCGGAAGTTCGACCCAGCGGTAGAGCACGTCCGCGACGATCAGCGCCACGACCACGGCGCCCAGGAAGACGCCGGTGCTGCGCCGGCCCAGGGCCGGCAGCAGCCCCACCGCCACCCGCGCCGCGATGGACTGGATCAGATACATCGAGTACGACCGCTCGCCGATGAAGACCAGCGGACGCAGCCCCAGCCCGCGGGCGAGCACGCTGCGCGAGAGCAGGGGCGGCAGCAGCAGCGCGGCGGCGGCGGCGTAGGTGCCGATCAGCGCCTCCTGGCCGAACCGGATCGGCCAGTACTGCACGCCCACCTGGAACACGATGAAGACCAGGATCGCGGCGGTCGCCGTCACCGGGTGGGTCAACGGCCGGACCAGCGCGAAGCCCCGGGGGTGGTGCATCACCACGGCGGTCAGGCAGCCGAGCAGGATCGCCACGTAGTGGATCGGCCAGCTCAGCCAGGCGATGTCCGGCGGGATCATCGCGATGAAGAGCACGAGCAGACCGGCCGTGACCGCCAGCCGGCGGCGGAAGGCGGCGGTCACCAGGACGAACGCGATGGCCGGCCAGAACAGGTAGAACTTCTGCTCGATCCCGATCGTCCAGGAGTGCAGGTAGGGCGCGGTCCCGGGCAGGAGCTCGTTGATGAAGAGCAGGTAGTACTTCATCAGGCGTTCGATCGTCTCGGCGCTGCCGCTGAGCCGGGCCAGGCCCCAGGTCAGGAAGAGCACCAGCAGGTAGACCGGCATGATCCGGAAGAACCGCCGCAGGTAGAAGGCACGCAGCGACACCTTGCCGTACCGGTGCTCCTCACGCAGCAGCAGCGTCGTGATCAGGAAGCCGGAGAGCACGAAGAACAGGTGTACGCCGATCCAGCCGGTCAGCCACTTCCAGGAAGGGCCGCCGTAGTGGAATGCGAAGACCATGATCGCGGCCACCGCCCGCAGCCCGTCCAGGGCGGGGAACCGACGCATGGCCTGAAATTCGTCGTACTGAAGCGAACGCACCGGCGAAGTTTGCGCGAGCGCGCCAGCGGGGTCAAGCCGGCCGGACGACCGGCGTTCGCGTTCGCGTCACCCGGACCGCCGCTCACGGTCACCTCGGACCGATAGACCGACGGGGTCAACCCTGATCGGGAGGAAGAATGACCGAGCTTGATCGACGTACCCTGCTGCGCGCTGGCCTGGTGGCCGGGGCCGGCGTGGCCGGCGGTGCCTTCCTGGGCGGCGCCGGGGCCACCGCCGCGCCGGCGTGGCGCCCGGCGGGACGCCCGGTTCTCACCCACGGAGTGCAGAGCGGCGACGTGACCGCGGACTCGGCGCTGGTGTGGACGCGGGCCGACCGGCCGGGCCGGATGCTGGTCGAGGTGAGCCGCCGGCCGGACTTCCGCGGCGCCCGGCAGCTGCGCGGGCCGGTGCTCGCCCCGACCGGCGACTTCACCGGGAAGGTCCGGCTGCGGGGCCTGCCGGACGCCGAGCGGCTGCACTACCGGGTTCGGGTGGAGAGCCTGGATCGGCACGGCGTGGTGAGCGAGCCGCTGACCGGGTCGCTGACCACCGCGCCGGGTCGGCACCGGCGGCGTGACGTGACGTTCGTCTGGACCGGGGACATCGTCGGGCAGGGCTGGGGCATCGCCCCGGACTTCGGCGGAATGTCGATCTTCCGGGCGATGCGGGAGGCCGGCCGGACTTCTTCCTGTGCAGCGGCGACACGGTGTACGCCGACGGCCCGCTGGTCGAGTCGGTGACGCTGCCCGACGGGCGGATCTGGCGCAACCTGGTCACCCCGGAGAAGAGCAAGGTCGCCGAGACCCTGGCCGAGTACCGGGGACAGTTCGCGTACAACCTGCTCGACACGCACCTGCGGGAGTTCGCCGCGGCGGTACCGCAGATCAACCAGTGGGACGACCACGAGGTCCTCAACAACTGGTACCCGGGTGAGGTGCTGGACGACCCGCGCTACACCGAACAGCGGGTCGACGTCCTCGCCGCCCGGGCCCGTCAGGCGTTCCACGAGTGGCTGCCGGTGCCGGACGCCGGGCCGATGTACCGGCGGGTCTCGTACGGGCCGCTGCTGGACGTGTTCGTGCTCGACATGCGGACCCACAAGGACCCGAACGACGGCAACACGTACGCCGACCCGAAGCGGGGCCTGCTCGGCCGCGAGCAGCGGGAATGGCTGATCCGGGAGCTGAAGCGGTCCACGGCGACGTGGAAGGTGATCGCCAACGACCTGCCCATCGGGGTCGTGGTGCCGGACGGTCCGGGTACGCAGGAGGGCGTCGCGCAGGGTGACCCGGGCGCGCCGGCCGGGCGTGAACTGGAGTTCGCCGAGGTGCTGCGGTCCACCCACCGGGCCGGCGTGACCGGCATGGTCTTCCTCACCGCCGACGTGCACTACTCCGCCGCGCACCACTACGACCCGTCCCGGGCGGCGGTCGGCGACTTCACGCCGTTCTGGGAGTTCGTCTCCGGTCCGGCGCACGCCGGCGCGTTCGGCCCGAACGCGTTGGACGGCACGTTCGGCCCGCAGGCGGCCTTCGTGCACGCCCCGCCCCGGGCGAACACCTCACCGGCGGAGGGTTTCCAGCACTTCGGCGAGGTCACCATCGACGGTGAGTCCGAGGCCCTGACGGTCCACCTCCGCGACCGCGACGGCGCCTCCCTCTGGACCACCACCCTCCCAGCCCCCTAACCCACCCCACCC
>NZ_JAEVHM010000173.1 GCF_016802865.1 Micromonospora parastrephiae | reverse complement strand
GCCGCCGCCGACGCCGTCCGCGCCGCGGGCGCACGGCGCCGGCGGAACTGCCGTCGTACGCCGAGGTGCAGGCCCTGGTGCCGACGGGCGGCGACTGACGGTGGCTCTCGACGCTGGGTGATGTGCCGGCTCGCGCCGGGTGGCGCTGCCGGCGTCGCGGGGTGGGTGATGTGCCGGTCAGCGCCTTTGGAGCTAGCTCGTTTGTGACATCACCGAGATCGTTTGTGACATCACCGAGCCGACCGCGCGACGGGCGGGCTCGGCTCGGCGCGGCTCGCGTCCGGGCGATGGGCCGCAGGTGAGAGCCGGCGCCTGATTCGTTCACGACATCAGCTCCACAGGCGCCCTGTTCGAGGGCCGCACCCCCCGGCGACGGCTGCCGTCGCGCTCCGTTCGGGGGGAGATAGGAGGATTGTTCGGTCCATTCCGGTCCCGATGATTACGGTGTGTTTCAGGGCGCACCATCAGTGCCGTGACCGGAGAAAGGGACCCCGTCATGCGAGTGCCCAGCCGTAGCCCGGGACAGCAGCCAGGTCCGCCCGTGTCGCCCACCGCCCCGGCCCGACGTCGGCCCTCCGGCACCGCCCCGCGCCGCCTCCCCGCCACCGCACCCGATCTCGCCGCCTACCGCGGCGCGGTCGCCGAGCTGCTGGTCGAGGTCGGTGCCCTGGCCGACGCGGCCAGCACCCGCGCCCGGCAGGTGCTCATCGACGAGCGGCTGCGCGAACCGGCGCTCGCCGCCGTCCTCGACGCCACCCCGCAGGGGCTGATCGGCGCCCGCGAGACGCTGCTGCTGGAAATGGCCCGCTACCAGCCGAACGAGCGCACCTCCGCGCGTGACCTCACCGCGCTGGTCCGGATCTACCTCCTCTCCCGCATCGACGTGTTCTGGTGGCAGGACGCCCCGACGTTCGTCACCGACGACCAGGTCAACGGCAGCGCCGAACTTGTCGACCTGGAGTGGCTGCGCCGCCGGGACCTGCTGCGCTTCCGCTACCAGGAGCAGCCGGCCACCACGCTGGGTCGCGCCGCGCGCGGACTGCGTCGCCGCCTGCGACCGGACGCCACCCCGCACACCGCCGGGCTGCTGTTCCGCCGCGCCCGCCGGGAGGTGGTGGCGCTGCTCAACGACATCGGACGCGAGTTCGCGACGACCGCGCCGCCGGCCACCCCGCCGCTGTGGGTCACCAGCCTGGTCCGCAGCGCCGAGCACCAGTACCGCCTGCGTCGCCTGGGCTACGCCGCGATGCTGCCCAGCGGACACTGCCTCGGCTACTCGGTCGACGTCGAGCTGGCCTGGTTCGAGCGGTTCGGCGCGCGGGACGCCCTCGCGGAGCTGCTGCTGGCCCGGCAGGAGACCGGCGAGATCAGCGTGATCGACGAGGGACAGGCCTGGCACCTGTGTCTCGCGCCCAGCGCAAGGCGTCGGCTGCGCCGGGCGTACGAGGCCGAGATGGGGGTCTGAGCCGATGTGCGGTATCGCGTTGAGCATCGGCCCCGAAGCCGACCCGGCCACGTTCCGGCGGATGCTCGCCGTCCTCGCACCCCGTGGCGAGGTCACCGAGACCCGGGCCGAGAGCGGGTTGCTGGCCGGCACCCGCCGGCTGCGGGTGGTCGACCGGGACCGGGCGGTGCAGCCGTGGACCTCCACCGACGAGCGCTGGCTGCTCTGCTTCAACGGCGAGATCTTCAACTACCGGGAGCTGCGGGCACAGCTCACGCGGCTCGGGCAGGTGTTCCGCACCGCCAGCGACACCGAGGTGCTGCTCGCCGCCTTCGAGCAGTGGGGCGAGGCGGCGGTGACGCGGCTGCGCGGCGAGTACGCCTTCGCCGTCGTCGAACGCGCCACCGGCCGGGCGTACCTGGCCCGCGACCCGCTCGGGGTGAAGCCGCTGTACTGGTCCCGCCGGCCGGGCTGTCTGCACCTCGCCTCCGAGGTCAAGGCGCTCGTCGGGCACCGCGCCCCGATCAACGAGGTGCCGCCCGGACACCACGGCTGGGCGGATGCCGACGGGCACGTGCGGCTGCGGCCGTACGTGGACCTGCTCACCATCGGCGACGGCCTGCCGGTCATCGACGACCCGGACGAGGCCGCCCTGCTCGTCCGTGCCGCGCTGAGCGACGCCATCCGGATGCGGGTGGACACCGACCTCACCGTCGGGGTGGTCCTCTCCGGTGGGCTGGACAGCTCGTTGGCACTGCGCCAGGTACGGGACATCCACCCGGACTGCGTCGCGGTGACCGTCGGTGTGCCGGACAGCCCCGACGTGGCGTACGCGCGGCGGCTCGCCGCCGACCTCGACGTGCCGCACGTGGTGGTCGAGTTGCGCCCCCGCGACATCCGGCTCGCCGACGTGCGCGAAGCGATCCGGATCTCGGAGCTGACCGAGTACGGCGACATCATCAACGCGGTGGTGTCGGTGCCGATCTTCCGGCGACTGGGGGAGCTGGGCATCAAGGTGGTGCTCACCGGCGACGGCTCCGACGAGCTGTTCGGCGGATACCCGATGTACCACCGGGCCGGCCCGATCGAGGCCCGTCGGCTGTTCCTGCACCGGATCCGCAACCTGTGCCGCACCGAGTTGCAGCGGGTCGACCGGGCCGCCATGGCGTACGGGGTGGAGGCGCGGTTGCCGTTCCTCGACCTCAGCGTCGTGGAGCTGGCTATGCGGCTGCCGGTGGAGCTGAAGCTGCGCGACGGACAGGAGAAGTGGATCGTCCGGCGGGCGTTCGCCGACGTGCTGCCCGACTACATCCTGCGGCGGCCGAAGAACCCCATGTCGTACTCGTCGGGGCTGCACGAGCGGGTGCGGCTGTACAAGCCGCTCTTCGCCCGGCTGCATCGCGCCTTCGGCTACGACCTGCTGGAGCCGGTCCGCCGCGACTTCGACAGCGTGCTCAGCCGGTGCGGCAACGACCTGGACCGGGCCATCGCCGACGGGTTGGACCGGCCCGACTACACAGTCCTGGAGCACGCCCGCGACCTGGTCGGGGCGGCGAAGTGGAACGCCGCGCCGATGGTCCGCCGGTTGGTCGGCCCGCGCCCGGCCCGCCGCTGACGGCCCCACCCGCCCACCCCACCGGCCCGACCAGCGCCAGGTCCGATCCCCGCAGCACGATCACGGCGCCGAGGAAGAGCAGCAGCGGCAGGATCCGGTGCAGGGTGTCGGTGGTCTCCGCGCGCGGCAACAGCCCGCTCAGCGCGCAGGCGCCCCCGACCACGGCGAGGACGACCGCCACCAGGTCGAGCGGGTGCGGACGCCGGCGCACGGTGGGCTCGGGCGGGCCCGGCCCCTCGACGAGGGACCGGGCCCGGATGGTGCGTCGCGTCTACCAGCTGAGGTAACCGGGCTGGGTCTGCACGTTCAGCTCAGGGAACCGGGTCAGGTTGGCCGTCCAGGTCCGCCAGTCGTTCAGCTCCAGGACGTCCAGGCCCTTCTGGATGTCGTTGGAGTAGATGTTGCCGTTGTAGTAGTAGGTCGACCAGGCGCCACCGGTGAGGGCCTCGGTCGCGGAGAGCGGGCCGCGCTCCCAGAACGCGATCTCCTTGGGGTGGCGCGAGTCGGTGAAGTCCCAGACGGAGATGCCGCCCTGGTACCACGCCTGCACCATGATGTCCCGTCCGAGCACCGGGATCAGCGAGCCGTTGTGCGCCACGCAGTTCTCGGTGTCGGTGTTGGTGCGCGGGATCTTGTAGTAGCTGCGGAAGGCCAACGTCCGGGCGTCGCCGCGGCCGGTGATGTCGTAGATGGCGTCCGCGCCACGGTTCGGTCCGACGGTCTCGTTGCAGGTGGCCGCCCCGCCGCCGCCCAGTTCGTCGGTGAAGACGACCTTGGTGCCGGCGTTGTTGAAGGTGGCCGAGTGCCAGAAGGCGAAGTTGACCGTGTCCCGGACCCGGGTGATGACCCGGGGCGCCTCCCGGTTCTTGATGTCGAGCAGGACACCGTCACCCATGCAGGCGCCGGCGGCCAGGTCCTTCGACGGGTAGGCGGTGATGTCGTGGCAACCGGTGGTCGCCGAGCCGGTCTCGCTGCCCGGGAAACCACCGTCCGGGAACAGGTTCGGCGTCGAGAGGACCGCCGCTTGGGTCGGCGTCTTCACCGGCACCTTGACGATGGAGATGGAGTCGTGCGGGGGCTGGCAGTCCGGGAATTCGGCTCGCGGGCTGTACGACGAGACGTACAGGTAGACGTTCTTGCGGTCCTTGCCCGGCACCAGGGTGTGGGTGTGCGACCCGCAGGCGGTCTCCACGGACTTGATGTACCGCGGGTTGGCCTTGTCGCTGATGTCGAAGACCTTGATGCCCTCCCACGACTCCTTGACGGACGCGGGCTGCGCGACGCTCGCGCACGAGTCGTCACTGCGCGACGAGTCGGTGGAGAGGAACAGCAGGTTGCCGTAGACCGAGATGTCGTTCTGTGATCCCGGGCAGTTGACCTGCGAGGTGATCTTCGGCGCGCTGGGACGGGAGATGTCGTAGACGACGAATCCGTTGTAGTTGCCCGCGAAGGCGTACTTGCCCTGGAAGGCCATGTCGGTGTTGAGGGCCGCCGTCGTGTCGAACGGCGCCTGCTTGGGCAGGTTGGCGATCTGGCGCAGGTTGGGGCTGCTGCGGATCTCGTCGACGCCCGGGATGTCGCTGGCGGGCGCCGCTGCCGGCGCCGCCTCCTGGGCGTTACTCGGCGTCGCGACGACGACGCTGGTCAGCAGTAGGCCTGCGGCGGCCAGGCTGACGATCCGCAGTTGTCGAAGCCGGGGGGTGATGATTCTGATCATCGGCGGCGCCCTTCGAAAGGGGGATAACGATGTCTCGTACCTTACCGACCCTCGTAGATCATCGATGTGACCTGGGTCACAACAAAGTGGACTCTTCAATCGATAAGATCGCTGCGACCTCGACCTGAGGGGGTGCGGCATGACTGTCCGACGTGGCCGGTTGCTGACCGTCGTCATATTGATAGCTGTCTTGGCAGTGCTGGTGGTGTTGGCTGTCCGCGCCACGAGCGACCCACCCCGCCGGGCCGCCGCGTCAGCGTCGCCAACCCCGGCCGCGCCCAGTCCCACCGGCCCCGAGCCGCCGCCGGTGATCGTCCCCGGCCGACCGGGGGAGACGGCGGCCACCCGGCCCGCGCACGAGGTGCGCGACGACAGCCCACCCCGCTACAACGCCCTCGACACCGTCTTCGTCCAGATGATGATCCCGCACCATCAGCAGGCGTTGGAGATGACCGCGCTGGCCCAGGAGCGGGCGGCCGATCCCCGCATCCGTGCCTACGCCGACCGGATCAGGGCCGGTCAGGGCCCGGAGATCGCCGTGCTGCGTAGCTGGCTCAGCACACGCGGCCTGCCGGCGTCGGCCCCCGGGCACGACCACGGCGGCATGCGCGGCATGCAGTCGCCCGAGGCGATGCGGCAGCTGACCGACGCCCGTGGCACGGAGTTCGACCGGCTCTTCGTGCGCATGATGACCGAGCACCACCAGGGCGCGGTGACCATGGCCACCGACCTGCTCTCGGTCGGCCTCGACCTGACCCTCAACGAGATCGCCACCTCGCTCGCGACCGAGCAGGCCGTCGAGATCGCACGCCTGCGCGAACTCACCCCACCCTGACCGACCACGCGACGGGCCGCGTGCCGCGCGGCACGTACGCTGGGTGATCGTGAGACGCACGATCTTCGGTCGCCCGCTGCGCGGCGTCGCCTTCGACGTGGCCGTCTCCGCCGTGGTGGCGCTCACCGGCGTGGCCTCGGCGGTGGCCCAGCCGGGCGGTTGGGCGGCCACCGGCGTCGGCGTGGCGATGGCGGTGGCGTTGCTGTTCCGCCGCACCCATCCCAGCGCGGTGACCGCGGTCGTCGCGGCGCTCGCCCTCGTGCAGGTGATCGCCCAGTGGGGTCCGCTCGCCTACGACGTCGCCGTGCTGATCACGCTGTACAGCGTGGTGAAGTACGGCGAGCGGCTGCGCGACGGTGTGCTCGCCGGCGGCGTCGCCGCCGTGGGCGTGCTGCTCGCCGCCGCGCAGACCCCCGGCGTGATCATCTGGTGGGTGTCGGCGCTGTGGTACGGGCTGGTCACCGGCGCGGTCTGGCTGGTGGCGCTGAACGTGCGCACCCGCCGGCTCTACGTGCTCAGCCTGGAGGAGCGTGCCAGCACCCTCGAACGCGAGCGGGAGGCCGAGTCGCGCGCCGCGGTCGCCGAGGAACGCACGCGCATCGCCCGCGAGCTGCACGACGTGGTGGCGCACAGCATGGCCGTGATGATCGTGCAGGCGGACGGGGCGCGGTTCATGCTGGACCGCGACCCGGAGCAGGCCCGCACGGCGGTGAAGGTGGTCGCCGACACCGGCCGGCAGGCGCTCGAGGAGATGCGCCGGTTGGTCGGCGTTCTGCGGGACGCGGGACCGACCGGCGCCGGTGAACCCGCGGTCCCCGGCGACCCGGAGCACCGCAGGCTGGCCCTGGCCGACCTGCCCGACCTGCTGGCTCGGTTCCGCGACGCCGGGCTGCGCATCCGGCACACCGTCACCGGCGACGCGCCGGCCCTGCCGCCAGGCTTGGAGCTGACCGTCTACCGGGTGGTGCAGGAGGCGCTGACCAACGCGCTCAAGCACGCCGGTGTGGGCGCCGATGTCGACCTGACCCTGTCGTACACCGCCGACGCCGTCGTGGTCCGGGCCGCCGACGACGGTCGCGGCCGCCCGGTGGTCAGCCCGGCGCCGTCCGGCGGTCACGGTCTGCTCGGCATGCGCGAGCGGGTGACGGTGTACGACGGCAGCCTCACCGCCGGCCGCCAACCGGCCGGGGGCTGGCAGCTCGAGGCCCGCCTACCGCTACCGTCGGATCCCGCAACGGAGGTGATCGCGGCATGACGATCCGCGTGGTGATCGTGGACGACCAGGCGCTGGTGCGAGCCGGGTTCCGGATGGTGCTCGACTCGCAGGCCGACCTGGAGGTGGTCGGGGAGGCCATCGACGGCGCCGACGCCCTGCGGGTGCTGGCCCGCACCGAGGCCGACGTGGTGGTGATGGACATCCGGATGCCGACCATGGACGGGGTGGAGGCCACCCGCCGGCTGTGCGCCGACCGACCCGCGGGGCCGCCCCGGGTGCTGGTCCTGACCACCTTCGACACCGAGGCGGACGCGTTCGCCGCGCTCCAGGCCGGGGCGAGCGGCTTCCTGCTCAAGAACGTCCCACCGGAGGAGCTGCTGGCCGCGATCCGGGTCGTGGCCCAGGGCGACTCGGTGGTGGCGCCGTCGATCACCCGGCGGCTGCTGGACCGGTTCGCCGGGCAGCTCGGCGCCGGCCCGGCCGCCGATCCCCGGCTGGCGCAGCTCACCGAGCGGGAGCGGGAGGTGCTGCTGCTCGTCGCACAGGGACTGTCCAACGCGGAGATCGCCGCCCGGGTGCACGTGGCCGAGGCGACGGTGAAGACCCACGTCGGTCGGATCCTGGCGAAGCTCCAGCTGCGCGACCGGGTTCAGGCGGTGGTGCTGGCGTACGAGAGCGGGCTGGTGACCCCCGGCGGATGAGTCCGTGTACGACCTGGGTCGTACCGGTCGGCGGGTGTGCCGCGACCCGGGACGCACACAGCTCGAGCGCGCAGGTGGAGATCGACTGACCGGCGCCGGCCATAGCGTCGGAGGGGTCCGATCCGTACCGCCCCCGGGGGAGCCCCGCATGATCCGCCTGACCCTGCGTTCGCTGCGTGCCGAGGCGCCGCGCATGCTGCTCTCCGCGCTGGCCGTCGTGCTCGGCGTCGCGTTCATCGCCGGCACCCTGATCCTCGTCGACGGGATGCGCGCCGGCGCGTACGAGCGGGCCGGCGCCTTCGACCGACACACCGACCTGGGCGTGTACGCCACCGGCACGCGGGCGCTGCCCACCGCTCTCGTCGACCGGGTCCGGGCGGTCGACGGGGTCGCGGCGGCCGCCGGGGAGCTGACCGGCACCGGCGGTGTCGTCGGCGTCGACGGCCGGCCGGTGCTCGGCTACGCGGTGCTCGCCGCCATCCCGACCGAGGCCGCGCTGCGCTCGTACGACGTGGTCGCCGGACGGCTGCCCGACCGCGCCGGCGAGGTGGTGCTCGACACCGAGACGGTGGCCGAGGAGGGTTTCACCCTCGGCGCCCCGGTCCGGGTCGGCGGCACCGGCGGCCCGGCCCGCCCGTACACGCTGGTGGGCACCGTCGACGTGGCCGACACCGCACGCGACGTCGGAGGCCCGTTCATCGGCCTGGTCGGGTCGGACGCCCTCGCCGTCACCGGGGAGTCCGGCTACGGCAGGATCATGGTGGCTGCGCGGCCGGGTGTCCCGGCGAGCGCGCTCACCGAGCGGGTACGCGCCGTCGCCGGCGCCGACACCAGAGTGAAGGATCGCCAGCAGATCCTCGACGATGCCGTCGACGACGCGGTCCGCGACCTGAACCAGTTCACCATGCTTCTGCTGATCTTCGTGGCGGTCGCCGTGGTGGTGGCCGGTTTCGTGATCGCCAACACCTTCGCGATCGTGCTGGCGCAGCGCACCCGACGGACCGCCCTGCTGCGTCTGGTCGGCGCGACCCGCGGGCAGGTCTTCCGGTCGGCGCTGCTGGAGTCGGCGGTGGTCGGGGCGGTCGCCTCCGCCCTCGGGGTGCTGTTCGGGGTGGCCCTCGCCGGCGGGATGCGGCTGCTGATGATCCGCCTGGACGTTCCGGTCTCCGGTGGACTGCGGGTGAGCGGGTCGACCGTACTGACCGGTCTGCTGGTGGGCACCGTGCTCACCGTGGGTGCCGCCCTGCTTCCGGCCTGGCGGGGGACCCGGGTCGCGCCGGTGGCCGCGCTGACCGACGCCGCGGTGCAGCCCAGCCAGGGTGCGGGTCGGCTCCGGCTGGCCCTCGGCGCGGTGGTGCTGGACGCCGGCGTCGCAGCGCTGGCCGGTGCCGCCAGCGTCGGGCAACTGGTGCTGGTGGCCGGCGGCGGGATCCTGGCCTTCTTCGGGATCGTCCTGTTCGGACCGGTGCTCGTCCCGGCGCTGGTCCGGGTGTTCGGCTGGCCGGTCCGGCGGCTGGTCGGGACGACCGCCGCCCTCGCGGTGGCCAACGCGGTCCGCAACCCGCGCCGGGTCGCCGCGACCGCCACCGCTCTGGTGATCGGCATCGGACTGGTGTCGGCGTTCGTGGTGGGCGCCCGCAGCACCAAGGACGGCATCGAACGCAGCGTGGACGCCGAGGTCGGCACCGATTTCGTGGTCAGCGGGATCGGTCAGGACCTTCCCGCCGCGCTCGCCGGCGAGCTGGCCGCCCGCCCGGAGTTGGGCGTGGTGCACGAGCAGCGCAGCACGGTCACCGCCGACGTGGAGGTCCGCGCCGCCCACCCGGCGCTGGTCAGCCGGACGATCACCGGCGTGCTCGCCGGCGACGCCACCCGGCTCGGGCCGGGGCGGGTGCTGGTGCACCGGGAGTTGGCGCGGGCCAACGGCTGGACGGTCGGCTCACCGGTCACCGTCGGGGGGCGCGGGTTCCAGGTGGCCGCGGTGGTCACCGACGACCGGCCGGCGATGGTCGCCAGCGACGCGCCCACCGGACACGTCATCGACATGGCCGACGCGGACTTCGCCGCGCTCTTCCCCGATCGGCGCGGCTTCCTGGCCGAGATCGACCCCGCCGCCGGCGTCAGCGTCGACCGGGCGCGGGAGGCCATCGAGCAGGTGCTGGCCGGCTACCCCACGGTCAACCTGATGGACCAGGGCGCGTACAAGAAGATGCTCACCGGCACGGTCGACATGCTGCTGGCGTTCGTCACCGCGTTGCTCGGCCTGGCCGTGGTGATCGCTTTGGTCGGCGTGGCGAACACGCTGAGCCTGTCGGTGGTCGAACGGACCCGGGAGAACGCGGTGCTGCGAGCGGTCGGGATGACCCGGGGTCGGATGCGGGCCATGCTGGCCGTGGAGGCGGTGCTGATGGCGCTGGTCGGCGCGGTGCTCGGGATCGGGTTGGGCACCGGGGTGAGCGCCGCCGCGATGGCCCTGCTGGACCGCCTCGGCGGGGACTTCCACGTGGTGCTGCCGTTCGGCCAGCTCGGGCTGATCCTCGGCGTATCGGTGCTGGCCGCCCTGCTCGCCTCGGTGCTGCCGGCCCGTCGGGCGCTGTCGCGGCCCGTCGTGGAGGCGCTCGCCGACCAGTGATCCGGGCCGGTGCGCCGTCCCGACCGTCGCGGACGGACATCCGCCGGCCGGCCCCGCCGTCTTCCCCGGCGGCGGGACCGGCCAGCGGTGCCGGGTCTACAGGCGCTCGACCGTCGGGCCGGTGCACCGGTTGCGGGTGTCGAAGACGTAGCGGGCGTGCTCGACCACCAGGTCGTAGTCGAAGCTGTCGTGGTCGGTCACCACCACGACGGCGTCGGCGGCCCGTACCTCCGGCTCGGTCAGCCCGACCACGGTGACCCCGGCGGGAATGTGGTGCGCCTCGGCGTACGGCTCGACCGCGTGGACCTCGGCGCCGAGGTCCTGCAGCCGGCGGGCCACGTCGACCGCGGGGGAGTCCCGCATGTCACCGGTGTTCTTCTTGTACGCCAGTCCGAGCAGCAGCAGTCGGGCGCCGCTGACCGCGCGCCCGGTCCGGTTCAGCCCGGCCATGATTCGTTGGGCGACGTGCTCGGGCATCTCGTGGTTGACGTCGTTGGCCAGCTCGATGAACCGAAACTGCCGACCGAGGCGGCGCTTGACCTGCCAGGACAGGTAGCACGGGTCGATCGGCAGGCAGTGCCCGCCGACACCCGGGCCGGGCCGGAACGGCAGGAAACCGAACGGCTTTGTCTCGGCGGCCTCGATCGCCTGCCACACGTCGATGTTCAACGGGTGCGAGAGCATCGTCAGCTCGTTGATCAACGCGATGTTGACCTGGCGGAAGGTGTTCTCGATCAGTTTGGTCAGCTCGGCGACCCGGGTGGAGTCCACCGGCACGGTGCGCTCCACCAGACGCCGGTAGAAGCCGTCCACCCGGGCCAGCGACGTCGGGTCGACGCCGGACACCACCTTCGGGGTGTTCTCCAGCCGCCAGGTCGGGTTTCCCGGGTCGATCCGCTCGGGACTGTAGCCGAGGTGGAAGTCGCCGGGGCTGTGCAGCCCGCTGGCCGATTCCAGCAGCGGACGCAGCAACTCCTCGGTGGTGCCCGGGTAGGTGGTCGACTCGAGGATCACCGTGCTGCCCGGCCGCACGAACGGGCCGATGCCGACACCGGCCTGCTCGACGAAGCTCAGGTCGGGAGTGCCGTCGCGCAGCGGGGTGGGCACGGTGATGACGCAGACGTCGAAGCCCTCGGCGTCGGTGTAGTCGGCGCTCGGATGGTACCGGCCACTGCCCAACGCCCGGCCCAGCCGGTCAGCGGGGATGTCCTCGACGAACGACTCACCGGAGGCGAGCCGCTTCACCCGATCGGTGTCGACGTCGAGGCCCACCACGTCCAGGCCAGCCTCGACGGCGCGCATGGCCAGCGGCAGTCCGACGTACCCCTGGCCGATCACGACCAGCTTCTCAGCGCTCACGCTCACCCGGGCTCCCGCGGCAGACGGTGAAATGACCTGCTGAGAGCCTAGAGGGGTCTTCGGCGACGTAAGTCCGTTTTGGTGATATCGGTGCTGGTGGGCCGGCTGGGTCGCCGGCTCAGTCGTTCGTCGGGCCCTCCGGGTCCGTCGCCGGCGGGGTGGTCGGGGTGGGATCGGCCGGCGGCCGCGTCGTGGGTTCGCTCGTCGGGGAGCCCGTCGTCGGCGCGGTGGTGGCCGTCGCCGTCGCCGTCGCCGTCGGCGGGGCGGTCGTCTGGGTCGGCTGCGTGCTCCGCGTGGCGCTGACCGAGGCCGACGGGCTGGTCTCCGGGGTGTTCGGCCGGTTCGGCCGGGCCGGATCCTCGGTGACCTGGTCATTCGCCGCCGGCACGTCCACCTGACCGGTCGGTGCCGCGGTCGGCGAGGTGGTGGGCAGCTTGACCGCCGGGGCGTCGGCGTTCTCCGTCGCGCCCAGCGCCGCGATCAGTCCGGTGACCGCGACGAGGACGGTCGCCGCCGCGCCCATCAGCGCGCCGCGCCGGC
>NZ_JAEVHM010000172.1 GCF_016802865.1 Micromonospora parastrephiae | reverse complement strand
CCCGAGAACTCAACGGACGACCACGCCAAACCCTCGACTGGCACAATCCAGCCGAGGTACTCAACAAACACCTAGTTGCAACAACCGCTTGAAACCGCCGTGCCTCGGACACCGCGACTTCGTGGAACACAAGTCGATCAACGGATCTTCGAGTGCGGCAAGGGGAGGTCGGCCCGGCAGGGCGGTGCCGGCGGGAATCGGCGGCGTGCCCGGGCGAGGATCGAGGCGTGGCAGGCGTGGAATTTTCCTTCGGTTTGGCGCGGAGGTCTTGAAACTTCTATTCACTGCCGGGTTGACTGTCGTCCATGCGTACCCGCAGACGATCTGCCCGTCGCACCGGCGTCCTGCTGCTGACGCCGCTGCTCGCCTTGGCCGCGCCACTGCCGGCGACCGCCGCACCTCCGGCCCCGCCCGTCGCCGCCGCCGTGTCCCCACCGTCGGTGGATTCGTCCACCATCGCGGAGGATGCGCCGCCGGCGTCGTCCCGGCCGGGCGGCTCGGTCAGCCTGGCCGCCGACCCGGTAGCCGGGACCGCCCCAGCCGCCGCTGACGGTCTGGAGCCGGCCGGCGGTCTGGAGACCACGAAGGCCACCCGGCCGGTCGCGCCCGGTGTGCAGCTCACGTCCTTCGACCGGTACGACGCCGACGGCTGGCTGCGCGCCGATGCGCTCACCACCGACCTCGCCGGCGGCTCCACCGTCGACTACGTCAACTCCGGGGCGGTCAGCCGGGCCGAGCCACTGCGGAAGGCGGTGGACGACTCGCGCGCGGTCGCCGCTGTCAACGGCGACTTCTTCGACATCAACAGCTCGGGCGCCGCCCAGGGTGTCGGCGTCCGCGACGGCCAGCTGGTCCAGTCGGCGGTCAGCGGTCACCGCAACGCGGTGGTGGTCACCGCGAACGGGCTCGGCCGGGTGATCGAGGTGAACTTCGACGGCAGCGCCACCCTGCCCAGCGGGCCGGTCCCGCTGACCCAGTTCAACAACATGGTGCAGGCCGACGGCATCGGCGCGTTCACCGAGTTGTGGGGGACGTACTCCCGGCAGCGTGCGGTGGAGGGCGCGGCCCGGGTGGTCGAGGTCACCGTGACCGGCGGGCGGGTGGCCGCGGTGGCCGACGTGGCCGGCAGCGGCCCGATCGTCGCCGGCAGCACCGTGCTGCTCGGCCGCGACGCGGGCGCGGAAGCGCTGGCCGGGCTTCGCCCCGGTGACCCGGTGACGGTGGCGTGGCGGCCGAAGCCGTCCGACGGCAGCACCCTGCACGCGGCGGTCGGAGGCGGCAACGTCCTGGTCCGCGACGGTGTCGTGCAGAGCATCGCCGACCCGACGCTCGCCCCCCGCACCGCGGTCGGGTTCAGTGCCGACGGTCGGAAAATGATCATGTTGACGGTGGACGGTCGTCAGGTCGACAGCCGGGGCGTGACGCAGACCGAGATGGGCCGGATGATGGCCGAGCTGGGTGCCCACCACGCGCTCAACCTGGACGGCGGCGGATCCTCCACGCTGCTGGCCCGGGAGCCGGGCGCGCCGGCCGTGCAGGTGGAGAACGGTCCCTCCGACGGCAGCGAACGGGCCGTGCCCAACGGCCTGGCCATCTACGCGCCGAAGGGCAGCGGCCGACTCGCCGGCTACTGGGTCGAGACGGCCAGCGACCCCACGGCCGCCCCGGGTGTCTCACCGGTGCGCGGTGGCCGGCCCGACCGGGTGTTCCCCGGGCTGACCCGCACCATCACCGCGGCTGGCTACGACGAGACGTACGGTCCGGCGGCCGGCGCGCCCACCTGGCGGGCGACCCCGGCGTCACGCGGCCGGGTCGACCGCGACGGGGTGTTCCACGCCGGCGCCCCGGGGGTCGGCACGGTCACCGCCTCGCGGGGCCGGGCCACCGGCTCGCTGGCCCTCACCGTGCTCGGCCCGCTGGCCCGGATCGGCACCACCACGCAGCGGGTCGGTTTGACCGGCCGGGACGGCAACGCCTTGGTCGGCGTGGTCGGCTACGACGCCGAAGGCAACACCGCGCCGATCGAACCGGCGGATGTGACCCTCGACTACGACCGGGACCTCCTGCGGATCACCCCGACCGAGGACGGCAATTTGACCGTCACCGCGTTGCGGGACACCGGATCCGCCCTGATCACGGTCCATGTCGGACGCACGAGCGTCGTCCTGCCGGTCACCGTCGGGTTGACCGACGTGCCGGTCGCCGGCTTCGACGACGCCGCGTCCTGGCGGTTCAGCCAGGCCCGGGCCAGCGGGTCGGTCGCGCCGGCGCCGGGGCACACCGGCACCGGCCTGCGGATGTCGTACGACTTCAGCCAGTCCACCGGCACCCGGGCCGCGTACGCCGACCCGCCCGCCTGGATCGAGGTGCCCGGCCAGCCGCAGGCATTCGGCATGTGGATCCACGGCAACGGCACCGGGGAATGGCCCAGCCTGCACCTGCACGACGCCCAGGACACCCAGCACGTGCTGCGTGGCCCGCTGATCACCTGGACCGGCTGGCGGTACGTGGAGTTCGCGGTGCCTGCCGGCGTGCAGTACCCGGTGCGGGTGCGCCGCTTCTACGTGGCCGAGACGAACGCCGCCGCGCAGTACACCAGCGAGGTGATCATCGACGACCTGGTGGCGAAGGTCCCGCCCACGGTCGACGTGCCGGCGGTGCCCCCGCGTACCGATCGGGTGGTGGTCCGCGACGGCACGGTGGACGGCGCGCCCTGGCGGTTCGCGGTGCTCTCCGACGCCCAGTTCGTCGCCGCCGACCCGGACAGCGACCTCGTCGCCCAGGCCCGACGGACGCTGCGCGAGGTACGGGCGGCCCGTCCCGACTTCCTCCTGATCAACGGCGACTTCGTGGACACCGCCTATCCGGCCGACTTCGCGCTGGCCCGACGGATCCTCGACGAGGAGTTGGGCGACGCGCTGCCCTGGTACTACGTGCCCGGCAACCACGAGATCATGGGGGCCCCGATCAGCAACTTCGCTGCCGCGTTCGGTGCCACCTCACGGGTCTTCGACCACAACGGCACCCGGTTCGTCACGCTGAACTCGTCCACCGGGACGCTGCGCGGCGGTGGCTTCGACCAGGTACGGATGCTGCGCGAGACGCTGGACGCGGCGGCCACCGACCGGCGCGTCGGCTCGGTCGTCGTCCTGCACCACCACCCGGCGCGCGACCCCAGCCCGGCGCAGGCCAGCCAGCTCACCGACCGTAAGGAGGCGGCGCTGCTGGAGCAGTGGCTGGCCGACTTCCAGCACCGCACCGGCAAGGGTGCGCTGTTCGTGGGCGGGCACGTCGGCACCTTCCACGCCGACCGGGTGGACGGGGTGCCGTACGTGATCAACGGCAACGCGGGCAAGACGCCGTCCACCCCTGCCGACCAGGGTGGCTTCACCGGCTGGTCGGAGTTCGGCGTGGACCCGGTGACCCCGGCCGAGGCCGACCGGGCCCGCCGTGACCCGCTCGCCGAGGGGCCCCGCTGGGTGGACGCGGAGTTCCACGCGCACACCGACCGGCTCACGGTGACCGCCCCGGCCAGCGTCGCGGTCGGCACCCCCGCCGCGGTCACCGCCACGCTGACCCAGCCCGGAGGGCGTACGGTCCCGGTGGCCGCTCCGGTCAGCGCCGACTGGTCGGCCTCGCCCGGCGTGCACATCGGCTCGGCGGCGGGGGTGCGCCCGTGGCACACCGCCCGCTTCGACCCGGCCACCGGCACGCTGACCGCGCTGCGCCCCGGTGCCCCGGTACGCCTGACCGTCACCGTCAACGGCCTCCGCGCCGACGCCACCGTCGCCCTCACCCGCTGATGCGTACGGGCCCCTCGCGGTCGCTGACAGCGAGGGGCCCGTACACCTCAGAAGTCGCCGTCGGCCACCTGGAAGACGGTGAGGCCGAGGGCCCGCCACATCCGGACCACCTGGGCGCGGTCGTCGAAGACGCCGACCACCCGGTAGCGGTCCCGGATCTCCCGGTCGTAGATCTCCCGCTTGACGATCGAGTCCTTGCGGGAGTCGCCGACGGCGCGCAGGTGCAGGCCGAGATAGGGGACCCGGACGTGCCGGGCCAGCCACCCCTCGGTGGCCGGTCGGGCGGAGGCGTCCCGCCCCGAACAGAAGACCACCCCGTACCCGGCGGCGTGCATCGCCCGGACCGCCGCGATCACCGCCGGATTCGGCTGGTCCTCGCCCACCCGGGTCATGTCGTACGGGCTGCGGGACACGGCCAGCGCGACGGTGCCGTCGATGTCCACCAGGACGATCTCCGGCGGTTCGGTCGACGGCGGGTGCACGGCTCCGGGCCCTCCGGTGCGGGCCTGCGGCACCGGCAACGGCAGGTCCCGCCCCTCCAGGTACCGCTCGTGCAGCCGGCGGATCGCGTCCGCGCCGACCTGGTCGGCCACCGGGCGGGCGGCGTCGCGACGTAGGCACTCGTCCAGCGGTACGTCGGTGAAGTCGTGCACCTCGAAATCCGCGCCGTGCCGGGCGGCCAGATCGGCCCAGCCCCGCAACGTGCGGGCGCGCAGGTTGGTGTCGTCCACGCAGACGTCCGCCCGAGCCCGCAGCAGCGCCTCGACCTGGGCCCGCTGCACGACGGTCACCTGGGCCTCGGCCCACTGGGTGAACAGCCGCTCGCCGTGCAGCATGCGGCGCAGGTCGTCCCGGTTGACCCGCAGCACGGACGGCTGGAGCGTACGGGCGAAGGTGGTCTTGCCCGAGGCGGGCAGCCCCCGGGTGGCGATCAGGCGGGTCATCGGCGCACCTCCGGCTCGACCGACGTACCCCCGGCGGGGTACGCGGCGACGGTTCCCAGGATGGGCGAATGCCCCGCTGGGCGGCGGGAATGCGGACGGGTAGGCACGTGTTGACGATGCCGGACGAGGTGTGCGGCCCGATTGCCGGGCTGGCTCAGGCCCATGGCACACTGGTCAATCGGCCACCGGTTCCGGTTCACGCCCGAGCCCGTCGCGTACGGCGCGACGAGCGGTGACGGCGACCCGGCGACCACCAACGAGAGGACCGAGGCGAGATGAAGTCAGGCATCCACCCGGAGTACGTGACCACCGAGGTCAGCTGCTCCTGCGGCAACACCTTCCAGACCCGCAGCACCGCCAAGGGCGGGGCGATCCACGTCGAGACCTGCAGCGCCTGCCACCCGTTCTACACCGGTAAGCAGCGCGTTCTCGACACCGCCGGCCGGGTCGCGAAGTTCCAGCAGAAGTACGCCAAGGTTCAGGCCAAGAAGGCCAAGTAACTCCTCGTTCGGCGCCCGCGTCCGGTTCACCGCCGGACACGGGCGCGTCCGTATTTCACCTGTTTCCACCCGGCGACCGGCCTTCGGGTCGGCCCGGTGCCGCACCGTCGAAGGAGCACCCGCAGCATGAGCAGCGAGCGTCTGGCCGGCCTCCTCGACGAGTACGCCGAGTTGGAGAAGCGGCTGGCCGACCCGGCGATCCACGCCGACCAGGCCACCGCGCGCCGGGTCGGCCGGCGGTACGCCGAGCTGGTGCCGCTGCACAAGGCCGCCGACGAGCTGGAGCAGGCGCGCGCCGACCTGGCCGCGGCCCGCGAGTTGGCCGCGGAGGATCCCTCCTTCGCCGGCGAGGCGGAGTCGATCGCGGCATCCCTGCCGGCCCTGGAGGAGCGCCTCGCCGAGCTGCTCATCCCCCGTGACCCGCACGACGCCAAGGACGTGATCGTCGAGATCAAGGCCGGTGAGGGTGGCGAGGAGTCCGCGCTCTTCGCCGGTGACCTGCTGCGGATGTACACCCGGTACGCCGAACGCCACGGCTGGGTCACCGAGGTGATCGACGCACAGGACTCGGACCTCGGCGGCGTCAAGGACGTCTCGTTGTCGATCAAGACCAAGGGTGTGCCGGAGGGCGGCAACGGCGTCTGGTCGCGGCTCAAGTGGGAGGGTGGCGTGCACCGGGTGCAGCGCGTCCCGGTCACCGAGTCGCAGGGCCGGATCCACACCAGCGCCGCCGGGGTGCTGGTGCTGCCCGAGGCCGAGGACGTCGACGTCACCATCGACCAGAACGACCTGCGGATCGACGTGTTCCGTTCGTCCGGTCCGGGAGGGCAGTCGGTGAACACCACCGACTCGGCGGTGCGGATCACCCACCTGCCGACCGGCATCGTCGTCTCGTGTCAGAACGAGAAGTCCCAGTTGCAGAACCGGGAGCAGGCCATGCGCATCCTGCGGGCCCGGCTGCTCGCGGCGGCCCAGGAGCAGGCCGACGCCGCCGCCTCGGACGCCCGCAAGGCGCAGGTGCGCACGGTGGACCGCTCGGAGCGGATCCGCACCTACAACTTCCCGCAGAACCGGATCACCGACCACCGGATCGGCTACACCGCGTACAACCTGGACCTGGCGCTGGCCGGCGAGATGGACGGCGTCCTGGACGCCCTGACCGAGGCCGACCGCGCCGCCCGCCTGGCCGGCGACACCGAGCTGACCCGCCGCTGACCCGCCGCTGACCCGCCGCTGACCGCGCCGTCGCGCTGACCGGCCGGTGCCGACGGTCAGCTGGCGCGCGGGCGGGACTTGGCGCGCAGCATCTCCCGGTCGGCCTCCTCGAAGGCGACGCTGAGCGCGTCGCGTAGCCCACCGCCGCCGGAGACCTCGGCGAAGCCGATACTCACCCCGACTGGCGTGCCCGGCACAAGCGACTCCCAGTCCTCGGCGCGGACCGCCGTCTCGATCCGGCGGGCCACCTCGCCGGCCTCGGTCATGCCGGTGTCCGGCAGCACCACGACGAACTCGTCACCGCCGTAGCGGGCCACGAAGTCCCCCCGACGCATCACCCGGTTGATCACCCCGGCGATGCGTTGCAGGACCAGGTCGCCGGAGTGGTGCCCGTGCCGGGTGTTGACCGCCTTGAAGCCGTCCAGGTCGCAGACGCCGATCACCACCCGTTCGCCACGGGTGACCACGGCGGTGATGTACCGCTCGAGTCGACGCCTGTTGGGCAGGCCGGTGAGCGGGTCGGTCAGTGCCTCCCCCTCGAACCGGGCCGCCTCGCGGCGCATCTCCTCGTGGTCGATCCGGGCGGCGATGCCGTCGATGTAGACGTCGCGCAGCCGGTCGTTGCGCTGTGCGGCGAGCCGGAACGCCAGCCGGTCGGCCCGGTGCGCGGCCACGTGGTCCCCGGCCCGGGCCAGCGCGATGCTGCGCAGCCGGGCCGGCTCCGCCGTGCCGAGTGTCTCGGTGGAGACCCGGATGGTGTCCAGCCGGGCGACCGCCTCGATCGGCCGGCCGGCGGCGACGGCCAGGCAGACCTGCCCGAGGTGCCGCATGTCGCGGGCACGGGCGCTGTCGCCGCCGTTCTGGAGCAGGTGGGACGGGTCGATGTCGACGCTCGGCTCCACCCGGTCGCCGAGCGCCGCCTGCCGGGCCGCCGCGTACCCGTACGCGGCGAGGCTGCTCGGGCGCAGCCGGTCGGCGCGACCGCTGTGCACGAACCGGGCCAGATCGGCCGCGACGTCGCGGAGCACCCGCAGGCAGCCGTCACTGTCGCCGTTGTGGTCCAGTGCCACGGCGTTGCGCAGCCGGATGCCCGGCGCGGCGAACGTCTCCTCGGGGATTCCGGCGGTCAGGCCGAGTTGCCGGGCACGTTCGATCGCGCCCAGGGCGTACCCGTGGAAGCTGAGGTAGCTGTAGGCCATCGCGAGGTCGTGCCAGCCCCAGGCGGTGTCCCGGTCCGGGTCCTCCACCGCGCCCAGCGCCCGGGCGGCCTTCACCAGATGGGTGACGCAGCGGTCCAGTGCGCCCTGGTGGTGCGCGGCGAGCGCGGCCAGCGCGTTGAGGTGCCCGTGCAGGTAGGGCTCGGCGAGGTCACGGACCGCCGCCGACGCCTCTTCGATGGCACGGGTGAACTCCGCCGTCCGACCGAGATTGATCAGCGCGGAGAGACGCTGCACCATGGCGTCCGCCCGGGCCGCCGGGTTGGTGGTGGTGCGGATCACCCGCTCCAGCAGGGCGTACGACTCCGCAGAGCGACTGGCCTCCTGCAACGCCCGGGCGTGCGTGAGAGCGTCAACCTGGTCCTCGACCCGGTCGAGCCAGCCCACCCGCAAACCTCCCGTCGTGTGCGTCTCGACGCACCCGTTCGTCACGTCGCCCGCGACGCATCATGATTATCGCGTGACCACTCTGCCGCAACACCCCCCCGAGGGGACAGGGAGGCTCCGTCCGTCCGCCGCGGTGGCCCGCGCGGCCCGGACGCTCGCCGCCGCGGGGGTGGGCCCGGCCCGTGTGGAGGCCGAACTGCTGGCGGCGTACGTGCTGGGGGTGCCCCGGGGCCGGCTGGCGCTCGCCGACGACCTGGACGACGACGAGCTGGCGCGGCTCGACGACCTGGTCCGTCGTCGCGCCGGCCGGGAGCCGTTGCAGCACCTGACCGGCCGGGCCGCGTTCCGGCACCTGGAGCTGGCGGTCGGCCCGGGTGTCTTCGTGCCCCGGCCGGAGACCGAGTTGCTGGCCGGCTGGGGCGTCGAGCAGGCCCAGACCCGGCCCGAGCCGTTGGTGGTGGACCTGTGCAGCGGTTCCGGCGCCATCGCGCTGGCGGTGGCGCAGGAGCTGCCGGGGGCCCGCGTGGTGGCGGTGGAGCGGTCCCCGGCGGCGCTGGGCTGGCTGCGGCGCAACGCGGCGGAGCGGGCCGCGGCGGGGGACCGCCCGATCGAGGTGGTCGAGGCCGACGTGACCGCACCGGATCTGCTGGCGGAGCTGGTCGGTCGGGTGGACGTGCTGCTCTGCAACCCGCCGTACGTGCCGGTCGAGGTGGTCGTGCCGCCCGAGGTGGCCGCGCACGACCCGGCGGAGGCGGTGTTCGGTGGGGCGGACGGCCTGGCGGTGATCCGGCCGGTGATCATCCGGGCGGCGGCGCTGCTGCGCCCCGGCGGCATGGTGGGCGTCGAGCACGACGACACGCACGGCGCGGCGGTGCCCGACCTGTTCGTCGCGGACGGCCGGTTCGCCGCCGTCACGGAGCATCCGGACCTCACCGGGCGGCCCCGGTACGCCACCGCGTCCCGACGGGCGGACGGCCAGCACGCCCCCGGCGGGGCGGCGTGGCAGACTGACTCCTCGTGATGCTCTACGACTGCCGGTCGCCCGCTGATCGGGACCGCGGCATCGCTGCGGCCATCGAGGCGGTCAAGAACGGCGAGCTGGTCGTCCTTCCGACGGACACCGTCTATGGAATCGGCGCGGACGCGTTCACCCCGTACGCGGTCAAGGCGCTGCTGGACGCGAAGGGCCGGGGTCGGCAGATGCCGCCGCCGGTGCTGATCGGGTCCCGGCACACCCTGGACGGGTTGGTCTTCTCGCTGCCCACCGCCGCACGGGACCTGGTGGAGGCGTTCTGGCCGGGTGCGCTGACGATCGTCGTCGAGCACTCGCCGAGCCTGCAGTGGGACCTGGGCGACAAGACGGGCACGGTGGCGGTGCGGATGCCGTTGCACCCGGTGGCCCTGGAGGTGCTGCGGGAGACCGGCCCGATGGCGGTCTCGTCGGCCAACAAGACGGGTCAACCCGCCGCGGTGACCGCCGAGGAGGCGCGCGACCAGCTCAGCTACTCGGTGCGGGCGTACCTGGAGGCCGGGCCCTGTCCGGACCCGGTGCCCAGCACGATCGTGGACCTGACCGGTGAGGTGCCGCAGTTGCTGCGGGCCGGCGCGATTCCGCTGGAGAAGCTGCGCGACGTGGTCCCGGATCTCGTCGACAGCCAGGGGGTCTGAGTGCCCCCGTTCACCGTGCTGCACGTCTGCATGGGCAACATCTGCCGTTCGCCGATGGCCGAGCGGCTGCTCGCCCTCGCCGTGCGGGAGCGGTTGGTCCGGCGTGAGCAGGACCCGGCCCGGGCGGAGGAGCTGCTGCACAGCCACAGCGCCGGCACCGGTGGTTGGCACGCGGGCGAGGAGATGAACCCGCCGGCGGCGCGGCAGGTCATCGGGCGCGGTGGGGATGTCGAGGGCTTCGCCGCCCGCAAGCTGCGCTCGGACCACATCGACGCCGCCGACCTGGTGCTGACCGCGACCGCCGACCAGCAGGAGTACGTGGTGGCGCTGCGGCCGGACGCGGCGGCCCGGACGTTCGTGCTGGGCGAGTTCGGTCGGTTGCTCGCGGCGGTGGACACCAGCGCGCTGCCGGCCGCCGAGGCGACTCCGGAGGCGGTGTACGCCCGGGGTGTGGCCCTGGTGGCCGCGGCGCACGACGCCCGGCTGGGTGCCTCGGCGCTGCCGACGGACGATCTGGACGACCCGTGGGGTCGCGGCGACCAGTGCTTCAACAGGGTCGCCGACGAGATCGAGGAGACGGTCCACCCGCTGGCCGGCGCGCTGCTGCCCTGAGCGCCGTGCGAGTTTCCTCCGGGTTTGGTGAAAACCGGTGGTGAAAGGGGCGTTCCGGGTCATTCTGAACGGGTCCTAGCGTGACCGGCTCCTGCGGGGAGAGCTGATGATCCGGGCCCATCTCGACAAACTGCTGACCGTGGTGATCGCCGGCGTACTGGCCGGGCTGATGCTGGCAGCGGCCGCCCTGCCCGCGGCCCTGGTCTTCGGAATCGGCTTCAGCGCCCTGTCCACGCCCTACTCGGAGCTGCCGAACACCCTCCGTACGCCACCCACCGCGCAGCGCTCCAACCTCTACGCCAACGACGGCACCACCCTGATCACCTCCTTCTACCAGGAGGACCGGTGGGACGTGCCGCTGCGTGAGGTGGCGCCGGTGATGCGCCAGGCGATCGTGGCCGCCGAGGACGTCCGGTTCTACCAGCACAGCGGTGTGGACCTGCGCGGTGTCGTGCGCGCGTTCACGGTGAACAAACGCGACGGCCAGACCCGGCAGGGCGCCTCCACACTGACCATGCAGTACGTCCGCAACGTCCTCAGCAGTGACCCCCGGCTGACCGAGCGGCAACGCCGCGCGGCCACCGAGATCACCACCGCCCGCAAGCTCCAGGAGATGCGGTACGCCCTGGCGATGGAACGGGAGCTGAACAAGGAGGAGATCCTCACCCGCTACCTGAACATCGCCTACTTCGGCGCCGGCGCGTACGGCATCGCGGCGGCCAGCAAGCGCTACTTCTCCCGAAGCCCGGCCGACCTCACCCTGGCCCAGGCCGCGCTGCTGGCCGGCCTGGTCCGGTCTCCGGACAGCGACGACCCGATCAACGGCGACGCCGACAGCGCGCTGAACCGACGGGCGTACGTGCTGGAACAGTTGGTGGAAACGGACCAGGTGTCGGCGGACGCGGCTGCGGCGGCCCGGGCCGAGCCGTTGCAGCTGCGGCCCAGCGAGACCCCGAACGACTGCACGGCGTGCCCGACGGGCACAACGACTGGGGATTCTTCTGCGACTGGTTCACCCGGTGGTGGAGCGCCCAGGCGGCGTTCGGGTCGACCGCCGACGAGCGGCAACGCACGCTGCGCCGGGGCGGATTCTCCATCGTCTCCTCGCTGGACCCGGGGGTGCAGCGGGCCACCACCGAGCAGGTCCTGCGGATCTACCAGCCGACCGAGGCGCGGGCGTTGCCGACCGTGGTCGTACAGCCAGGCACCGGCCGGGTGCTGGCGATGTCGGTGAACCGCAAATACAGCGTCCAGGACAACCCGGTCGGGCAGAAGAACCACCCGAACACGGTGAACCAGCTGGTCGCCGGCGGCGGCGCGATCGAGGGATACCAGGGCGGGTCGACGTTCAAGCTCTTCGCCATGCTCGCCGCGCTGGAGTCCGGCATGCCGCTGTCGACGGACTTCGTCGCGCCCACCCAACTGCTCACCCGCTTCCCGGTGAGCGGCTCGGCGAGCTGCGACGGCCGCTGGTGCCCGGTGAACGCCAGCCCCTCGTCGATGGACGGCCCGCGCACCATGTGGAGCGCGTTCGGCCGCTCGGTGAACACCTACTTCGCCTGGCTCACCGAGCGGGTCGGCGCCGACCGGGTGGTGGAGATGGCCGAGCGGCTCGGCATCGTGCTGCGCGCCGACTCCGACGCCCGGCTCGCCCGCTACGGCGCGAAGAACTGGGGTCCGTTCACCTTGGGCGTGGCCGCGACGACCCCGTTGGACCTGGCGACGGCGTACGCCACGGTGGCGGCCGAGGGAACCTGGTGCGCCCCGCTGCCGGTCGTCTCGATCACCGACTCGGGTGGCCGGCCCGTCGACGCCGCCAAGCCGGACTGCCGGCAGGTGCTCGACACCGACGTGGCCCGGGCGGCCACCGACGCCGCCCGCTGCCCGGTCGGCGACCAGTCGATGTACGGGCGCTGCGACGGCGCCACCGCACCCACCCTGCGCGCCAAGCTCGGCCGGCCGGTGGCCGGTAAGACCGGCAGCTCGGAGCGGTACGAGACCGAGACGGTCGTGGCGTTCACCCCGCAGCTGGCGGTCGCGTCGATGGCGGCGAACCCGGACGATCCCCGCGACGCGGTCGGTCAGGCGGTGCAGTCGCGGATGGTGGACGCGGTCGGCGAGGTGCTCGCCGCGGCCCTGCGCGACCAACCCGTCCGCGACTTCGTCCCGCCGAGCGAACGAACCGCCTTCCAACAAACCAGCCCCCGAGCCGGCAACTAACCCCAACCCCAAC
>NZ_JAEVHM010000171.1 GCF_016802865.1 Micromonospora parastrephiae | reverse complement strand
ACCGCCGCGACCGTCGCGCCGGCCCAGGTTCCGGCGCAGTGGGGCGGGCAGCCGGCCGGCGTCTCGTTCCCGCCCGGCTACCCGCCGGCGCAGCGCCCGTGGGGCAGCCCGCAGGTGCGCCGTGCCGAGCCGACGCAGCGGCCGGCCAGCATGACCCTGCTCTACATCTGGATCCTGCTCTTCGGCTTCGTCGGCACCCAGTTGGCTTGGACCCTCCGCCCGTTCTTCGGCGACCCGGGTCAGGATTTCGCCCTCTTCCGGAGCATCGACGGCAACTTCTACGCGGAGATCCTGCGGACGATCGCGAACCTCTGAGCACCGGACCGAGTCGGGAAAATCCCTGGTTGTCGGCCTGGTTACCAGCGAGTAACGTCAGGTCATGACCATCGACTCCCGCCAGGTGGCGGCCGGCATGCTCGAGGCGGTGCCCTTCGCCCGGACCCTCGGCGTCGAATTCGTCGAGGTGGCACCCGAGGCGGAGGGCGGGGTGCGGGCAGTCGTCCGCCTTCCCGACTCGCCGGCCACTCACAACCATGTGGGCGGCCCGCACGCCGGCGCCATGTTCGCCCTCGGTGAGACGGCTTCCGGCGCGGTCGTGCTGGCCGCCTTCGGGCACCTGCTCGACCGTGCGTGCCGCTCGCCGTCCGCGCCGACATCGCCTACCGCAAGCTCGCCATGGGCCCGGTGCTGGCGACCGCGCGCCTCGCTCGGCCGCCGCTCGAGGTGATCGACGAGCTGGAAACTGGTCGACGACCCGAGTTCGGCGTCGAGGTGGAGATCACCACCGAGGACGGCACGCCCACCTCGGCGATGACCGTGCTCTGGACGCTGCGGCCGAACTGAGCCTCGTCGGGGCGGCGGAAACGGGTTTGCGGGCCCGGCCGGGTGGTTAGATTCGTACCGTGCTGGGCCTACCTGCTCATGTGACCGCCTGTCTCTTCGATCTGGACGGTGTGCTGACGCAGACCGCCCTGGTGCACAACGCCGCCTGGACGCAGACGTTCGACGAGTTCCTCCGGCAGCGGGCCACCGCCAGCGGGGAGCCCTTCCAACCGTTCGACCCCGGCCCGGACTACAACCGCTACGTCGACGGCCGGCCGCGCGCGGACGGCGTCCGAGCGTTCCTCGCCTCTCGCGGGATCGTGCTGCCCGAGGGCGGCCCCGACGACCCGCCGACCGCCGACACGGTCAACGGCGTGGGCAACCGCAAGAACGTCCTGCTGCTGGAGCGTCTGCGCAGCTCCGGCGTGCAGGTCTACCCGGGTTCGGTGCGCTACCTGGAGGCGGCGACCGCCGCCGGCCTGCGGCGGGCCGTGGTGACCGCGAGTGCCAACGGGCGGGAGGTGGTCGCCGCCGCCGGGCTGGAGCCACTGCTGGAGGGGCGGGTCGACGGGCTGGTGGCCCGGGCCCAGGGGCTGCGCGGCAAGCCGCATCCGGACAGCTTCCTGGCCGGCGCCCGGCTGCTCGGCGTCGACCCGACCCGGGCCGCCGTCTTCGAGGACGCGCTGTCCGGGGTCGCGGCCGGGCGGGCCGGCGGCTTCGGTTACGTGGTCGGCGTCGACCGGGTCGGCCAGGCCGACGAACTGCTCGCCCACGGCGCCGACATCGTGGTCAAGGACCTCGCCGATCTGCTCGACGCGGCCGACCCGCCGGCACCACGCCCGATCGGCGACGCGACCGCCGAGCACGCGGCCGGAGAGCGGGGCACCGCGTGATCCGCGAGCGGGCCTATCCCGTCGAACCATGGCACGTCCGGGAGATCCGGCTCGACATGGATGTGCTGGCCCAGTCCGAGTCGGTCTTCGCGCTCTCCAACGGGCACGTGGGGCTGCGCGGCAACCTCGACGAGGGCGAGCCGCACGGCCTGCCCGGCACCTACCTCAACTCGTTCTACGAGCTGCGCCCCCTGCCCTACGCGGAGGCCGGCTACGGCTTCCCGGAGTCCGGTCAGACCATCGTCAACGTCACCAACGGCAAACTGATCCGGCTGCTCGTCGACGACGAACCGCTCGACGTGCGCTACGGCGAACTGCTCGCCCACGAGCGGATCCTCGACATGCGGGCCGGCACCCTGCACCGGGAGCTGCACTGGCGTTCACCCGCCGGCCGGGAGGTCAAGGTCCGCAGCACCCGGATGGTGTCGTTCACGCAGCGCTCGGTCGCCGCCATCCACTACGAGGTGGAGGCGGTCGACGGGCCGCTGCGGCTGATCGTGCAGTCCGAACTCGTGGCCAACGAGTCGCTGCCGGCGCAGAGCAAGGACCCCCGGGTGGCTGCCGTCCTGGAATCGCCGTTGCAGGCCGAGGAGGAGCTGACCACCCCGGACGGCGGGCAGCTGATCCACCGCACCAAGGTCTCGGGGTTGCGGGTCGCCGCCGCGATGGAACACGAGGTGCACGGCCCGGAGCACACCACCATCGAATCCGAGGGGTACGAGGACTGGGTCCGCACCACGGTCGGCTGCGTGCTCAAGCCCGGTGAGAAGCTACGGGTGGTCAAGTACCTGACGTACGGCTGGTCGAGCCGACGGTCGCTGCCCGCGCTGCGCGACCAGGTCGGCGCGGCGCTGGCCGCGGCCAAGCTGGATGGCTGGGAGGGGCTCTGCCGAGAACAGCGGGGCTACCTCGACGAGTTCTGGGACGCGGCAGACGTGCGGGTCGAGGGAGACCCGGAGGTGCAGCAGGCCGTCCGGTTCGGCCTTTTTCACGTGCTCCAGGCCGGCGCCCGCGCCGAACGACGGCCCATCTCCGCGAAGGGGTTGACCGGCCCGGGATACGACGGGCACGCCTTCTGGGACACCGAGATGTTCGTCCTGCCGGTGCTGACGTACACCCAGCCGAGCGCGGTGCGCAACGCGCTGCACTGGCGGCACAGCACGCTCGACAGCGCCCGCGAGCGGGCCGAGACACTGACCCTGAAGGGGGCCGCCTTCCCCTGGCGGACCATCGAGGGTCCGGAGTCCTCCGGGTACTGGCCGGCCGGCACGGCCGCCTTCCACATCGCCGCCGACATCGCCGACGCGCTGCGGCGCTACGTGCTGGTCTCCGGGGACACCGCGCTGGAGCGGGAGATCGGGCTGGATCTGCTGGTGGAGACCGCTCGCCTGTGGCGGTCGCTCGGCCACCACGACCGGCACGGGCAGTTCCACATCGACGGGGTGACCGGCCCGGACGAGTACACCGCCGTGAAGAACGACAACGTCTACACCAACCTGATGGCACAGCGGAACCTGCTCGCCGCCGCCGAGGTGGTGATGCGCTACCGGGACGACGCCGCCCGCCTCGGGGTCACCGACGAGGAGGCGGCGAGCTGGCGGGACGCCGCCACCTCCATGCACATCCCGTACGACGACGAGATCGGCGTCCACCAGCAGGTGGAGGGGTTCACCCGGCTGGAGGAGTGGGACTTCGCGCACACGCCGGCGGAGAAGTACCCGCTGCTGCTGCACTACCCGTACTTCGACCTGTACCGCAAGCAGGTGATCAAACAGGCCGACCTGGTGCTGGCCATGCACTGGCGGGGGGACGCGTTCACCCCGGAGCAGAAGGTGCGCAACTTCCTCTACTACGAGCGGCGGACCGTGCGCGACTCGTCGCTCTCGGCGTGCACCCAGGCGGTGCTCGCCGCCGAGGTGGGGCATCCCGAGCTGGCGCACATCTATTTGCGCGAGGCCGCGCTGATGGACCTGCACGACCTCAACGAGAACACCCGCGACGGCGTGCACATGGCCTCGCTGGCCGGCGCGTGGATCGCCCTCGTCGGCGGCCTCGGCGGCCTGCGGGACCACGACGGGCGACTGTCGTTCGCTCCCCGGCTCTCCAGCCGCCTGAGCCGACTGGAGTTCTCGCTCCAGTGGCGCGGGCTGGCGCTGCGGGTGGACGTCCGGCCGCACCAGACGACGTACTCGCTGCGGCACGGCGGTCCGGACGACGTGATCGAGCTGCGCCACCACGATCAGGTGCTGCGGGTGACCTGCGACGAACCGGTGACCGTGCCGGTGCCACCGGCCGAGCCGTCCGGACCGCCGCCGGAGCACCCGCCGGGCCGATCGCCGCTGCTACGGCTGCCCGAGCACCAGCAGTGAACGGCCGGGGCGGGATCGCATCCCGCCCGGCGCCGCGCACCTGGGTCAGATCGGTTCGCCGGTGGACGGGCGCCCGATCGCGTCCCGGGGCGCCATCGCCTTGGGGTCGTCGGGCAGGCGGGCCGAAGCGGCCTGGTCCCCGAAGTCCTGGTTGCGCTCGGCGTCCTGTTCCCGCCGGTTCCGCTCGTCCATCTGCTGCTGTCGGGACGGCTGCTGCTTGGCCATGGCGATCCTCGCGATCCGTCGGGGCGCGGTTGCGCCGACACGGTCTGCGGTCGCTCGTCGCGTACCCGACGCCCCATCGGGCAAACGCAGCCGTCGGCGGTGTGATCGTCGTGCGTGCCGTGCGGCGGGCGGGGTACCCCGGCCGCAGGCGAGCACGCGGAGGTGGGTCATGGACGAGCAGCGCAGCACGGTGACGGTTCCGGTCGGGGACGTTCAGCTCCCCGCCGACCTGGTGGTGCCCGCACAGCCGGTCGGCGTGGTGCTGTTCGCGCACGGCAGCGGCAGTTCCCGGCACAGCCCGCGCAACGTGGCGGTGGCCCGGACGCTGAACGACCGTGGGCTCGGCACGGTGCTGGCGGACCTGCTCACCCCGACCGAGGACGAGGTGGACGCGCGCACCGCCGAACTGCGGTTCGACATCGGGCTGTTGGCGAGCCGACTCGCCGGGATCGTCGACTGGTTGGCGGTCGAGCGGCCCGCCGGTGACGTACCGGTCGGCCTGTTCGGTGCCAGCACGGGCGCCGCCGCCGCCCTGGTCGCGGCGTCGTCCCGCGCCGACCGGGTGGCTGCCGTGGTCAGCCGGGGCGGCCGGCCCGACCTGGCCGGCGCCGCGCTGGCCCAGGTGCGTACGCCGACGTTGCTGCTGGTCGGCGGCCTGGACGAGGAAGTGATCACGCTGAACGAGCAGGCTTTGGCCGAGCTGGGGGATGTCGGCGAGCTGCGGGTGGTCCCGGGCGCCACCCACCTCTTCGAGGAGCCCGGCACCCTCGACGAGGTCGCCGAGCAGGCCGGCGCCTGGTTCACCAGCCACCTCAGCCGGTGATCAAACCGTTCGCCGCGGTTCGGCGTCGTTGAACGGTGTCAATGACGCGCCAGAGGACGGCGGTGATCGGGACGCTCACGAAGGCGCCGGCGATGCCCGCGATCAACGTGCCTGCGGTGACCGCCACCAGGATCACCGCCGGATGCAGCCGAACCTGCCGCTTCATGACCAGCGGCTCCAACAGGTTGCCCTCGATCTGCTGCACGGCGATCACCGCGGCGAGGGTGAGCAGGGCGGTGGTCGGCCCGTTGGCGGCCAGCGCCACCAGCACCGCCACCGCACCGGCCACGGTCGCCCCGATGATCGGTACGAAGCCGCCGAGGAAGGTGATCAACGCCAGGGGCAGGGCGAGCGGCACCCGGAGCACCACCAGAGCCAGACCGATGCCGATCGCGTCGATCGCGGCGATCAGCATCGTTCCCCGGCTGTACGCGCCCAGCGTCTGCCAGCCGGCCCGACCTGCCTCGGCCATCACGGGCTGGTTGGGACCGGTCACCCGCGACAGCACCCAGTGCCACATCGACCGGCCGTCCTTGAGCAGGAAGAAGAGCAGCACCAGGGCGAGCAGCGCGGAGCCGACGACCTCACCGGCGGTCCGGGCACCCGCCACCGGGTCCGGCGAGCTGCCGCTGAGCCCCTGCCGGGCCTGCTCGACCAGCCGGTCCAGTTGGGCGTCGGTGACCGGCAGGGTGGACGTGACGAAGTCCCGGCTGCGTTCCAACCCCTGGGTCAGCTCCTGACTGAGCTGGTCGAACTGGCTGGCGGTCAGGTTCCACACCAGCGCGCCGAGCCCGACCAGGATGCCGAGCAGCAGCAGCACCGTCAGCAGCGCGGCCAGCGCCGCCGGCAGCCGTAGCCGGCGCAACAGGAGCAGCACCGGGTCGAGCAGCGCGGTGAGGAAGACGGTGGCGGCCAACGCGATGGCCAGCGGCGCCAGCAGTACGGCGATCCGGCCCAACAGGTAGAGCCCGGCGACGATCACCACCAGGCAGGCGCTCCACAGCACCGCGGTCCGGATCAGCCAGGGCAGGGCCGCCCACGCTTGGCGCGGTCCGGCGTCGCCGTTCGTCGGGGCGTCGCCCGTCGTCGGCGCGGCACCTCGTGTCGCCACCCCGCCTGTCCTCGGCGCGGTGCCCGCCCCGGGTTCGTCTGCCGCCATGTCGGCCCTCCTCGATCTCGGCGAGGTCGGTACCCGGCCGGTCGTGCGCCGACACCCGAATCGCCCCAACAGGGGATCGTCGACCTGGCGGGTGTATTCAGGACGGTCCGGATCGGGGGGCCGGGCCACCCGCGCGGATCGTACGCCGCCCCGGGGGCGGCCCGGACGGTGTTGACGGTCCGCGCCCGGAACGTCGGTGTTTGCGCTGTCCGGCCCAGGGAACGCGTACAGGAGGCGACCGACGGAGGAGAAGCACGTGAGCGACTTCATGGACAAGGCCAAGGACTTCGCGGACAAGCACGACAAGCAGGTCGACCAGGGTATGGAGAAGGCCGGCGACGCGGCCGACAAGCGCACCGGCGGCAAGTACGACGACCAGATCGACAAGGGTGTGGATCAGGCGCAGGCGCGTACCGGTGAGGGCGATCAGGTTCGCTGACGTACCCGGGGTGTCCCGGGCCGCCAAGCATTCGGCGGCCCGGGACTGTCCTGTCCGGACCGTACGTCGGTCAGCGCTGCTGGTTCTCGCGTAGCTCGTCCATCGAGGTCGGCCGGCCACTCAGCGCGTCACGCAGCCGGTCGATCATCCCCGTGCCGGGGGCGAGCAGCTTGTTCGCCGGCGGGTGGTCCGGTGCGCTCGGGTGTGGCCGGGTCGGTGCGACCTTCTTGAACGCCGTCACCTTCGCGGCCAGCTCGACCAGCTCCTCGCGGGCCGTCGCGGCGCGCAGGCGAGGAAAGAGGTCGTTCTCCTCGTCCTGTACGTGGTGCCGGATGGTGCTGGTCAGGTGGGTGAGCAGCTCGTCGAAGCGGGGGTCGGACGGTTCGACCGACTCCAGGTCCTTCATGGTCCTCTCGGCGTCGGAGTGTTCGGCGATCTCGTGTTCGGCGATCTGGTCGCCGTCGGGCAGTACCTTGCGTGCCGTCGGGTAGACGTACGCCTCCTCGGCCACCGCGTGGCGGACGAGCTCGGCGATCACCACGTCGACGATCTGACGGCGGTGCTCGGGGGTGCCCTGCCGCGTCTCCAACTCGACGAAGAGGCTCTCGACCTCACGGTGGTCGGCGACGAGGATGTCGACGACGTCCTGGTCGTCGGTGCTCTGGGGATTGCTCATCTCACTGCCCCTTACCGGTTGCGGATCGGTGGGTGTGTGGCCCCTGGTACCCCGCATCGGCTGGGCAAACCTACGACCACCGATGGATCCGGCGAGGAGGATGAGGCTCGTGTTGTCCCCGGTGCCCGCGGGGCGTACTGGCACGATTGGGCGGCCGGCGCCGGGGTAACCGCCGCCATGACCGACGACCGCCAACCAGCCGACCGCGAGCGGTCGCGGTTCGACGAGGCTGCCGAGCGGAGCGGCCAGGCGGTCGAACGGGTGCGACACCGCGGCGGCCAGGCCGGCCGGGTCCGCGCCCGGCAGTGGGAGGTGACCCTGGTCATCTCGGTCCAGGCCGGGTTGGCCGCCACGATCGCCGCCCTGCTCGCGCAGAACCTGCTCGGCCCCGGATCCCACGTCTTCGCGCCCGCCGCCGCCGTCGGCACGATCGCCACCGCCATCGGCCAGCGGGCCCGGCGCACCTTCGAGCTGCTGTTCGGCGTGGGCCTTGGTATCACCATCGGCGATGGGCTGCGCTTCCTCCTCGGCTCCGGGCCGTGGCAGACCGGCGTGGTGGTCGCCCTCGCCATCGCCAGCGCGTTGCTGGTGGCCGGCCGGGGTGGCGCGCTTGTCGGTCAGGCCGGCGGTACGGCGGTGCTGATCGCCACGCTGGCCCCGATGCAACGAGGTCTGGAGCTGCCCCGGATCTTCGACGCGCTGGTCGGCGGTGCGGTCGGCCTGCTGGTGGTCGCGCTGCTGGTGCCGGTGAACCCGATCCGGGTGCTGGACCGCGCCGCCGCGCCGATCTTCACGGTCCTCAGCGAGCAGCTCGCGGAGCTGGCAGATGCGCTGCGCGAGCGGAACAGCGACCGGACGCGGCGCGTCCTGGACCGGCTCCGCGGCACCGAGGCCGACCTGGGCCGACTGCACGAGTCGCTGAGCGGGGCCGAGGAGGTGGTGACGATCGCGCCGGCCCGCTGGCACCGCCGCCGGCAGTTCCGTCAGTACGCCCGCAGTGCGTCGCAGCTGGAGCGGCTGGTGATAAACAGCCGCGCCATGGCCCGCTGGTCCACGACCGCTCTCCAGTACGACGAGCCGATCCCGCCGGAGCTGCCGGACGCGATCGCCCGGCTGGGTCAGGCGGTGGCGCAGACGCGTACCGAGTGCCGGGTCGGCGACAACCCGCAGCGCACCCGCACGTTGGTCGAGGAATGCGCCGAGTTGGCCGGGCGGGCCGCCGCCACCGGGGTGAAGTCCTTCGGTGACGCGCTCGTCACCGGCCTGCGTACCGCGTCCAGCGACCTGCTGCGGTCCGCCGGTTGCGAACCGGACGAGGCCAACCGGGTCGTACGCAGGGCAGCCGGCGCGGGTGAGGCAGCCGTCCGTCCGCCGGTACGGCGACACCTGCACCGGGCTCCTCCCACCCGCACCAACCGTGCCCGCCGTCGTGCGCACCTCGCCGCTCGGCGGCGCGACGACGACCGGGCCGGCCAGCCCGCTGGGGGAAGGCCGACCCGGTGAGCCGGCAGGATCAGGAGGAGTAGCCGCGTTCGGCGATCCAGTTGGCGACCTTCGGCAGGCTCATCCAGTACTCGCCCAGCGCCGGGTCGGCCGGGTCGGCGACCCGGATGGTGTCCCCGCCGTCGCGGTAGCCGACCAACGTCAGGTAGTGGCCGCCCTCGTACGAGTGCGGGTTGCCGTCGGTGTCCACGGCGGTGCCCTTGATGTTGGCCACCACCGGCCGACCGGCGTCCACCGCGGCCAGCACGTCGTGGCGCAGCTTGTCGACCTGGTCGGGGCGGGCCACCGCGTCACGGATCTCGGTGGTCCGGTACCTGCCACCGGTCAGCTCGTTGAGCACCCGCGTGGTGTCCAGGGCCGAGGGAGTGCCCGCCTCGGTGGTGCCGAGCAGCTTCGCCACCTCGTCCTGGGAGAGCGCCTTGCCCTGCGCGGACAACGCGATCCGTGTCGCGGCCGGACCGCAGTAGTAGAAGTTCGGCTGGGCCTGGTAGTCGATGCCGAGGATCCGCTCGGCGGACCGGTCGGGCTGGCCGCCCCGATCGCTTGACGAGGTCGCGATGCCCTGCACCGGCGCGGCCTGCGCGGCCACCGCGGGGCCGACAGCGCAACCGCCGGCGACCAGCAGGCCGACGACGGACAGGCCGCTCTTCTGGAGGATCGGATTCATGGTCGAGTCTCCGTTCGGGGGGTTGGTGCCTCCGGCTGGCGGAGGGCAGCAGCACCGGGAATGGCGCTCGGCTCAACACGGGGCGACGACCCGCGGCGGTCTCGGCCGTGGGCGTACCGGGGACGTAACGATCCCGTTGCGGCGGGCATTCCACCGTCGGCCCCCGGTGCGGCCGTCGCACTGCGATGCGCGCCACCGGAACCGGACAGACAGCTGATTACGGGACGGCCCGGTCAGAGGCTGCCCAGCAACCGGGTCACGGTGATCTCGATGACCACCCGCTCCGGGTTGGGGCGAGGCGTCCGGTACCGCTCGGCGTAGCGGCGCTCCGCCTCCGCCACGGCGGCCCGATCCGAGCGGAGCACCGCCCGACCCTCGATGGTCAGCCAGCGGCGGCCGTCAACGTGACAGACGGCCACCGGGGCGCCGGCCGCACCGGTGGCGGCCACCTGCCGCGCCTTGCGGGAGGTGCCGGAGGTGATCACACGTGCCAACCCGGCCTCCGGGTCGAGGGTGACCCCGACCGGCACCACGTGCGGAGTGCCGTCGGCGCGCAGGGTGGTCAGCGTCGCGAGATGCCGTTCCGCGCAGAAGGCCGTGACGCGCGGGTCGCGTACGTCCAGCCGATGATCGCCAGCCATGCCCGTCCCCCGTCCACCGAACCGACCTCGATCATGGCACGGGGCGCCGGGCCCGATCCGGGTCCGACGGAGAGTCCGGCTGGCCGGGCAGCCGACGCCCCGCCGCCCGCCGCTGGTGCACCAGCCGGGTGAGATAGATCAGCGCGCCGGCCAGCACGCCCATGTCGTCCAGGTAGATCGGGTCGGGAAGCAGGTCGACCGGGAAGATCGTGTAGATCAGGGCCCCGTAGAAGGCGACCTTGCCGCCCGCGCCGAGCCCGGCCAGCAGCCGCCGGGTCCGCACCACCCGCACGGCCAGCACCACCGCGCCGACAAGTGTGGCGATCGCCAGGATGCCGGCGATCACCACGAGGACCCACGCCTCTCGGGACATGCCGTCACGCTAACCCACGGCCGTGCCCCGGCGTCAGGGCCGCCGGTCGCGTCGCCCGGGCGGCGACAGGTCGATCAGTACGCCGGCACCGCCGCGCGACCCCGGGCCACCACCTGGTTCTCCCGGGTCTGCTCGACCGGCCGGACGACCTCGCTCAGCGGCAGCACCGAGGCCGACTCGGCCACCCGCCGACCGCTCGCCGCGTGGGCCTCCTCGCGAAGGCTGCGAGCCGCCGCGACCGCGAGTTCCGCTGCCCGCCATGCCGCCTGCTCCCGCTCGCGGGCAGCGGCGTGTCGAGCCGCCAGGTTGTCGCGGATCGCCCGCTGCAACACCAACTCCTGCTCGACCGGGTGCAGCCGCGGGTCCCAGCCGGCACGGTGCGCGAACACATCACTGAGCTGCTCCACCGACAGCTCCCGCCGCCAGTACGCGTCCAGCGCGGCCCGGTGCAGGTAGCGCTCGCGGTCCGCGTACTCGGCCGGGGTGCGGGCCGTGTGCGGCAGCGGCATCGCCGCCGCCGTGTCGAGACGCCGGACGGCCGCCTCGGCCGCCTCGCAGGCCTGCCAGGCGGCCTCGACCTCGTCCTGCGCGGCCATCCACTCCGCCCGACGGCGTTGCGCGGTCGTGGTGGCCCGCTCGGCGGCCACCGCGACTTCCTGCACGTAGCGGCTCTGCTCGCGCTCCTGCTGCACCTGCTCGAGTTGGCTGGGCATGGCCGCGCGGCGGATCCGAGCCCCCGGGTCGAGGCGGAGCCGGCCGGGCCGCAGCAGCAGGGCGGCGACAGCGACCGCGACGACCCCGAGCAGGCTCAGCCAGATGGCGGCGGCCCGGGGCACGTCGGGCAGGACGGCGGAGAGGACGGTCTGCATGATCAGCACCTCGCGGTCGAATGGCGGGTATCGGCGGGTGGCAGCGGACGGGATCTCGACGGCAACGGCCGGATCGGACCGGACGGTCGAGCGGATGGCCGGACGGTCGGGCCGCGCCTCGGGCTGGGTCACCGCCGACCGGCGGGCTGGTCACCGTCCGGTGCCGCCCGGCGGTGTGGGGGCTGTCAGGCCCTGACGCGGGACCCGGGCCGGGCCGCGGGAGCGGCCGCGGTCCGATGATCGGCCGAGGTCAGCGGGTCGGCGGACCGCGTCGGGACGGGACACCACGGCCGGGGTCGACGGCCGGTGCGTACCCGGGGCCCACGGTGACCGGAGCGGTCGCCGCGGCGCCGTCGACCGTGTCGGCCGGCGCGGAGCTGACCGGTCGGCTCGCCTGCTCGACAGTGCCGGTGTCGCCCGGTCGGAGGGTGTCCACCCGGCTGCTCACGGCGGTCGGCCGCGGCTGCGTCGGAGTGGGGGGGTGACGTCGCGGCGAGGGCGCCGCCGAGGCCGACCGCGAGCACCAGCGCGGTGACCGCCAGCCGGGTCAGCTCCCGTAGTGACCGCAGCACGGCCCAGCGGGCTGGGCGGACGGACGCTACGGAGGACACCCGACCAACCTATCGCCCGTCCCGGTGCGGCGCAGCTCGACCAGGACGCTTTCCGGCGTGACCGCCACCACCGCGGTCACTGTGGACGAAGGACGCCGGGGCCGCAACGACGGTGGCCCCGTCCGGGACGGGGCCACCGAAACATCACGTGGGTGCACGCCGAGGAGTCGGGCGCAGATCGGGTCGAGGTCAGTCGCCGGTGCCGAGCACCGGGGGCGCGGCGGCCCCACCCTCCCGCCACACCATCTCGTCTTCGGTCAGCCAGGTGAGCCGCTCGTCGGACTCGTCATCACCCGGGCGGCCGCGTCCGCCGAGCAGTCCGGGACGGTTCGCCCCGCCCGCCGCGCGGCCGGTCTCCGCACGCCGCCCATCCATGCTGCGCCCGATCCCGCTGGCGGAGCGGTTGTCGGCCGGGGCCGGCCCTCCGGCCGGCCGGACCGAGGTGGTGGGCGTGCTGCCCGAGCTGGCCAGTGCGGAGGTGCGAAGCACCCCACCGGCCGGAGCGCCGCCCGGGGCGCCGAAG
>NZ_JAEVHM010000170.1 GCF_016802865.1 Micromonospora parastrephiae | reverse complement strand
GTGGGGTGGGGTCGGGGGGGGTTAGAGGCGTGTCCAGGCTTCGGTGAGGACTGTGCGCAGGATCTGCTCGATCTCGTCGAAGTGCCGCTGCTCGGCGATCAGGGGTGGGGCTAGCTGGATCACCGGGTCGCCCCGGTCGTCGGCACGGCAGTAGAGCCCGGCCTGGAACAGCGCGGTGGAGAGGAAGCCGCGCAGCAGTCGCTCCGACTCGGCCTCGTCGAAGGTCTCCCGGGTGGTCTTGTCCTTGACCAGCTCGATGCCGTAGAAGTAGCCGTCACCGCGCACGTCGCCGACGATCGGCAGGTCGTGCAGCTTCTCCAGAGTGGACCGGAAGGCGTCCTCGTTGGCGCGTACGTGCCCGATGAGGTCCTCGCGCGCGAAGACCTCCAGGTTGGCCAGGGCCACCGCGCAGGAGACCGGGTGCCCGCCGAAGGTCACCCCGTGGGCGAACATGCCGGTCTCGGTGAGGAACGGCTCCATCAGCCGGTCGCTGGCGATCATCGCGCCGAGTGGGGCGTACCCGGAGGTGATGCCCTTGGCGGTGGTGATGATGTCCGGCTGGTAGCCGTAGCGCAGCGCGCCGAAGTACTCGCCGAGCCGGCCCCAGGAACAGATCACCTCGTCGGAGACGAGCAGCACGTCGTACGCGTCGCAGATCTCCCGGACCCGCTCGAAGTAGCCGGGCGGGGGTGGAAAGCATCCGCCGGAGTTCTGCACCGGCTCCAGGACGACCGCGGCGACCGTGTCCGGCCCCTCGCGCTCGATGGCCCGGCCGATCTCGTCGGCGGCCCAGCGGCCGAACGCCTCGGCGTCGTCACCGTGTTCGGGCGCCCGGTAGAAGTTGGTGTTGGGCACCTTGATCGCGCCCGGCACCAGCGGCTCGAAGTCGCTCTTGATGCCCGGCAGCCCGGTGATCGACAGGGCGCCCATCGAGGTGCCGTGGTAGGCGATGTACCGGCTGATCACCTTGTACTTGTTTGGCTTGCCGGTCCGCTTGAAGTAGGCGCGGGCCAGCTTCCAGGCCGCCTCGACGGCCTCGGAGCCGCCGGTGGTGAAGAAGACCCGGTTGAGGTCGCCGGGGGTGAGGGTGGAGATCTTTTCGGCCAGCTCCACGGCCTTCGGGTGCGCGTACGACCAGAGCGGGAAGTAGGCCAGTTCGCCGGCTTGCTTGGCGGCGGCCTCGGCCAGCTCGGTACGGCCGTGACCGGCGTTGACGACGAAGAGCCCGGCGAGCCCGTCCAGGTAGCGGCGGCCCTGCGCGTCCCACACGTACGCGCCCTCGCCGCGCACGATGGTCGGCACCTCGCCGGCGGAGTAGCTCGCCATCCGGGTGAAGTGCATCCAGAGGTGGTCGGTGGCGTTGGCCATGTCAGCCCCATCGGTCGTCGGGCCGGTCAGGGGGGAGGCCGGCCGCTCTGCCAACGGTTATCGCACAGTCCGAGGCCCTGAGGCAAGTGGTATCAGTGGCGTGACGGGTCACAGGCGACGGATTCAGCGCGGGTCTGCCGAAGATGCAACGGAATCCGCATCGCTGCTGAGCCGCAACGGGATGATCACCTCGATATGGCTGATGTCGCGGTATTCGGGCGCGGTTGATGGCGCGGTATCGGCGATGTCGAGTGGATCAACTGTGGGGGACCGGGCGACAGGGCCTTGGGACGCAGACGGGGCACCTTGGGGGCCGTCAGGGGGCGTCCTGGATGCGCGCCAACATGTCTCACCGCAACACGCCGGTAGGCGGCGGACATCGACACGCAGCGTGGCTATCGTGCGCCGCAACGTTAATGGTGCGAAGCCGACAACGTGCATCGAGCGGAGCCGCACCGTGCATCGAGCGGTGCCGCGACGTGCATCGAGCCGAGTCGCGGTGTGCATCCGGCGGGCAGGAGGAATCCGGTGGGGAACGAGGCGTTGCGGGTGGCGATGGCCGAGGCGGGCGAGACGGTCGAGTCGTTGGCCGAGAAGGTCCGCGTCGACCCGAAGACGGCGGCGCGGTGGCTCGCCACGGGTCGGATCCCGCATCCGCGTACCCGGGTGGCGGTGGCCGAGGTCCTGCGCCGGGACGCGGCCGACCTCTGGCCCGAGCCGTTCCGCCGCCGCGACCTGCCGTGGTTCCGACCGTGGGCCGAGCTTGAGCAGGACGCCACCTCGCTCCGGTCTTACCAGCCGCTGCTTGTGCCGGGCCTGCTCCAGACCGAGGGGTACGCCCGCGCGGTCCTGAACACCGGCGGCCTGGTCCCGCCGTCCGAGGTGGACCAGATCGTGGCGAGCCGCCTCGAACGGCAGGCGGTCCTCGGCCGCGACGCCCCACCGCAGCTCGTGGCGGTGATCGACGAGGTGGTGCTGCGCCGGCCGGTCGGCGACGGGTCGGTGATGGCCGGACAACTCAGGCACCTCGCGTCGGCGGCCGAGTGGGAGCACGTGCAGGTCCGGGTCATCCCCGCCGAAAGCCCCTGGCACACCGGCCTGGCCGGCCCCTTCGTGCTGGGCCGGCTGCCCGACGGGACCGAATTGGCGTATCTCGACAACCAGCTCCGCGGGCAGGTCGTGACCGATCCCATCGATATCGCTAACCTGGGACGCAGGTGGGAGAGCGTCACCGGCGAGGCGTTGCCCCAGCGTCGTTCGATCGAGCTGATCAGGGAAGTGGCCACGACATGGACATGACCGACGCCCGCTGGCGCACCGCGACCCGCAGCAGCAACAACGGCGGCGACTGCGTCGAGGTGGCTGACAACCTGCCCGGCCGGGTCCTGGTCCGGGACAGCAAGGACCGCGACGGCGGCACCCTGACCTTCGCGCCGACCGTCTGGGCGTCGTTCGTCGGCGCGGTCCGTCGGGCGGCGCACTGATCGACCCGGGATCAGGGAAACCGGGGCATCGAAGCGGTGCGGACACCCCCATTTCCTGCAAGCCGAGTCGATCAACCAGCGCAGGCGCCGAGCGTCAGGCCGTACCCCAGGTGTAGGTCTGCTTGCGCAACTTGAGGTAGACGAACGCCTCGGTGGAGAGCACCCCGGGCACCGCGCGCAGCCGTTGCAGGATCTCCAGCAGGTGGTCGTCGTTGCGGCAGACCACCTCGGTGAGCAGGTCGAACGACCCGGCGGTGATCACCACGTAGTCGACCTCATCCAGCTCGGCCAGCCGGTCCGCCACGGCCTCCAGGTCGCCATCGGTACGCAGCCCGATCATGGCCTGGCGGGGGAAGCCGAGCTGGAGTGGATCGGTGACCGCGACGATCTGCATCACGCCGGAGTCGAGCAGTCGCTGCACGCGCTGGCGGACCGCCGCCTCGGAGAGCCCCACCGCCTTGCCGATGGTCGCGTACGGTCGGCGGCCGTCCTCCTGAAGCTGTTCGATGATCTGCTTGGCCACGTCGTCCAGCAGAGCGTGATTGGCCCCTTCACGGACAGCGACGCGTCGGCCGCCGTTGCCGTTCTCGTGCTGCCGGTTCGTCATCGTCCGCTCCCCATGTCCCGAATCGTGATGTCGCGCGTGTATCACCGCGCAGTCTGGCGTATTTCGTCGTGCATCGCTAATCCCGCAACGGAATCCCTTGTAAGGGACGTCACCTCATGTCAGGATCAGTCGCCACGGCACCTGAACGTCCCGACCCCTCCGCCGGCGCGCCACCCCCGTCCCGCCCGCCGACGATGACCCCCTAGGAGTCGTCATGCGTACTCCCCTCCGGCCCCTCTCCCGGCGTGGACTGCTCACCGGCACTCTCGGTTCGGCCGCGCTGTTCGCCACGGGTGGCAGCCTCGCCGGCTGCGGCACCAAGGGCGCCCAGCAGACCGAGGCCGGTTGCGTCAGCGAGGACCTGTCCGGCACCGAGAAGAAGCTTGCCTTCTCCAACTGGCCGCAGTACATGGACGTGGACGAGAAGGACGAATCCAAGCGGCCCAGCCTGGACGAGTTCATCACGAAGAGCGGCATTCAGGTCACCTACACCGAGGACATCAACGACAACAACGAGTTCTTCGGCAAGGTGCAGAACCAGCTCGCTGCCTGCCAGAGCACCGACCGGGACATCATCGTGCTGACCGACTGGATGGCGGCCCGGATGATCCGACTCGGCTGGATCCAGAAGCTCGACCCGGCGAAGATCCCGAACGTGCAGGCCAACCTGCTCCCGTCGTTGCTCAACCGCTCCTTCGACACCGAGAACCGGCTCTCCATACCGTGGCAGTCCGGCCTCGCCGGTCTGGCCTTCAACGGCAGTGTCACCAGGGAGGTGCGCACCGTCGACGAACTGCTCACCCGCCCCGACCTCAAGGGCAAGGTGACCGCGCTCAGCGAGATGCGCGACACGATGGGCCTGCTGCTCGGATCCAACGGGCACGACCCGGCGAAGTTCACGGCCGCCCAGTTCGACGACGCGCTCAACAAACTCAAGAAGGCCGTCGACTCCGGGCAGATCCGCAAGTTCACCGGCAACGACTACGCGCCCGACCTGGCCAAGGGTGACATCGCCGCGTGCATCGGCTGGTCCGGAGACGTCATCCAGCTCTCCAGTGAGAACGAGAAGGTGCAGTTCGTCGCGCCCGACTCCGGCGTGATGCTCTACAGCGACAACATGATGGTCCCCAACAAGGCCGCCCACAAGGGCAACGCCGAAGCGCTGATCAACTACTACTACGAGCCGGCGGTCGCCGCGAAGGTCGCCGCGTACGTCAACTACATCTGCCCGGTCAAGGGTGCACAGGCCGAGATGGAGAAGATCGACCCCGAGCTGGCGGCCAACCCGCTGATCTTCCCCGACGAGGCGCTGCTGTCGAAGTCCAAGGTGTTCATGGCCCTGGACGAAAAGCAGGAACGGGAGTACGAGGGCAAGTTCCAGCAGGTCATCGGGGCGTGACGGGATGGCGCGCGAGACACCCGCCGGCGATCTGCGCCTGGCCAACCTCACCAAGCGGTTCGGCATCTTCACCGCGGTCGACGACCTCAGCCTGACCATCGGGCAGGGCTCGTTCTTCGCGCTGCTCGGCGCGTCCGGCTGCGGCAAGACCACCACCCTGCGGATGATCGCCGGGCTGGAGGAGCCGACCAGCGGTCAGGTGCTGCTCGGCGACCGGGACATCGCCCGGCTGCGGCCGTACAAGCGGCCCGTCAACACGGTGTTCCAGAGCTACGCGCTGTTCCCGCACCTCACCATCTTCGAGAACGTGGCCTTCGGACTGCGTCGACGCGGCATCCGCGCGGTCGACGACGAGGTCGCCCGGATGCTGTCGCTGGTGCAGCTCGACGGGTACGGCAATCGCCGTCCCGCCCAGCTCTCCGGCGGCCAGCAGCAACGGGTCGCGCTGGCCCGCGCGCTCATCAACCGGCCGCAGGTACTGCTGCTCGACGAGCCGCTCGGCGCACTCGATCTGAAGCTGCGCCGCCAGATGCAGATCGAGTTGAAGCGGATCCAGACCGAGGTCGGCATCACCTTCGTACACGTCACGCACGACCAGGAGGAGGCCATGACGATGGCCGACACCGTCGCGGTGATGAACGCCGGCCGGATCGAGCAACTCGGTGCCCCGGCCGACCTCTACGAGTTCCCGGCCACCGCGTTCGTCGCGAACTTCCTCGGCCAGTCCAACCTGCTCGCCGGCGAGGCCGTCGGCGCCAGCGGCGGCGACGTCGCGGTGACGGCGCACGGCGCGCGCTTCTCGGTGCCCGCCGGCCGGTCACGGACCGACCACGGCCCGGTCCACCTGGGGGTACGCCCGGAGAAGCTGATTCTGGTCGGCTCCGCCGACCAGGTGCCCGCGGGGCATCAGCACGTCACCGGGGTGGTCAGCGACGCCTCCTACGTGGGCGTCAGCACGCAGTACCTGCTGCGCACCGACTGGGGCAGCGAGCTGTCGGTGTTCGCGGCCAACAGCGGAACGCCGGCGCGGGTGGCGGTGGGCGGCACGGCCGTGGCGTACTGGGATCCGCGGCACGCGTTCCTGCTGCCCCGTGACGCCGCCGACACCGACCGGACGTCGCCGGTGCTCGACGAGCCGGTGGGTGCGTCGTCGTGACCCTCCTGGCCCCCACCGGCTCGGGGCAGGCGCCGCCCGCGCCACCGGCAGCCCGGTCCGGGCGGCACCGGCTCCTGCCGTACCTCCTGCTGTTGCCCGGCGCGGCCTGGCTGCTCATCTTCTTCGGGGTGCCGCTGGTGCAGCTCGCCGCGGCGAGCCTGTACGACCCCAGCGGCTCGCTGTCCACCGGGTACGCGCTGACCTGGGCGTTCGGCAACTATCCGGACGTGGTGCAGGCGTACTGGCCGCAGTTCCTGCGCTCGTTCGGCTACGCCGGTCTGGCCCTGGTGCTGGCGCTGCTGCTGGGCTACCCGTTGGCGTACGCCATCGCGCAGAAGGCCGGCCGGTGGAAGAACCTGCTGCTGGTGTGCGTGGTCGCGCCGATGTTCACCAGTTTCCTGGTTCGCACGCTGGCCTGGAAGACGATCCTGTCGGACAACGGCGCGCTCGTCGGCCTGCTGCGCGACGTGCACCTGCTCGCCCCGGACGGCCGGCTGCTGGCCACCCCCTTCGCGGTGGTGCTCGGCCTGACGTACAACTTCCTGCCCTTCCTGGTGCTGCCCCTCTACGCGAGCCTGGAGCGGCTGGACTATCGGCTGCTGGAGGCGGCCACCGACCTGTACGCGAGCCCGGTACAGGCGTTCCGTCGAGTGACGCTGCCGCTGTCCATGCCCGGCCTGGTCGCCGGCACGCTGCTGTTCTTCATTCCGGCCAGCGGCGACTACATCAACGCCGAACTGCTCGGCACCCCGAACGAATACATGATCGGCAACGTCATCGACTCGGCGTTCCTGGTCCGGCTGGACTACCCGCAGGGCGCCGCCCTGTCGTTCCTGCTGATGGCGGCGATCCTCGCGGTGGTCTTCGGCTACCTGCGCAGGGCCGGCACGGAGGAGGTGCTGTGAGCGCGAGGAGTGCAGCGCAGCGGAGCCCCGCAGTCGCGAACGAAAGGCGGCTCCGGTGAGAGTGTCCCGTTGGTTGGCGGACCGCTGGGTGATGATCGTGGCGCTGCTGGTGCTCGGCTACCTGGCGCTACCGATCCTGGTGGTGGCAGGGCTGTCGTTCAACCGGCCGTCGAGTCGGCTGTCGTACGACTTCAACGAGTTCACCCTCGACAACTGGCGTCAACCGTGTGCCACCTCGGACATGTGCGACGCGGTCGTCCGCAGCGTGCAGATCGGCTTTGTCGCCACGGTGGTCGCCACCGTGCTCGGCACCCTGATGGCGTTCGCGCTGGTCCGGCACCGCTTCCGCGGCCGGTCCGGCATCAACGTGCTGATCTTCCTGCCGATGGCCACCCCCGAACTGGTGATGGGCACCTCGCTGCTGGCCCTGTTCGTGTCCGCCGGGGTACCGCAGGGCTTCTGGACCATCGTCATCGCGCACGTGATGTTCTGCGTGTCGTTCGTGGTGGTCACCGTGAAGGCGCGGCTCGCCGGAATGGACCGGCGGCTGGAGGAGGCCGCCATGGACCTCTACGCCAGCGAGTGGCAGACCTTCCGGCGGATCACCCTGCCGCTGGTGCTGCCCGGCATCGTGGCCGCCGCGCTGCTGGCGTTCTCGTTGAGCTTCGACGACTTCATCATCACGAACTTCAACGCCGGCACGACTGTCACGTTCCCGATGTACGTGTGGGGCGCTGCCCAGCGGGGCATCCCACCGCAGGTCAACGTCATCGGCACCGCGATGTTCGTGATCGCGCTGCTGCTGGTCGGGCTCAGCTCGCTGCGCGGACGGCGGGCACGTCGCGCCAACCTGCTGACCGGTCCGGCGCAGCCCCGACCGACACGCCGGCCGTCATGACCCTCCCGCATACCGGCCGGGCGCTCGCCGACGCGGCACCCGTGCCGTACTGGCTGGACCGCCCGGAACGCCCCGACCCGCTGCCGCCACTCACCGGCCCGCAGCACGCCGACCTGCTGGTGATCGGCGGCGGGTACAGCGGGCTCTGGGCCGCCCTGCTGGCCAAACAGGCCGATCCCGACCGCGATGTGCTGCTCGTCGACGTCGGGACGTGCGGTTGGGCCGCGTCCGGGCGCAACGGCGGCTTCTGCGCCGCCTCGCTCACGCACGGACTGGCCAACGGCGTCGACCGGTTCCCCGACGAGGTCGGCGAGCTGGATCGTCTCGGCCGGGAGAACCTGGACGCCATCGCCACCACCGTCGCCGAGTTCGGCATCGACTGCGACTTCGAGCGCACCGGCGAGCTGGCCGTCGCCGTCGCCCCGTACCAGCTCGACGGGCTCGCCGCCGACGCGGAGCTGGCCCGCCGGTACGGCCACCGGGTGCGGCTGCTCGACCGCGACGAGGTACGCGCCGAGGTGAACTCGCCGACGTACCTGGGTGGGATGTTCGACGCCGACCGGGTGGCCATGGTGGACCCGGCGAGGCTGGCGTGGGGACTGCGCCGCGCCTGCCTCGACCTCGGTGTACGGGTGCACGAGCACACCCGGGTCACCGGGCTGCGCGCCGACAGCGCCGCTCTGCGCGCGGCGACCGCCGGCGGGCCGGACGACGCGCCCGGCTCGGTGCGGGCCCGACGGGTCGTGCTGGCCACCAACGCCTTCCCGCCGCTGCTGCGCCGGCTGCGGGCGTACCTGGTGCCGGTCTACGACCACGTGCTGATGACCGAACCACTCACCCCGGCCCAACGCGACGCGATCGGCTGGCGCAACCGGCAGGGGCTGGCCGACACCGGCAACCAGTTCCACTACTACCGGATCACCGCCGACGGGCGGATCCTCTTCGGCGGCTACGACGCCGTCTACCACTACGGCAACCGGGTCGCCCCGGAGCTGGAACAGCGCCACGCCACCTTCACCACCCTCGCCCGGCACTTCTTCACCACGTTCCCGCAGCTCGCCGACGTGCGCTTCAGCCACAGCTGGGGCGGCGTCATCGACACCTGCACCCGGTTCTGCCCGTTCTTCGGCACCGCGTACGGCGGTCGACTGGCGTACGCGGCCGGCTACACCGGCCTCGGCGTCGGGGCCACCCGCTTCGGCGCCCGGGTGCTGCTCGACCTGCTCGACGGCGGGAACACCCCGCTGACCCGGCTCGACCTGGTCCGCCGCAAGCCACTGCCGTTTCCACCGGAACCCGTCCGTGCGATCGGCATCAATCTCACCCGCTGGTCACTGGCCCGCGCCGACGCGCGCGAGGGCCGGCGCGACCTCTGGCTCCGTACTCTCGATCGTCTTGGTTTGGGGTTTGATTCCTGATGCGTGTCCTGCTCGTCGGCGCCGGTGGCGTCGGCTCCGCCGCCGTAGCCATCGCCGCCCGACGCTCCTTCTTCGAGACGATGGTGGTCGCCGACCACGACCCCGGCCGCGCGGAGCGCGCCGTCGCCGGGCACGGTGACCGGTTCGTCGCCGCCCAGGTGGACGCCTCCTCGGCCGACGCGGTCACCGCGCTGTGCCGGGAGCACCGGATCACCAACGTGCTCAACGCCGTCGACCCGCGCTTCGTCATGCCGATCTTCGACGGCGCGTTCGCGGCCGGCGCGGACTACCTGGACATGGCGATGTCGCTGTCACACGCCGAGACAGGCGTGAAGCTCGGTGACGCGCAGTTCGCCCTGGCCGATTCCTGGTCGGCGGCCGGTCGGCTGGCATTGTGCGGCATCGGGGTCGAGCCCGGGCTCTCCGACGTGTTCGCCCGCTACGCCGCCGACGAACTGTTCAGCGAGATCGACGAGATCGGTGTCCGGGACGGGGCGAACCTCACCGTCGACGGCTACGACTTCGCGCCCTCGTTCTCCATCTGGACCACCATCGAGGAATGCCTCAACCCGCCGGTGATCTGGGAGAGAGACCGGGGCTGGTTCACCACCGAACCGTTCTCCGAACCGGAGACCTTCCACTTCCCGGAGGGGATCGGGCCGGTCGAGTGCGTCAACGTCGAGCACGAGGAGGTGCTGCTCATCCCGCGCTGGGTCAAGGCCCGCCGGGTCACCTTCAAGTACGGCCTCGGCGACGAGTTCATCGAGGTGCTCAGGACGCTGCACAAGCTCGGCCTGGACGCCGTCTCCCCGGTCCGGGTGCGCGGCGTCGACGTGTCCCCGCGCGACGTGGTGGCCGCCAGCCTGCCCGACCCGGCCACCCTCGGCGCACGGATGCGCGGCAAGACCTGCGCCGGCACCTGGGTCCGTGGCCTCGGCCCCGACGGGCAGCCCCGGGAGGTCTACCTCTATCACGTGGTCGACAACGAGTGGTCGATGCGGGAGTACGGCCACCAGGCGGTGGTCTGGCAGACCGCGGTCAACCCGGTCGTCGCGCTGGAGCTGCTCGCCACCGGCGTCTGGTCCGGTGTCGGGGTGCTCGGCCCCGAAGCACTGCCCCCGATGCCGTTCCTCGACCTGCTGACCGGCTACGGGTCGCCGTGGGGCATGGAGGAACGCTGAACCGCGTCTGCTGACGACATCCCGACAGGTCCCCTCGCCGTCCTGGTGGACCGGGCGCAGGGCGGTGCGACGCGCGGGAATCCGCGGCTTTGGTCCGCATCTGCGGCCACACGATCGGCCCTGTCCGACCAGCCCGAGAAGTCACCGCGGGTGTCGACTCGTCGCCGAGGAAGCCGCCCATCGATCATCACGGTCGGAGCGAACGACGCGGGTGACAGGCGCGACGGTGGATATTGCACACGGTGTTTGCGACGACACTCATCGCCGTGACGATGCAACCACCGCCGAATCCCGGGCCGCCGCAGCCGCCGTTCGCCCCCGGACCCCAACCGTCCGCCGCCCCGGGCTGGTTCCGCCGGGCCAGCCCGGGCCAACGCGTCGCCGTCATCCTCGGCTCGGTGACCCTGTCGATCCTGCTGCTCTGCTGCACCGGCACCGCCATCGTCGGAGCGCTGACCGGCGAGCCGGAGCCGACCCGCACGGGCACTTCGGCCGAGGAGCCGCAGCAGCCCATCGTGGCGGCGCCAGCCGAGCCCACCGACGAGGTCCCCGCGCAGGCCCAGTCGCCGATACCGGCACCCTCGGACCCCGTCGCCGCCACCTCGCCGGCCTCGACCCCGTCGGGTGCCGCCCCCACCCCGCTCGTGCGGGTGACGACCGTGACGGAACGAGCCGCCATCAAACACGCTGCGCGAACCGTGAAGGACTCGTCGTTGGCCGAAGGCAAACGAGTGGTCCGGACCAGGGGCGTGGACGGCGTACGGACGCTGACCTACCAGGTCACCGCCACGGACGGCGTGCAGACGGGCAAGAAGCTGGTCAAGTCCGTCGTGACGAAGCAGCCGGTGACCGAGGTCGTCGCCGTCGGCACCAAGAAACAGTCGAACTGCGACCCGAACTACACCCCCTGCGTCCCCATCGCCACCGACGTGGACTGCCTGCCTGGCTCGGGAGACGGGCCCGCCTACGTCCGCGGAACCGTCAAGGTCGTCGGCAGCGACGTCTACAAACTGGACCGCGACAAAGACGGCTACGGCTGCGACTAACCCCCGCCCCCGCCCCGGCCGGTCGATCATGGAGTTGTGGTGGGCGGTAGGTGCCGATTCGAGGCTTCTGCCCGGCACCACAACTCCATGATCGACGCGAGTGTGGGGTGGGGCTCATAGCACGGCTGGGGATTGGGTGGGGGGTTTGCACAGGGGTGGGAGTTGTCCACAGGTTGCTGTGGTGGGGTGGAGGGTTCGCGGCTGCGTGCCGCAGTTTCTGCGGCATGGCAGAGCGTCTGTATCGATACTCCGAGTTAGTCGCCGCTGGCCTCAGCCGGGAACGTGTGCGCACCCTGACGGGGCTGTCCCGGCTGCACCGAGTGTCGCGCAGCGTCTACACGCCCAACCCTGAAGCGGTCGGACACCTGGCGGCGATCTTCCGGCGGCTGCCCGACTCGGCCGTCGTCGGATTCCACACGGGCGCGCAGTTGCACGGCTTCGGCGACGCCCGAAGCTCCGACGTACACATCATCGTGCCGGCTGGGGAGAACGTGCCGCACATCCGTGGGGTTGTCGCGCACGAGGCGGTGCTGCCGGTACGCGACCCGGTGCTGCTGGCCGGAGTGCCGTGCGCCCCCGCCGCCCGGTGCGCGGTCGACCTGGCCCGGTCGCTACGCCGGATGGACGCGATGCCGCTGCTGGACCTGTGTCTTCGCGTGGGCGCCTGTCAACCCGAGGAGCTTCGGGTGGAGGTCGCTCGGCACGAGCGCCTGCGCGGCGTCTGCCAGGCGCGTGAACTCGTACCCCGCGCGGATCCCCGGGCGGAGTGCCGGCAGGAAAGTCAGCTCCGCCTGGTGTTGATCGATGGCGGCCTGCCGCCACCGGAGCCCCAGTTGTGGGTCCCGGACAGCAACGGGGTGCCGCTCTACCGCCTCGACCTCGGTTACCGGAAACGTCGGGTCGGAGTCGAGTACGACGGCACGTCCCATCTGGACCGCGATCACCTCCGGCATGACCGATCCCGGATGAACTGGCTCGCGGCGAACGGCTGGCAGATGCGCCACTTCACCGACCTGGACCTCTACCGCCGCCCGGCCCACATAGTCGCCACCCTGGGCCACCTCCTGCGCCTGCACCGACTCATAGCTCGACGGCAGGAAGCTGGCCTGGTCGGTGCTGACCTGATCGGCCAGGGACGGCGCGAGAAACGA